>JBCCDG010000018.1:0-44719 GCA_039030915.1 Pseudomonadota bacterium | reverse complement strand
GGCGCGCCTTGTCCGAGGGTACGACCGCAGGGGCAATTGCCTATCGCCACGGGGCAGAGGTCACCTGGGCCGCCATTCTCATCGAAGCTTCGCTCACCGGCTGGCAGGACAGACCGCCCACCCCCAGTGACGCGGCCAGGGCCATCCAACGGGGCGCCGCCGCCAAGCTCCCGATCACAGCGAAGGATATCGAACGCATCGGCATCGCGCCGGGACCCGCCCTGGGCCACGCCCTCGCAGCAGCCGAAACAGCGTTCATCGAGAGCGGCTTCACACTGGACAAGGCGGCACTCCTCTCGCATCTTCGGGCGGAAATTAGTCAGAACGACTGACATAAAGACGCCGTTATGCAACCAGATCTCCTCCTCGCGCTTGCAGGCTTCGCCGTCGCCGCGAGCTTCACGCCCGGGCCCAACAACATGATGCTTGCCGCGTCCGGCGCGACGCATGGTTGGCGCCGGACGCTGGCGCATGCCATGGGCGTAGCTCTCGGCTTTCCGGTGATGGTGTTCGCCGTCGCCCTCGGCTTGGGCGAGGTGTTCGAGAACACACCCCTGCTGCGCGACGGCATGGCTTGGGTCGGGGCGGGCGTGATGCTGTGGCTCGCTTGGCGGATCGCAACGGCGATGCCGGCGGCCGAGACCACCGCGCCCCCTCGCGACCGGGCGCAAAACAGAAACCGCAGCCGACCGCTGACCTTCGTCGAGGCCGCTGCCTTTCAGTGGGTGAACCCCAAGGCCTGGGTGATGTGCATCGCCGTCTCCGCCACCTATGTCTCTGGCGCGGCCCCTCTTCGCGAAGCGATCCTCGTCGCAGCCGTCTTCACGCTCTCCGGCTTGGGCTCAACCCAGGCATGGACGCTCTTCGGCGCCTGGATCGGCCAATTCCTCGGCCGGGGCGCTCGCCTGCGGGCCTTCAACATCGTCATGGGGGTGCTCGTCGCCCTCTCCGCCGCGATGCTGCTGATCGACGGCTAAGAAGGCACCCGGCTTTCAACGCCCGAGGACCTCGCGAACCGCGGCCTGCCACCAGGGCTGAGCGGCAAGATGCCTGCGAAGTGGTGTGTCGGTCGCCCTCGGCGCCTCCTCGATATAGCGCACCGCCTCGACGCGCGAGGCCCCAGTCAGCCCCGCCAAATGCCGCTCGGCCGCGGGAATGCCGAAAGGCTCGCGTTTCTCCGCCTCGAAATTCCGGTCGAGATCGGTCCAGACGGCCCCGTCCCAACCCGACGCCTCGCACCATGCGGCAAAGCGCTCGCCGATCCCCGGCACATGGCTGCGCAACACCCCGTGCTGGGGCCAGGCGATCCCGATCCGCCGTATCGGCGCCCGCTCCCGCCGCGCCAGATCGACGGCCGCACGCAACAGGCACCCCCGCCGCGAGGCGATGACGTGGCTCGGACAATCCACCCCATGTTCGGGGTCGATACAGACCGCCAACCCACCCAGCCGCTTCGCACTGACCCGGCTGAATTCAAGCGGCAGCGCCGGGCCCGCGCTCATGGCCCAATCGCCGGTCACATGCCGCTCAAGCCCATCCATGTCCCAGATCAGCGATCCCCATCCGATGATCGCGAACCGTCCGCTTGTGCTAATCACGGCCGACCTTCTCCACTGCCCACTCAAATCGTTGCCGAAGACAACGCATAATCCTCACATTTCCGCGCGTTACGGCAAATCACCGTGAGAGTCGCGTGTGGACCCTGGCGTCGCACTGCCGATGGCATCACCCTCCGTCAGCCCAACCAATCACGCCCGGGAGGCCACCATGACCACCAGACCCGTCTTCATCACAACGCGCCGCCAAGCGCTTGGCCTCCTCGCCGTCGGCGGGACCGCCACTCTTGCGGGTTGCGCCGCCGATAGCGGCACCACCGTGGCCTCCGCCCCAGCACCGGCCCCGACGATCGCAGCGGGCGCACGCACCACGGCCCGCGGCGTCTTCGAAGGCCGCTCGGACCATGTCACGACGGGCCATGCCAGTGTGATCTTCTCCCAGGGCGAAGTGATCATCGCGCTCGAGGACGACTTCACCTTCGATGGCGCACCGGATCCCAAGGTCGGGCTCGGGAATGGCGGCTTCGATCCGGCGACGATCCTCTCCCCGCTCCGCAGCAATGCGGGCGCTCAGACCTATGCGCTGAAGGCCGGCCTCGATATTGGCAAGTACAACGAGGTCTGGATCTGGTGCGAGAAGTTCAACGTGCCCCTTGGCGTCGCCCCGCTCGTCCTGACCTGAGCGCCCGTCCAGGGACTGCCTCAGCCACTAGCTCAGCGACTGGCTCAGCGACTGGCTCAGCGACTGGCGCCCACCTCCAGTGCCGCATCGTGATGCGCGAGGCTGTCGGCGGGCGCCTCCTCCCGCTCGGCCATGCCGTAGTCGCGAATGACGCTGGCCACGCGCAGCCGATAGCCCGCCATCATCCCGGCGCGCCCGGTCGCCTGGGCGCTCCGATGCCGCGGCCGGTTGCGCCAGGCGGCGAGCGCCTCCTCGTCGCGCCAAAAACTGAGCGAGACGAGCTTGCCCGGCGTCGTCAGGCTCTCGAACCGCTCCACCGAGATGAAGCCGTCGATCTTCTCGAGCTCCGGCTTCAAACTCGTCGCGAGCGCCATATAGCCCTCGAGTGCGCCTTCCGCTGGCTCGACCTCGAAGATCACCGCGATCATGCAATCCTCCCTGCTAGCTGGAGAGGAAGATAGGCCCTCGCGCGCGCCCTGCGAGCGGGCTCACGGCCATGTGGCCACGGGCGGCAGGCTCATCAGCACGGCCTCGGGGTTATGCCCGGTCTCGAGCCCAAACTTCGTGCCCCGATCATAGACGAGATTGAACTCGGCATAGCGGCCCCGGCGGAAGAGCTGATGCGCCCGCTCCTCTTCACCCCAAGCCTCGTCGCGCCGCAATCGGCAGATCGGCAGGAAAGCATCAAGGAAGGCCCGTCCCACATCCTGGGTGAAAGTGAAATCCGCTTCCCAATCGCCAGTGCAGTGATCGTCGTAGAAGATCCCGCCGACGCCGCGCGCCTCGTTCCAGTGCCGGATCATGAAATAGTCGTCTGCCCAGGCCTTGTAGCGGGGGTAGTAGTCGGCACCGTGGGGCGCGCAGGCCTTCTCCAGCGCGCCATGGAAGAACGCCGTGTCCTCGTCGACCGGCACCATGGGGTTCAGGTCCGTCCCGCCGCCGAACCACCAGCAGGACGGCGTCCAGAACATGCGGGTATTCATGTGCACCGCCGGCATGCGCGGGCTCTGCATATGCGCAACGAGGCTGATGCCCGAAGCCCAGAAACGCGGATCCTCGGCAAGGCCTGGCAGCTCCTTGCGCGCCGTGAGGCTCCTCTGCGCCTGCTCGCCGAGCGTGCCATAGACCGTCGACACGTTGACGCCGACCTTCTCAAAGACGCGGCCGGCGCGCATCACGCTCATCACGCCGCCGCCCTGATCGCCCTCACCCTCACCTGCGCGTCGTGTCTCCTTGCGCTCGAACCGGCCGGGGTCGAGGCCCACATGCGGGCCCGAGGCCTGCTCGTCCTCCAGCGTCTCGAACGCGGCGCAAATCGCATCCCTCAGCTCAACGAACCAGGCCGCCGCCCGCGCCCGCTCCGCACGCATCTCTCCGCCGTCCCGCGCCCCGTCCATCATTCCGGCCTCCTTGGCGTCCTCCGCATTTTGGAAAGTCCTACCGCCCCTTGAGAGTGCTGACAACGCAACGGATCGCGCAATGCCCAACCGGGGCGGGATGGCGGGTGGGCGTCGCGCTGCGAGCGAAGGCGATGCGGCGCGCACGGGCACCCGCCATCTCGCCCCGGCCCGACCAGGCCCGCCCAGGCCCGGCCCGCACGCAGCAGGCAAAGACCGCCCTTCTCCAAGCTCAAAACTGTCGCGGAGAAAGTGTACAGTGTGATACTGTACGGCGCGCTCAAGACCTGGATCGGCCGCCCGCCCATTGAACCCGTGCCCCGAGACGCCATCTCGTAAAGGCGGCCAGGCATTGCCGAACCGTCACCCACCCTAAACCGAGCACCGCCACGCTCGGCCCGAGGAAGACCGATGTTCGCCCGCCTGCTCGCCCGCGTCGAACGCCTGATCGATCCCTATCAGGCCTATGACGAACGGGCGGATTTCCCGGATCGGCTGCTGCCTTTCATCTTCTACTTCCTCTGGCCCGCGCGCTGGGTGATCGCGGGCGGCATGGCGTTCGGCTTCGTCACCGCGCTCTCCGAGGCAGCACTCGTCGGGCTCGCCGCCCATCTCATCGATATCCTGGCGACGGCCAACCCCGAGACGCTGTGGGACGATCATTGGCAGATGCTGTCGCTGATGATCGGCATCGGCGTGTTCCTGCCCCCCATCGCGATGATCGGCTGGGCGGTTGTCACGGGTCAGGGCTTCTTCCCGGCCATGGGCGCGCTCATCCGCTGGCGCACGCATCGGAAGATGTTGCGCCAATCCATGGGTTTCTTCGCCGACGATTTCGCGGGGCGCATCGCGAACAAGCAGATCCAGCTTGCCCCGGCGATCAACGACGCGGTGTTCCAGGTGACCGATGCCATGTGGTACGCGATCATCTTCACGGTGGGCTCGGCCATCGTGCTCGGCGGGGCGGATGCGCGGCTTCTGATCCCGCTCGGTCTCTGGTTCTTCAGCTTCATCGCGCTTGCCGCATGGTTCGTGCCCCGCATCACCGCGGCCGGCAAGGACGTGGCCGAGGCGCGCTCGCTCCTCGCGGGCCGCATCGTCGACGCCTATACGAACATCCAGACCGTGAAGCTTTTCGCCCATGCGGAACGCGAGGACGCCTACGCGCAGGAAGCGATGAACGACTTCCGCTGGACCTTCGCCCGGCAGACGCGGCTCTACACTTATCTTCAGACGGGCATGGCGACGCTCCATCTCATCCTCTACGGCGGGGTCGTCGGCTACGCGGTCTATCTCTGGACCCTCGGCGCCACGACACCCGGAACCGTCGCCGCCGCCGTCGCCATCGCGCTCCGCATGTCGGGCCTTGTCGACTGGATCATGCAGACCGTCTCGACGCTCTTCCAAAACGTCGGCACGATCCAGGAGGGTATGGAGACCATCGCCAAGCCCCTTCAGATGCCCGATGCCGAGCATGCGAAGCCGCTCGCCCTCAGCGACGGCGCGATCACTTTCGCCAATGTCCACCACCACTACGGCCGCGGCGCAGGCGGCGTGCGCGGCATCGATCTCGAGATCCGGGGCGGTGAGCGAGTCGGCCTCGTCGGCCGCTCGGGTGCCGGCAAATCAACCCTCGTGAACCTCGCCCTCCGCTTCTTCGATCCCGAAGAGGGCCGCGTCCTGATCGACGGCCAGGATCTCCAAAGCGTTGAGCAAGAGAGCCTCCGCAGCCGCATCGCCATGGTCACGCAGGACACGGCCCTCCTCCACCGTTCGATCCGCGAGAACATTCGCTACGGCCGACCCGAGGCGACGGATGATGAGATCATGGCAGCCATCGCCAAGGTCGCAGCGACCGATTTCATCGGCGACCTGAACGATCAGGACAGCCGCCGGGGTCTCGACGCGCATGTGGGCGAGCGGGGCGTCAAGCTCTCGGGCGGACAGCGTCAACGCATCGCGCTCGCACGCGCGGTGCTGAAGGACGCACCGATCCTGATCCTCGACGAAGCGACATCCGCCCTCGACAGCGAGGTCGAAGCCGCGATCCAAGAAAGCCTCGGCAAGCTGATGGATGGCCGCACGGTCCTCGCCATCGCGCACCGCCTCAGCACCATCCAGGCGATGGACCGCATCGTGGTGCTCGATCAGGGCCGCATCGCCGAGGACGGGACGCATCAAGAACTGCTCGCCCGCGATGGCCTTTACGCCCGGCTCTGGGCGCGGCAGTCGGGCGGCTTCATCGACAGTTGCGCCGAAGAGGCCTCCACTGCGGCGGAATAGCATCGCCGCCATTGGGGACATCGCCGCCGGCGCCTCTACATCGCAGGCAACCACGTGACAGCGGGGCCAGTTTCGGAGCCGGGGCAGCAGCGAAAGACGATTTGGACGAAAGATGAACCGCTTTTTCGAAACCCTGTTCGATCCTTTCGCCGAGGCGGACGGCCCGCCGCCGCGGCGCCCCTGGCCGTTCTACCGCTGGCTCATCCGCGGCTCGGAGCCTGCGGTCTGGATCTTCGGTGCCGTTTCTTTCACGCTCGGCGCGGCCGAGGCGTTTGGCGCATTCCTCGTCGGCTACGCGATCGACCTTGCCCGGCAGGCAGAGGTCTCGGCCGGGCGCGAGAGCTTCTTCGCAGCCGAATGGCTCACGCTTCTCGGGATCGGCCTCTTCATGCTCCTCGTCCGCCCGGGGCTCATGTCGATCAACTCGGGCATCTCCTCGATCTCGGTCGCGCCCGGGCTTAGCCATCTCAGCATCTGGCGGCTCCACCGGCACACGCTCGGCCAGGCGGTCAGCTATTTTCAGGACGACTTCGCCGGGCGGATCAGTCAGAAAGAGCTGCAAACGGCCAATGCTGCGGCGCAGGCCACCAACGAGTTCCTGAACGCCATCGCCTATGGCATCGCGGCCGTGGTGGGGAGCCTGCTTGTCCTCGGCGCCTCCTCGGGCCTTCTCGCGACGATCCTCGTCGTCTGGTTCGGCGTCTATCTGCAGCTCGTGCGCAGCTACCTGCCCGCGATCCGCGAGAAGGCGCGCAAACGGGCCGACGCACGCTCGGCGCTCTCGGGCACGCTCGTCGATCAGATCAGCCATATCGAGACTGTAAAGCTCTTCGCCCATACGGGCCGCGAGGAAGACCGCGCCCAGTCGGCGATCGGCCGGTATCGCAGCGCCGGCTTGGATTTCGGCAATACGGTCTGGCGCTTCCGCTCCCTGCTCGCCTTCCTCTCCGGCGTGCTACCCGCGGCGCTAATCGGCGCGGGCTTCTGGCTATGGAGCGTCGGGAGCGCGAGCATCGGCGATGTTGCGGCTGCCGGGCTGCTTGCCACTCGCCTCTCGCAAATGTCCGGCTGGATCAGCTTCGTCGCGATGACGATCTTTACCGAGATCGGCGTGCTCGAGGACGGGATGCGGACCCTTTCCCCGCCCCATACGCTGCTGGACGACGACGATGCCCAAGCACCGCGCGACCGTGCGAGCGGGGCGGTCGCTTTCGAGGCCGCCACGTTCAAATACGGACGGCTGCGGGGCGGCGGCATCGACGGCATCGATCTCGACATTGCGCCGGGCGAAAAAGTTGCGCTCGTCGGTCCCTCGGGCGCGGGCAAAAGCACGACGGTCGCGGCCCTCCTTCGCCTCCATGATCTCGAAGGTGGGCGGATCCTCATCGACGGCCACGACATCGCGCACCTGCCGCAGGAATGGCTGCGCAGCCAGATCGCGACGGTCACGCAAGAGCCCGCGCTCTTCAACCGCTCGGCCCGCGAGAACATCCTCTACGGCAACCCGGACGCGAGCGAGGAGGCGATGGTCGCCGCGGCAGAGCGGGCCGCCGCCCATGAGTTCATCCAAACCGTTCGCGATCCGCGCGGGCGCGAAGGCTACGACGCGCATCTCGGCGAGAACGGGGTGAAGCTTTCGGGCGGACAGCGTCAGCGCATCGCCATCGCCCGCGCGATCCTCAAGGACGCGCCGATCATCGTGCTCGACGAAGCGACCTCCGCGCTCGACTCAGAAGTCGAGGCGGAGATCCAAGCCGCCCTACGAGCCGTGATGGAGGGGCGCACGGTCCTCGCGATCGCCCACCGCTTGAGCACGATCCAGGCCATGGATCGCATTGTCGTCCTCAACGAGGGCCGGATCGTCGAACAGGGCAGCCACACAGTGCTTCTAGAACAGGGCGGCCTTTATGCACGCCTCTGGACACGACAATCAGGCGGTTTCCTCGTGGAAGCGGCAGAATAACTCAAGACAATCCGTCGCAGGGAAAAATAGAGACGGCCAATCAAGGCCGTCCCAAGAGTTCGATGTCAGGCCTGGCCAGGATTTCTAGTGCGGCGGCGATATACTCGCGGCAGCCCACCAGTGTCCTCACCGCTTTCCATCATGCGGCGCGTTGCCCGCAGATGCATGATTGCGTGTACAAGCCCACCACCCAAGGTGAAGAGCATGAGCAGAAAAACAAAGTCGATCGTCATTTGGCGGTCTCCTTTCTGCCAATCTGTTCGTGCCGGGAGAGATGGCGCGCTATTGGATCTTTCACTGCGTCATGCGGCCACATAATCGCCCTTTATGAAATTAGTTTCCAAAATATACGTGGAATTACTCTGGAAAGTACGATGTGTTGAAGCGATTGCGGCATGGGCGCCGCTCGCCGCAGATGGGTCATGGGAAATCTCGCCACCCAGCGTAGTATCCCGACCCCAGGCAGCTTCCCGTCGCCGCAGGCGGGTTTTGGGACCAAGGGTCATGACGGCCTTCCGACCGAACGACGAGGTCCTTTTCCTTATGCGCATCCCCAAGACCGGCTCGACCAGTCTGGCGCTGATGCTCGGCAGCCATTTCCCCGCCGAAGCGCGGGCGAAGCTTTTGGGACGCAGTCTCGACGGCTGGGACCACGGCGTTGCCCGCACCCATGACCAACTTAGGCGATGGATGGTGCGCAGTTCACGCGGTTTCGCGGCCCGCGCCGGCTCGCTCATCGGTCGGCCCGATCCGGTTGCAACGGCGCGCTTCCTGGAAGGCCACCACCCCATCTGGGCGCCGATCCGGACGCGGAAACGCGTGCGGGCGGTGACGGTGCTTCGCGATCCGGTGGACCGCTTCCTCTCGAACCTCGCCTTCATCCGGAACCGCGCCCGCACCAGGGCGCTACCGCGCAGCCGAGTGAAGACCGGGGCCTTGGCGCTCGAGCCCGATGCCTTCGTGCGCGGGCTCCTCGCCTCCTCTGCCCGCACCCGCCTCAACAGCCACTGCCTCTACCTCACGCCATCGGCCAGGTTCGAGGAGGCTGCGCGAGCGCTCGACGAACACCTAATCATGGCGGCGCTCTACGAAGACCTGCCGCTCCTCAACGAAACGGTCGCCTCTTGGTTGGGAGAACCACCGGCGGCGATGCGGCGCGAGAAGACGGGCATGCGCGAGGCCGAAGATCTTACCCTGTCACCGCAGACCACAGCCGATCTCCGCGCGGCACTAGCCGAGGACTACCGTCTCCTCGACCATATCGACCGGAACCGTAGCACCTATCTCCAACCGCGCGGCTGAAAGGTTGCGGCCCCGCTGGATCAGGACAGCATCTCCGGCAGCGTCACGATCTCGACCCCGGCCGCCTCCAGCGCCTGACGTGCGGCTTTGGCGACCGCCACGGAAGTCGGCTCATCGCCGTGGACGCACAGGCTGTCGAAGCCGATCGGCAGCGGCGTGCCGTGGCGTGAGACGATGGTCTCCTCAAGCACCATCTTCACCACCCGTTCCGCCGCGACCTTCGGGTCCTTCAGCACCGAGCCCGGGATGCTGCGCGGCGTGAGGTTCCCGTCGTCCTCATAGGTCCGGTCGACGAAAGCCTCGCGCCCGACCCGGAGCCCCGCGTCTTTCGCTGCCCGCTCCATCTCCGTGCCGGGCATGACAAGCGCGATGGCGTCTGGCGCGACCGTCTTCTGCGCCCGCATAATCGCAGCCGCATAGTCGGCATCCTTGCAGGCCATGTTGTTGAGCGCGCCATGCGCCTTCACATGCGTGACCGCGATCCCGGAATAGCGTGCCATGCCCAGCATCGCGCCGATCTGATAGGCAACGAGGTATTCGAGTTGATCGGCATTCATGCGGATCTGCCGCCGCCCGAACCCCCAAAGATCGTTGAAGCCGGGATGCGCACCGATGCTCACGCCGGCAGCCTCGGCCGCGCGGATGACACAATGCATCACGCTCGCATCGCCGCCATGCATCCCGCAGGCCACGTTGGCGCTCTTGACGATACGCAGCAGCGCCTCGTCGTCGCCGATGTCATAGGCGCCCCAGCCCTCGGCCATATCCGCGTTGATGTTGATCCGCCGAGCCATCCGCTACGCCCTTTTCCGCCGTCATCTGCAGATGGAGCATGGACGAGGCTGCGGCGAGCTTCTAGCTCTGAGTGCGACGACGACTGGAGACGCCATGAGCGGCCTGCCCCCCTCCCCAACGGCCCACTCGCAGACTTCGCTGCCGGAGCCGCGCTTTCTGCCCTTCGGCGACGCGGCCCTGATCGTGGAGTTCGGCAAGGAGAAGGACCGGGCGCTGAGCGCGGCCGTGCTGGCGCTCGACGCGCTCATCTCGGCAAAACCGCCCGCAGGGGTGGTCGAAACGGCGCCGAGCTTCCGGTCGCTGCTCGTCCAGTTCGACCCGCTCGAGATCGATGCGCCAGCGGTCGAGACGGCGCTGCGCGATGCCATGATCGCAGGCCGGGTCGATGCCGCATCGGAGGCACGGCACTGGCGGCTGCCGGCCTGCTATGAGGGCGATTATGCTCCCGATCTTGCGGATGTCGCGGCCCGGGCGGGGATGAGCCCTGGCGCCGTCGTCGACCTTCATGCGGGGACGGCGCATCATGTCTATATGATCGGCTTCCTACCCGGCTGCCCGTATATGGGCGACTTACCGCAGGCGATCGACTTTCCCCGGCGCAGCAATCCGCGCACGGCCGTGCCCGCCGGCTCGGTCGCGATCGCGGTTGGGCTGACGGTGATCTATCCGGTGGAGAGCCCCGGGGGCTGGCATCTGATCGGGCGGACGCCCGTGCAGCTTTTCGACACCGGTGCGGCCGAGCCGGCACTCCTCGCACCCGGGGACGCGGTAAGCTTCGATCCCCTGCCGGAGCCCCGCTACCGCGAGATCGCCGCGGCGGCGGAGGCCGGCGACTGGCAACCCACCCCCGTCCCGCGGGAGGCGGCTCTGTGAGCGCGCTTCGCCTCATCGACCCTGGCCTTGCGGCCACGCTCCAAGATGGCGGCCGGCGGGGGCTACAGCGGTTCGGCGTGCCGCCCTCCGGTGCGCTCGATCGCGAAAGCTTGTCGGAAGCCAACGCGCTCGTGGGCGCAGACCCTGCGACCCCAGCACTCGAGATGCGGTTCCTCGGCCCCCTGATCGAGGCTGAAAGCCCCGTTCGCATCGCAACCGCCGGTGCCGCCCTCGAGATGCAGCTTACCGCCGCCGATGGCGCGGTGCAGACAATCGCCGGCTGGCAGAGCCTGACATTGGGCCGCGGCGACAGGCTGCGCGTCGGCCCGCTCAGGGAGAGCGCGACGGCTTACCTAGCGGTCGAGGGCGGCTTCGACGTGACCCCAGTACTGGGCGCGGCCGCGACGCTCTCGCGCGCGGGCATCGGCGGTTTCGAAGGACGCGCGCTCATCGCAGGCGACCGCCTGCCGATCATCGCGGCCGAACCGTCCAAGAGGCCCGAACTCGCGCTGCCACCGCGCGCTCCGAGCGGCGAGACCGCGCTGATCCGGGTCGTCATGGGACCCCAAGCCGATCACTTTTCGAATGAGACCCAAGCGCTCTTCCTGAGTGCGTTGTGGCGGATCTCCACCCGGTCGGATCGAATGGGTGTGCGGCTCGAAGGGCCGAAGCTCAGCCATAGCGACGCCCCTGGGCTTGGCGCCGATATCACATCGGACGGGATCGTAACGGGCGCTGTGCAGGTGCCGGGCTCAGGGCAGCCCATCCTGCTCCTCGCCGACCGCCAAACATCGGGCGGCTATGCCAAGATCGCCGCAGCCATTACCGCCGACCTACCCCAACTCGGCCGCCTCGGATCAGGGGCGACGATCCGCTTCGAGGCGGTCGATGCCATGAGCGGAGCAGCGGCAGCGCGCCTCGCGGCGACCCTGCAAGCGCGACGCCTGGCCAGCATCCGCACCTTGCCAGTCGATGGTTTCGATCTCGATGCCCTCTATCGCGAGAACCTCATCAGCGGCGCCATCAGCGACACGCCCACGGGCTGATACACTGGAGATCGCGCAACCACTTAGGCCGGGACGCGATCACAGGCTCAGCGCCGCGCCCTCCCACGACAGGTTGCATCGCAAGAGCTTAAGGATCAGCGAACGCTCCCCACAAATCCCTCGCAACACCAGACGGGTGTGCCGAACAGCCGTTAGCTCTTCGTTCGCGCGAATCGCGCAAACCTGTCGTGGGAGGGCGCGGTCGCGAGCACTTTCTCAAATGCCTGAGGGAGCAGCGCGCAGAGCCTGTCAACAATCCCGAGCACTTCATTCAGGCGGCGTCTCCGGCCCCTCCGTCAGCCAGATGAGCACCCGGGCCTGCCGGTCGAGGCCGAGCGCCGCCCGCACCGCGCCAGCGTGCCGAATGGCGGCCATGCCCGCCGCGCCCGACGGCGTCGTGGCTAGACCCTCCGCTGCAAGCCACGCCACCGTCTCTGCCACCGCGCGCTCCCCGACGCAGACAAAATCGTCGGCGCTTTCGGCCAAGCCGGCGAGGGCGAGATGCGACGGTTCCTTACAGTCGAGACGCCCCATGGCACTGTCAGGCCCGCTCACGCGCCGCGGGAAGCCAGAACGCAGGCTCTCCATCAGGCAGGGCGCAGCCTCAGGCTCAACGACCACGATGCGCGGCCCGTCGCTCCAAGCCCGGCGGAGATAGCCGGCCACCGCTGCTGCGAAGCCGCCGACGCCCGCCTGCAGAAAGACGTGGGTCGGGGGAGAGGGCAGTTCAGACGCAGCCTCTGCCGCGGTCGCGAGATAGCCTTCCATCACCGCCAATGCCGGTTCGGTGTAGCCGAGCCAGCTCGAATCCGACAGCAGCACCCAGCCCTCCGACACCGCGAGGCGCCGCGCTTCGGCCATCGCATCGTCGTAGGCAGCACCATGACGAATGACCCGCGCACCCTTCGCGGTGAGGCGCGCGGCGAAGGCTTCGGGCACTGTCGCTGCGATCAGCACGACGGCGGCCGCCCCGAAGAGACGCGCGCCGGCTGCCATCGAGAGGCCGTGATTGCCGGCCGAGGCGCAGACATAGGTCACCCCTTCAAGTGCCGTCGCATGGCTCTCTGCCGTGCCTGCCGCCACCCGCTCATCCGCGGCGCGGGCAATGGCATGCGTCGCGCCAAGCGCCTTGAAGCTGCCGAGGCCCAGCCGATCGCGTTCATCCTTCGCATGGAGCGCCCCGATCCCCAGCGTCTCGGCCAGCGCAGGCAGCGCGAGGAGCGGGCTCGCCGCCGCCTTCGGGCATTTCGCCAGGAGCGCCCGCACTCCTGACGGGTCTGAGACGACGGTGCCGGAGGCGAGATGCGGGCCCTCGGGCAGACCGCGGCGGCGCCAGGGGTTGGCGAGATGATGCATGGGCTGGACTCCGGGCCAGGCGGGTCGGGCTGCCGGACCCTTGCATGCCCGCGCGCCCACGGCCAGCCGCCCGCTGGCAGTCGCCCACCGGCAGCCGCTGGTCCGAAGGCACGTGCTCCTCTAGGGTCCGGCCCAATCCCCGAGCCCTTCGCCCGAACAGGAGCCCGCCATGAACCTGATGCCCCGCCTTTCCGCGCGCGCCGCTGCAGGGCGTCCGGTGCGCGCCGGTTTGATCGGGGCGGGGAAGTTCGGCTCGATGTTCCTGGCGCAAGTGCCGACGATCCCGGGCCTCGAGGTGGCGGCGATTGCAGATCTCGATCCCGATCGCGCCCGCGCCGCTTGCCGAGGCGTTGGTTGGGATGGGGCGCAGATCGATGCGACGGCGTTTCTCGACAGCGGCGCAGCGCTCGCCGCGCGCGAAGATGTCGAGGTGGTGATCGAGGCGACCGGCAGCCCGCGTGCCGGCATCGCCCATGCCCGCGCCGCCATCGCCGCCAAGCGCCATGTCGTCATGGTGAATGTCGAGGCGGATGTGCTGGCGGGTCCCGTCCTTGCGGCCGAAGCCGAGGCGGCGGGCGTCGTCTACTCCATGGCCTATGGCGACCAACCGGCGCTCGTCGCCGAGATGGTGGACTGGGCCCGTGCAGCCGGGTTCCGCGTGGCGGCCGCCGGCAAGGGGACGAAGTATCTACCCCTCTACCACGCCGTCACGCCCGACACCGTGTGGGAGCATTACGGCCTCACGCCTGAGGCCGCGCAGGCCGCCGGCATGAACCCGCAGATGTTCAACTCCTTTCTCGACGGCACGAAGAGCGCCATCGAGATGGCGGCCATCGCCAATGCCTGCGGGCTGGGTGTGCCTGCGGCGGGGCTCGGTTTCCCCGCAGCCGGCGTCGACGATCTCGCGCATATCCTGCGCCCGCGCAGGCTCGGCGGTCAGCTCGAGGAGCATGAGGACGGCCTCGTCGAAGTCGTCTCGAGCCTCGAGCGCGACGGGCGGCCCGTGTTCCGCGACCTGCGCTGGGGCGTCTATGTCGTGCTGGAGGCGCCGAACGACTACGCCGCCGCCTGCTTTCGCCAGTACGGGCTGCCGACCGATGCCACGGGGCGCTTCGCGGCGATGTACAAGCCCTTCCACCTCATCGGGTTGGAGCTTTCGATCTCGGTCCTGAATGCAGCACTGCGAGGGGAGCCCACGGGGCAGAGCCGGGCGATGCGCGGCACGGTCGCAGCAGTCGCCAAGCGCGATCTCACCCCGGGCGAGACGCTGGACGGCGAGGGCGGCTACACGGTTTGGGGCAAGCTCATGCCCGCAGGATCGGAAGCGGCGCAGGCGGCGCTACCCATCGGGCTCGCGCATGGGGTCCGGCTCGTGCGGGCCGTGCCCGCGGGGGAGACGGTCACCATCGACGCGGTCGATCCCTTCGCGGCCGACGACGTGGCCTTCACGCTTTATCGTCAGGCGATGGCCTCGGCCGGCTAAGGCGGAGCGCCGCCGGTCTCAGTCGCCGGCCACGCCATCGCGGTACCAGCGGGCGATCAGGGCGCGCTCCCAATCCTCCATATAGGTGATGTTGCCCGGCGGCATGGCGTTCGTGTGGGCCGCCTGCAGGTAGATCGCGCGCGCCTGGCGCAGAACATCGTCCTCGGTCTCCAAGACCACGCCCTTGGGCGGACGCACGATGCCGTCCCAGAACGGCTCCGCCGCATGGCACATGGCACAGCGGCCGAGGACGGTGACATGCACCTCCTCGAACTCCACCGCCGAGGCGAGCCTCAACGTAGCGCGATCGAGGGCCTGCGCCTCGGGCCCCAGGTTCAGCGGGCGCGGGGCGAAGGAGAGCGCCGTGATCAGCGCAAAGATCGCCGCCGTCGCCCCCCAAGTCCAAAGCGGTCCCCGCCCCGTCGCGTGTAAGGTGTTGAAGTAATGACGGATCGTGACACCCATCAAGAACACAAGCGTCGCGATCACCCAGTTCCAGGCGCTCGCGAAGGCTAGCGGGTAGTGGTTCGACAGCATCAAGAACACGACCGGCAGCGTGAGGTAGTTGTTGTGGAGCGAGCGCTGCTTGGCCTGGGCGCCGAGATGGGGCGCAGGCTCCCGCCCGGCCTTCAGATCCGCCACCACCACCTTTTGATTGGGGATGATGATGAAAAAGACATTGGCGGACATGATCGTCGCGGTGAAGGCGCCGAGATGGAGGAGCGCAGCCCGGCCCGAAAACACTTGCGTATAACCCCAGGCCATCGCCACCAGCAGCCCGAAAAGCACCAGCATCAACCGCGTCTGATCGCGGCCGATGGGGCTGCGGCAGAGCGCGTCATAGGCGAGCCAGCCGAGGGCGAGGGAGGCGAGCGAGATGCCCACTGCCTCAGCCGGCGTGAGGTCCATCACCGAGGGATCGATGAGGTAAAGTTCAGCGCCCGCATAGTACATCACCGCCAAGAGCGCGAAGCCGGAGAGCCAGGTCGAATAGCTCTCCCATTTGAACCAGGTGAGCTGTTCCGGCAGGGCGTCGGGGGCGACCAAGTATTTGCGGATATTGTAGAAACCGCCGCCATGGACCTGCCAGGCCTCACCGTCGACGCCGGCGGGCAGACCGCCATGACGCTTCAGCGAAAGATCGAGCGCGATGAAGTAGAAGGAGGAGCCGATCCAAGCGATGCCCGTGATCACATGCAGCCAGCGGAGCGCGAAGGCGAGCCAGTCCCAGAGAAGGGCGGTCGTGATCGGATCCATCAGCCCGCCTCTCCGGCGGCGCGGCGCGGGCGCGCGGCCGATGTCTGGCGATGGGTGGACAGCGCCGCCATGATCTCGCTCGCGGCATGGAGCGCGATGATCTCCGGCCGCTTCTCGCCGAGCCCTGCCGCACCTATGGGGCAGGTAAGAGCGGCCGCGCTGCCCGACAGGGTTTGATCCTCAAGGAAACGCTCGAACCGCGCGCGTTTGGTGGCCGAGCCGATCAGGCCAACATAGGCTGCATCGCCCCTGCTAAGCGCCTCTGCCGTCAGTAGAAAATCGAGGCCGTGGTCATGGGTCATGACGACGATCGCACTGCCTGACGGGGCTGCGCGCAGCTCCGCCTCGGGCAAGGCGGAGAGCACAGCTTCGACACCCTCGGGTGCTGCCACAAGCTGCCCACTGCGGCTGTCGATGAGGCGGACGGTGAGCGGCAGGGGCCTGAGCGTGCGGGCGAGCGCGAGGCCGGTATGGCCGGCGCCGAAGATCAGCACGGTGGGCCGCCCTGCCCGTTCGGCGCTAAGATCCGAGGCCAGCGCCGCTCGTGCCGCCCTGTCGAGCTGGCGGAGCGTGACGCGGACATTGCCCCCGCAGCACTGGCCGAGTGCGGGGCCGAGGGGCATTGCGACCTCTTGCTCCTGCTGGCCGTCCTGCAGCATTCTGCGAGCGATCTCAGTAACTTCCCACTCAAGCCGCCCGCCGCCGATGGACCCTGCCGTCGCTGCAGCGCTGACCAACATGCGGGCGCCTGGGCCGCGCGGGGCGGAGCCTTTCACGCCCGTAACCTCGGCCAGCACCAAGGGGGCCGGGAAGTCGAGCAGGGTCCGCAGCGCCTCCTCGCTCATGCACCTGCCTCCCGGCGCAGGCGTTCTGCTGCCATCAGGACGCGTTCGGGCGTGGCGGGCGCATCGAGGCGGGGGCAGATCCGGTAATCCGCAACGCTCGCCACAGCCATGGAGAGCGCCTCCAGCACCGAGATCGCGAGCATAAAGGGCGGCTCCCCAACAGCCTTCGATCGCTTCACCGTGCGCTTCGAATTCTCCGACCACTCAGCGATGCGGACACGAAAATCCCGTGGTAGATCAGAGGCTAAGGGGATCTTGTAGGTCGAGGGCGCATGGGTGCGGAGGCGCCCCTCCCCGTCCCAGACAAGCTCCTCGGTCGTGAGCCAACCCATGCCTTGGACAAAGCCGCCCTCGATCTGACCGCGGTCGATCGCGGGGTTCAGGGACCGGCCGACATCGTGGAGGATGTCGACACGCTCGACGCGATACTCGCCCGTGAGCGTGTCGACCGCGACCTCGGAACAGGCGGCGCCATAGGCGTAGTAGTAGAAGGGTTTGCCCCTCCCGGCGGCGCGATCCCAGTGGATTTCGGGTGTGGCGTAGAAGCCCGCGGCGGAGAGGGAGACGCGGGCCATATAGGCGCTTTCGACCACGGAGCACCACTCTAGGAGGCGACCGGAGGCGACCCAGTGCCCGTTCTCGAAGGCGACTTGACGACCGTGGAGGGCGACCAGGTGCTCTTTCAGCCGCGCCTTGATCTGCTCGGCCGCGTCGAGCGCTGCCATGGCGTTGAGATCCGAGCCGGAGGACGCCGCCGTCGCCGAGGTGTTGGGCACCTTGTCCGTGGCGGTGGCCGTGATCGCCACCCGGTCGAGCGGCACGCCCAGCGCCTCGGCCAGGACCTGCGCGACCTTGGTGTTGAGGCCCTGCCCCATCTCGGTGCCGCCATGGTTCAGATGGACCGAGCCGTCGCGATAGACATGCACGAGGGCGCCGGCCTGGTTGTACCAGGTGGCGGTGAAGCTGATCCCGAACTTGACGGGCGTGAGGGCAATGCCGCGGCGGATGACCGGGCTCTCCCGATTGGCCTCGATCACGGCGGCGCGGCGCGCCTGGTAGTCCGCGCTCGCCTCGAGCTCATCGACGAGGCGGGCGATGATGTTGTCCTCGACCCGCTGGTGGTAGGGGGTGATATCCGCGCCGTCGCGGTAGAAGTTCGCGCGGCGGATCTGGAGCGGGTCGCGGCCGAGGGCGTAGGCCACCTCCTCGATCACCCGTTCGCCCGCGAGCATGCCCTGCGGGCCGCCGAAGCCGCGGAAGGCGGTGTTGGAGACCGTGTTGGTCAGGAGCGGGCGGGAGCGGAGGCGGATGTCCTCGTAGAAATAGCAGTTGTCGGCGTGGAAGAGCGCGCGGTCGGTGACAGGGCCCGAGAGATCCGCCGAAAAGCCGCAGCGCGCTCGGAAAGTCGCATCGAGCGCGGTGATCCGGCCCGAAGGCGCGTAGCCGACGCTGTAGTCCACGACGAAATCGTGCCGCTTGCCGGTCGCGAGCATATCGTCATCGCGGTCTGGCCGGATCTTGACCGGCCGGCCGAGGCGGCGGGCAGCGATGGCGGCGATGCAGGCGAAGAGGTTCGACTGCGTCTCCTTACCGCCGAAGGCCCCGCCCATGCGCCGCACCTTCACCGTCACGGCCGAGGACGACACGCCGAGCGTATGCGCCACCATGTGCTGCACTTCGGAAGGGTGCTGGGTCGAGGACCAGACCGTCATGTCGCCGTCCTCGCCCGGGATGGCGAGGGCGATATGGCCTTCGAGGTAGAAATGGTCCTGACCGCCGATCACCATGCGTCCGTCGAGCTTGAGGGGTGCGCGGGCGAGGCCTGCCTCCGCATCGCCGCGAGCGAGGGTCAGCGGCTCGGTGACGAGCGCGCCGCCCGCGGCCTCCGCCGACGCCACATTGAGGACAGGCGTGGCGGTGGTGGTCTCGACGCGGGCGCGCCGGGCTGCACGCCGTGCGATCTCTCGCGTGGTGGCGACCACGGCGAAGAGCGGCTGTCCGCAGAAGGCGATCTCGCGCGCGGGCAGGATCGGGTCGTCGCCCTTGCCCGTGGGGGAGATGTCGTTGTGGGGGAAGTCGTCGGCGGTCAGGACGGCGAGCACACCGGGGGTTGCCCGCACGGCGTCGAGGTCGAGCGCCTCAATCCGGCCGCGCGCGATCTCCGAGAGGCCGAGATAGGCGTGGGCGAGGTCGGCGGGCTGCGCCATGTCGTCGAGAAAGACGGCAGCGCCCGTGACGTGCTTATGCGCGCTTTCATGCGCGCGCGCCTCGCCGCCAGTGGTCCGCCCGGCGGTCGGCCCAGTTGGTGGGGCCGGGGCGTCGAGGCGTTCATCCCGCGGCATGGGCTTCAAGGCTCGCGGCTTCGCCCGTGCTTTCGCGCCAGGCGCGCAGGACGAGGTTTCGGGCGACGGCTGCGCGGTACGAAGCCGAGGCGCGCATATCGGAGATGGGCTCGAAGTCCTCGGTGAGCGCTGCGGCGGCGGCCGTGGCGGTGGTGAGGCTCCAGGGGCGATCCTCAAGGGAGCTTTCCAGCGCCTGGGCCCGCATCGGTTGCGCCGCCATGCCGCCGAAGGCGATGCGCGCGGTTGCGACGCGGCCCTGGGACAAGGTGAGGGCGAAGGCGGCGGAGAGGGAGGAGATGTCCTCGTCCCGCCTTTTCGAGATTTTCCAGGCGGCGTGGAAGGCGGCAGGGTCCGGGTCCGGCAGCTCCACCGCTTCGATGAATGTGCCGCGGGTGAGGGCGGTTTCGCGATAGCCCTGGAAGAAGTCTTCGAGGGGGAGCGTCCGCCGCCCGTCGCGCCCAGAGAGATGGATGCGGGCGCCGAGGGTGATGAAGGGCGGGGCGGTGTCGCCGATGGGCGAGGCGGTCGCGAGGTTGCCGCCGATGGTCCCAGCGGCCCGGATCTGCGGCCCGCCGATGCGCCGCCAATAGGCCGCGAGATGCGGGTGGCGCCGGTCGATCCAAGGGAGGAGCGCCGCATAGCTCACGGCCGCACCGATGCGGAGGCCGCCGGGGATCGGCTCGACAGCGGTGAGTTCGGGCAGATGACCGATGAAGACGGCGGGCGAGATCGAGCGGAAGTCCTTCGCCGTCCAGACGCCGATATCCGTGGCACCGGCGACGAGCGTCGCATCGGGGTGCTCGGCGAGGATCTGTGCGAGGTCGTCGAGATCGGTGGGGAGGAAAGCCGTGCCTTCCGCGCCCATGAGCGTGATCCGGTCGGTTGGCGCGAGCGGGCGGAGGCGGGCTGCGTCGTGGGGCGCCTCCTCGGTCAAGGCGTCGGGCGCATCCGCGGCGAGCGCGGCGCGGCCTGCGTCCAGGATCGGCGCGTAGCCGGTACAACGGCAAAGATTGCCCTGGAGCGCGGTTTCGAGCGCTGTGCGGTCCGACGCACCGCCGGAGTGACGATGGGCGCAGAGGGCCATGACGATGCCGGGCGTGCAGAAGCCGCACTGGCTCGCGTGATGCTCGACCATCGCTTGTTGGACCGGGTGCAGCCTGTCGCCGGACGCCAGCGCCTCGACCGTCACGACATGGCAGCCATGGAGCGAGGGCATCAGCCGAATGCAGGCATTGGCAGGCTCATAGTTCATTGCCTTGCCGCTTGTGGAGGCTGACCCGTCCCCGGCGGTCGGACGGCCGACAAGAACGGTGCAGGCCCCGCAATCACCCTCGCCGCAGCCCTCTTTCGTACCACAAAGCCGCTGCTCGAGGCGCAAGTAGTCGAGCAGCGTCTCGGCAGGACCCGCTGGCGCGTGGCTCACTTCCCGGCCGTTCAAGAGGAAGCGGATCATCATGAGCCCCGATAGGTGCTGTAGCCATGGGCGGAGAGGAGGAGCGGCACGTGGTAATGCGCCTCCTCGGCCATGGCGAAGCGGATCGGCACGTCGTCGAGGAAGGGCGGATCGCTTACAGTAGCGCCGGAGGCCGCGAGATAGGCGCCTGCCTCGAACACGATCTCATAGGCGCCGGTCTCGAAGGCGTCGCCGTCGAGGAGCGGCGCATCGGTCCGGCCGTCGGCATTCGTCTCGGTGCGCAGGATGCATTCCGCATCGCCCTCCGCATCGAAGCGCCAAAGCGAGAGCGAGAGCCCCGCGGCCGGCCGACCGAGGCCCGTGTCGAGGACATGGGTTGTCAGGCGGCCGGTGCCGATCTTTTCGGCCATCGCGCGTCTCCTGGGGCTCCGCCTGGGGCAGCCGCCTTAGGCATCCACTAGGCGTCCACTGGGCATCCATTGGGCAACCGGGCATGGAGAATGCTGCCGCGTTGCAGCGAAACGATGCATTACCGCTTGCTTTCGCTGCAAGGCTTTTCGGAAACTCAGGGCCCGCGCCCAGTTGGCGCGGCTTTGCCGACAGGACCTCCCCGAGCAGCTCAGAGGAGCCCAGATGCCCTATCCGCGCGATCTCTTCGGTCATGGGCAGCACCCGCCGGATCCAGCCTGGCCCGGCGGGGCGCGCATCGCGCTGCAGGTGGTGCTTAACTTCGAGGAGGGGGGCGAGCGCTGCCTGCTCCATGGAGATGCGGAATCCGAAGCGTTCCTCTCCGAGATCCCGGGTGCTGCACCCTGGCCAGGCAAGCGGCACTGGAACATGGAGACGATCTATGAATACGGCGCACGGAAGGGGTTCTGGCGGCTGCATGAGATCCTGACCGCGCGCGGCGTGCCGGTAACGGTCTTCGCCGTGACGAGCGCGATGGCGCGGGCGCCGGCGCAGGTCGCCGCGATGCAGGCGGCGGGATGGGAGCTCGCCTGCCATGGCATGCGCTGGATCGACTATGCCGATCACGACCGCGCGGCGGAGAAGGCGGAGATGGAGGCGGCTATTGCGCTCCACACCGCGATCACGGGCGCGCCGCCGCGGGGCTGGTACACGGGGCGCTGCTCGACCGAGACGGTGGATCTGGTGGGGGAGATCGGCGGCTTTGCCTACGCCGCCGACAGCTATGCGGATGAGTTGCCGTATTGGCACGAGACGCCGTCGGGCCCGCTTTTGGTCGTGCCCTACACGCTGGATGCGAACGATATGCGGTTCAGCGTGAGCCCAGGGTTCAACGAGCCGGATGAGTTCGAGAGCTATCTTACGAGCACCTTCGACCGCCTTTATGCCGAGGGGGCGGCAGGGCGGCCTGCGATGATGAGTGTGGGGCTCCATTGCCGGTTGGCGGGGCGGCCCGGGCGGGCGGCGGCGCTCGACCGGTTCCTGGACCACGTCGCGGGGCATTCGGGCGTTTGGATGGCGACGCGGTTGGAGATCGCGGAGCATTGGGCGTCGACGCATCCCTTTGTGGCGCGCGCCGTACGGCCGTCGGGCATGGACAAGGCGGCCTTCGTTGCGGCCTTCGGCGGAGTGTTCGAGCATTCGGCCTGGATCGCGGAGGAGGCCTGGGATTTCGGGATCGGGCCCGCCATGGACACGGTCGAAGGGCTGCACGCAGCGCTCCGCACCCGTTTCAGGCTGGCCGATGCAGGGCGGCGGCGGGCGGTGCTGGACGCGCATCCGGATCTAGCAGGCAGGCTCGCCACGGCACGGCAGCTAACGCCCGAAAGCGCGGCGGAGCAGTCTGGCGCGGGGCTCGATGCGTTGACGGATGATGAGCGGGCGCGGTTCGGCACGCTGAACGAGGCTTATCGCGCCCGCTTCGGTCATCCCTTCATCATGGCGGTGAAGGGGCGTGGCAAGGCCGAGATCCTGGCCGCCTTCGAAGCGCGGATGGAGAACATCGCGGAGGTGGAGTTCGCGACCGCCTGCGCCGAGGTGGAGCGTATCGCGCTGATGCGGCTGAGGGAGATCTTGGCATCATGACGGACGGACCGCGCCTGCCCTCGATCTTCGCCCCGCCGGTGGCGCGGGCGCCGGCCCCGTCGGCCGAAGCGCCGAGCCCGTCCCCGTCCTACGCGCTGCCCGAGCGCGGCTTGCCGGATCAGGCGGCGCTTCATACCGGGCGCGCTGTTTTCACCGAGGCCTATGCGGTGATCCCGCGCGGCGTGATGACGGACATCGTCACCAGCCGGTTTCCCGGTTGGGAGGGCGCGCGGGCCTGGATCCTGGCGCGCCCGATGACGGGCTTCGCGGAGACCTTCGCGCAGTATGTGATGGAGGTGGCGCCCGGCGGCGGTTGTGGCGTTGGTGAGCCGGATGGGCAGTCGCAAGGGGCGCTCTTCGTGACCGCGGGCGCCGTGCGGATCCATGTGGATGGGCGGGATCATACGCTCGGCCCCGGGCATTTCGCGTATCTGCCGCCCTGGACGCATTGGAGCCTAACTAATCCGGGCGACGAGCCTGCGGTCTTTCATTGGATCAGGAAGCGTTGGACGAATGCCGAAGGGCTGTCACCGCCGGATTTCTACGCGCTGGACGAAGCGGCGGTCGCACCCGTGGCGATGCCGGGGACGGATCGTTGGGCCACGACCCGGTTCATGGATCCCGACGACATGCGCCACGACATGGCCGTGACGATCGTGACGTTTGAGCCAGGCGGCGTCATTCCGTTCGAGGAGACGCATGTGATGGAACACGGCCTCTATGTGCTGGAAGGCAAGGCCGTCTATCGGCTGAACCGGGACTGGGTCGAGGTCGAGGCTGGGGATTTCATGTGGCTCCGCGCCTTTTGCCCGCAGGCCTGCTATGCGGCGGGGCCGGGACGGTTCCGCTATCTCCTCTACAAAGACGTCAACCGCCACCCGGCGCTCGATCTTTCGGGGGGGCGGTGAGCACGGTCCGGGCCCGGCCGCTGGAGGCGGCAGCCTTCGCGCCTTTCGGCGATGTGTTGGTGCCGGGAGAGGCGCCGATCATGATCAATGCCGGGCGTTGCGAACGGCATGACGATCTCGCGCGGCTGGCCTTTCTGGGCGGGGGGCGGGCGAAGATCTCGCTATTCCGTTCGGAGCCCGTGCGCCTGCCCTATGCGCTTGGCCTCATGGAGCGGCATCCCGATGGCAGCCAGGCTTTTCTGCCCGCGGGGCCCGATCCCTGGCTCGTGACGGTGGCTCCGGATGCGGGCGGGCGGCCGGGCGCGCCGTTGGCGTTTCTGGCGGGCGCGGGCGTTGGCGTGAACCTGCTCGCCGGGGTCTGGCATGGGGTGCTGACCCCGCTTGAGCGGGCCGCGGATTTCTGGGTTGTCGATCGGGCGGGGCCGGGCGCGAACCTTGAGGAACATACCTTCGACGCCCCCTACACGATCATGGGCGAGGGCTGATGGCGTCGCTGCTCCTCCGCGGCGCCGATGTGCTCGTCACCATGGACGGTGCCCGGCGCGAGATCGCGGGCGGCTGGCTGCGGGCCGAGGACGGGGCGGTGGTGGCCGTGGGCGCGCCTGGAGAGCCCGGGGAGCGCGCGCCGGCGGACGCGGTGGTGGAGGCTGCAGGCTCCGTCGTCACGCCGGGCCTCGTGAACACGCATCATCACTTGTTCCAGTCGCTCGTCCGCGCGGTTCCGGGCGGGCAGGATGCGCTCCTCTTCGGCTGGCTCAAATCGCTCTACCCGATCTTCGCGCGGATGGGGCCCGAGGACATCCAGGCGGCCGTGACGCTGGGGCTCGCGGAGCTCGCGCTTTCGGGCTGCACCTGCGCCTCGGATCACCAGTACATCTTCCCGAATGGCGCGCGGCTCGACCATTCGATCGAAGCGGCGGGGCGGGTCGGCATCCGGTTTCACGCCACGCGCGGTGCCATGAGCATCGGGGAGAGCCAGGGCGGGCTGCCGCCGGATTTCCTGACCGAGGAGGAGCCCGCGATCCTGCGCGATATGGAGCGCGTGGTGGCGGCCTTTCACGACCCAAACCCCGGCGCGATGGTGCGGGTGGCGCTGGCGCCCTGCTCGCCCTTCACGGTCAGCACGGGCCTGATGCGCGATGCGGCGGTGCTGGCGCGGGAGAAGGGGGTGATGCTGCACACCCATCTCGCCGAGAACGACGAGGATGTCGCCTACAGCCTTGCGCATTACGGCTGCCGGCCCGGGCAATATGCCGAGGAGCTGGGCTGGACCGGCGACGATGTTTGGCATGCGCATTGCGTGAAGCTCGATGCGGGCGAGATCGACCTTTTCGCGCGGACGCGGACGGGGGTTGCGCATTGCCCGTCCTCGAACTGCCGGTTGGGGAGCGGGATCGCGCCGCTCCGCGCGCTGGTGGATGCGGGCGTGAAAGTGGGGCTGGGGGTGGATGGCTCCGCCTCGAACGACGCGGCGCATCTCTTGCTGGAGGCGCGCCAGGCGATGCTGTTGCAGCGCGTCGCGCGGGGTGCGGACGCGTTCACGGCGCGCGAGGCGCTGGAGGTCGCAACGCGCGGCGGCGCGGCGGTGCTCGGCCGCCACGATCTCGGCAGCCTAGAGCCCGGCAAACGCGCCGACTTCGCCCTCTGGGACATGAGCACCCTGCCCGCCGCCGGCCTTTGGGACCCGGTCGCGGGCCTCGTCCTCTCAGGCCCGTTCACCCCAAAGGCCCTGTACGTCGAGGGGCGCGCCGTGGTCGCCGAGGGGCGGCTCACCGGGCTCGAGCACAGTGCTATCAGTGGCAGCGTCGCGAAGAGCGTCGCCAGGCTCAGTCGCTAGCGCACTGACCGGAAGGCTAGGCTCCGTCATTGTCGGACTTGATCCGGCGATCCAGCCTGCCAACAAGCATTTGCTTTACATCGGCCCCCTGGATCCCCGGGTCTAGCCCGGGGATGACCCGGCTGGATGGACTTGGTCTCGGATGGGCCAGGGCATCGCGGGGTCGGGACCGGCAGTGACAGTCGTGTTGCTGGGGTTTTCGCGACTTTGGTGTGACGTCATGCTCGGGCTTGACCCGGGCATCCATGCTGCTTGGCAGTGGATTGCTGGGTCGGGCCCGGCAATGACGCGGGCTCTGCGAACATGCTGAAGAGGGGTTGCCTCAGCGCTGGCCGGCGTAGGTGTAGAAGCGCTGGGTGGTGAAGTCCCAGTTGGGGTCGTCCCAGGCGATCATTTTGCCGGGGTTTAGGAGGCCCTTCGGGTCGCATTCGCGTTTGAAGGCGAGTTGGACGGGGTCAGTCTCTTTCATGCCCCCTTCCTCCAGCGTGTAGCGGTGGGGGTTGAAGATCGGGCAGTCGTTGGCTTCGTGGAGGGCGATGATCTCGTCGAGGCGCTCCTCGGTCGTGAAGCGGACGAGCGGCAGGCCCGAGAGCTGTGTGCCGCCGTCGAAGCGGGTGATCTCGGTATGGATCGGGACCTCGTCGCCGAACATCGCGTGCATCTTCGCCATCGAGGCCAGCGGGTCGGCGCCCATATAGGCCGTCTGCAGATAGGTGATCGAGGGGTCCACGCGGAGCGCGCGGAGCGTCGTGTGGTTCCAGCCGAGCTCAAAGGCGGGCGGCAGCCCGGTGCTGTCATCCTTGGCGGCGTTATAAAGGATCTCGGCCCCCGGCCACCGCGCCGCGATGGTCAGGAGGGCGTCGAGGCTGTGCGAAGCGACCATGGCGATGAGGACGGATTTGCCCGCCGGCAGATACTTCGCGTGGCGGCGGAAGTATTGCGAGGGGACGGGATCGGCCACGGTGCAGAGCTGTTTGAGGAGGATCGCGTCTTCGCTCGCGAGGGCCATGGCGCGGCGCGTCGCCTCGATCACATCGTCAAAGCCGATGATCACGTCGACCCAGTCATAGGCCGGGGCGAGCGGCATGCCGACCTCGACGATGGCGCCGTTGACGCCATAGGCGTGGTTGGCCTTCTGGATGTCGTCGCCGGTTAGGGTGAGGACGCGCGGCTCGGCCTCGCAGGTGACGAGCTTGAGGCTGAGGATGTTGCCGGTGGCGCGGAGGCCACCCCAGCGGATCGAGCCGACGCCGCCCGAGCCACCGGCGATGAAGCCGCCGAGGGATGCGGTGCCGTGGGTCGAGGGGTGGATGCGAAGCTCCTGTCCCGTCTCGTCGCGGGTGTGGCGGTCGAGATCGGCGAGGATGATGCCGCTTTCCGCGAGGATCCGACCGGGCGCGAGGTCGAGCACGCGGGTGAGATGCTTCATGTGGAGCACGATGCCGCCCGAGAGCGGCATGGCCTGGCCGTAATTGCCCGTCCCGGCGCCGCGGGTCGTGACAGGGATATCGTGGGCATAGGCCACGCGCATGACCTCGACGACCTCCTCGACGCTGCGGGGGGCGACGACGAAATCGGCGGTCAGATGGTCGAGCCGCGCCTTGAGGACGGGGGAGTACCAGAAGAAGTCGCGGCTTTTCTGCTTCACCGTCTTGGGGTGGTCGTCGAGGTCGAGATGGGCGAGCGCGGCCTTGGCGGCGTCGATCTGCTGAGGATTGACCTGTGATGGCGTGGCGGTCTCGGTCATGCGGTCTCCGACAAGGGGCGCGGGGTCTCAAACAGTGGGTCGAGCCGGTCATAGGCCGGGGGCGTGGCGGTGAGGGGACGGCCGCCACGGATCACCAGGCGGTCGGTATGCGGGCGGGCATTGAGCTCGGTCCAACTCCGCGCGCCGGGGAAGATCACGAGATCCGCCGGGGCGCCGGGGGTAAGGGATCCTATGTTCATCTCGGCGGATAGACCCATGGCGCGGGCGGGGTTCCGGGCGAAGCTTGCGGGCCAGTCGGCAACCGGGTGGTCGAGATGGGCGATGCGCGTCGCCTCTCGCATGACCTCGGCCATGTCCAGATCGCCATAGGCGTAGAACGGGTCGCGAGTGTTGTCGGAGGCGAAGGAGACGTTGACGCCGCGGGCCTTGAGCTCGTGCACGAGGGTCACGCCGCGATAGCGGGGGGTGCGGCCCGCGTGCCGGTCCTGCAGGTACATGTTGCACATGGGCAGCGACACGATGTCGAGGCCGGCCTCGGCGACGGCGTCCATGGTCCGGTCGGCGGCGGCCTCGGCCATGACCGATAGCGTGCAGCAATGGCCGCAGAGGACGCGGCCCTCGAACCCGTTGCGGATCTTCGCCTCGGCGATGAGGCGGAGCGTGTCGCTTGCAGGATCGAGGCTTTCGTCGGCGTGGAAATCGGTGTCGAGGCCGCGCTCGGCTGCGAGGCGGAAGAAGGTGTCGAGCCGCCGGGGCAGGTCCGGCATCGGGTAGGTGACGGCGCCGAGGACGCCCCGGTGGCGGGCGACGAGATCGGCCATGGCGCAGTAGGCGTCGCTTTCGACCTCGTCGAGGATGGTGAGGCAGGCGGCCTGAAGGGTGATGCGCCCGGCCCAGGCCTCGCGCGCCTCGGCAAAAGCGTTCCAGGAGCTTTCGGTGCGGTGGTCGCCGCTGTCGAGATGGGTGCGGACGGCGACGGTGCCGCGCGCGTAGGCGGCCTCGAGCCCGAAGCCCATGCGGGTGGCGACATCCGCGCCGGTCCAGTTCGCGCCGCGATCCCCGCGCACGGCCTCGAGCGCGCCTTGGAAGGTGCCATCAGGGTTTGGCTGGCGGTGCCAGATATGGCCCTTGTCGAGATGGGTGTGGCAGTCGACGAAAGCGGGGAGCGCCACAGCGCCCGCGAGATCCAGCACCGTCTCGTCGCCCCGCGGCTCGGCAATGGCGCCGTCGCGGAGGGCAATGGCAGTGGGGACGAGGCCATCGCGCCCCCCCTCGGCCATGGATGGCGGCAGGGCCGTCCATGGCCCATGGACGTTCTTGAGAAGGATAGGACCCTCAGGCCAATTCAGAGGTGTGCTCACCGTTCCCTCTTGATCGCGCTCTCATGCCATTTGCGAAGCACGAGGTGGTGGATGAGAGAAGTCGCGGCGAAGATCACCACGCCCGTGATCGCGATCAGCAGGAGGGCCGCGAACATCCGGGGGATGTTGAGCCGGTAGCCGGCCTCGAGGATGCGGAAGGCGAGACCTGCGCCTGTGCCGGCGGTGCCCGCCACGTATTCGGCGACGATGGCACCGATGAGCGAGAGGCCGCCCGCGATCTTGAGCCCCGCAAGGAAGTAAGGCATGGCCGAGGGGATCTGCAGGAGCCTGAGCGTCTGCCATTTCGACGCGCCGTAGATCCGGAAGAGGTCGCGCAGATTGTGGTCGGCGGAGTTCAGCCCGAGCGTCGTGTTCGAGAGCACCGGGAAAAAGGCCACGATCCAGGCGCAGACCACGAGCGCCACGATCTTGCTGTCGATATAGATCAGGATCAGCGGTGCGATGGCGACGATGGGCGTGACCTGCAGGATCACCGCGTAGGGGAAGAGCGACATCTCCACCCATTTCGAGAGCGAGAATAGGATCGCGAGGCCGACGCCCGCGATGATCGCCGTCGCAAGCGCCAGCATCGTGACGCGGAGGGTGACGAGGAGCGCGCCCCAGAGGATCGGCCAGTCCTCGATCAGCGTCGAGGCGACGCGGTCGGGGCCCGGCAGGATGTAATGCGGGATCTCGTTCAGCGTCACTACAGCGTGCCAGGCGCCGATGGTTGCCGCGATCACGATAACCGGCAGGGCCCAGGCACCGATACGCTCGGCCCGGCGTTGACGCATGCGGCGAAGCTCATCGAGATCGATCTCGGGGGTCTCGGCTCCGAGTGGTGCGGTTTGGGCGCCTGGGGCGAGGGGGGTGTCGACCATCAGTGTTCCTCGTGCCCCGCGCCCATTTCCATCGCGTCGCGCAGCGAGGCAGAGACCGCGCGGCAGCGTTCGACATAGTCGTGGCTGGTGCGGAACGCCTCGTCGCGGGGATAGGGCGCGTCGTTGGGGATGTCGTGCACGACGCGGCCCGGGCGGGCTGCCATGACGACGATGCGGTTTGAGAGAAAGACGCTCTCGAACACGGAATGCGTGACGAAGATGACGGTGCAGCCGAGATCCTGCTGGAGCGTCAGCACGTCGTTGTTGAGCTTGAAGCGCGTGATCTCGTCGAGGGCGGCGAAGGGCTCGTCCATCAGGAGGAGCTTCGGGCGCGTGACCATGGCGCGGGCGATGGAGACGCGCATCTTCATGCCCCCCGAAAGCTCACGCGGGTAGGCCTGCTCGAAGCCTGCGAGGCCCACGGAAGCGATCGCCTCCTCGACGCGGGCACGGGCCGCTGCCTTGGACTGTCCGCGAAGCCTGAGCGGGAGCCAGACATTGCCGAAGACCGTGGACCAGGGCGCGAGTGTCGGTTCCTGGAAGACGATGCCGAGATCGGGCTCCACGCCCTCGCGCCAAAGGATCTGGCCGGTCGTGGGCTGCGTGAGCCCCGCGATGAGGCGGAGTGCTGTGGACTTCCCGCAGCCGGAGGGCCCGAGGAGGGAGACGAAATCCCCCTCCCCGAGCGTCATGCTCATCCCGCGCAACGCCGTCACCTGGCCCCCGAAGACCTTCGAGACATTGCCGATGGTCAACAGGGGCGCCGATGCTGTGCGCGCGCCGTCCATGGGCCTAGCCGTCGGTCAGCTTCTTCTTGATGTCGAGGCCGACACCCTTGTTAACGAAATCGAGCGTGTAGGCGGATTTGAAGTCGAGATCCGCGTCGATCACGCCCGCGCCCACCATGATCTCGAAGAACTTGGCCATGGTCTCGTCGGTCATGGCGTTGATGCCGAGCGTGAGCGCGTCGCCTGAGTCGACGATGCCGTAGTCCTTCATGGCCTGGATCGAGAAGGCGAGTTGGCCGTCGGTCATGTCGGGATTGTCTTTCTTGATCAGCTCGTTGGCGGCGGCGTTGTCGCCGTAAAGATAATTGTACCAGCCGATAGCGGTGCCATCGACGAAGCATTTGACGACCTCCGGGTTCGCATCGACGAAGGGCTTCATCATCTCGATGGTGGTGGCGTAGCTCTCGAAGCCGTAATCCGCGAGGAGCCAGACATCGGGCGCCCAGCCCGTGGCCTGCTCGATGGCGTAGGGCTCGGATGTGACGTAGCCCTGCTGCGCCTTGTTCTCATCTGCGATGAAGGGGGCGGAGTTGAAGGTGTAAGGCTCACGCTTTTCCGGCTGCCAACCGGCCGTCTCGACGAAGAACGGGTAGTAGGTTTGGAAGCCGCCATCGCCCGCGAGGATGGTGAGGCCTTCGGGACCGATCTCCTCGAACGTCGCCACGCGACCCGGATGGGTCATCATGACCTGCGGTTCTTTCTGCATGTTCGCGCCGACGACGACGATGGGAATGCCTTCGTCGATGGCAAGGAAGGGCTGCAGCATGTTGCCGCCCATATAGGCGTCGAGCTTGCCGGCGATCATTAGGGCGCGGCCGTTCACCTGCGGGCCCCCTGCCTCGATCGTCACGTCGAGGCCGCATGCGTTGTAGGTGCCGTCGGCGACCGCTTGGTAGATGCCGCCATGCTCGGCCTGGGCGACCCAGTTCGTGCCGAAGGTGAACGGCGTCAGATCCTGCGCCACGGCAGCGCCGGACATCAGCGCCATGGCGGCGCCAACTGCGGTCCCAACAGCGACCCCACCGACGGCCGCCACCCGAGTGATAACGATCATTGCGATCTCCCTGTTTGCCCGGCTCCGGTACTGCCGGCTATGCGCCGCCGGGGCGGCTCGACGCGAAGTCTCAGGCATCGGTCGAGCACTGTCGAGATCGAAGATGAAATGATCCGCTGTGCGCGGCGATACGCTCAGAACTTCGCCGCTGGGAGCAGCGAGATGCCTGCTTCGTGGGCAGGGCACGTTGGGATTGGCAGGGCCGTTGACGATGTGCCGCGGCGTTGGCGGGGCATGTTCGAGACTTTGGCGGGGCTTGGGCGGGGCATCCGGTGGCGTCTGCCCGGTTCGTGGGGTCGTGGATGCCCGGGTCACGCCCGGGCATGACGTTGCAGCGTGAGGCAGTGCTTGACCCTAGTGGTTTGGCCGAGACACTTGATACCGTCATTGCCGGACTTGATCCGGCAATCCATTTGGCCTGAAGCCCTCTGAGTTCGTTTGGTCTTCTGGATCCCCGGGTCGAGCCCGGGGATGACGTGGATGGGTTCGTGCCGTCAACGTCTAACCACTAACGGGCGGGGCGGGCGCCGGCGGTGAGCGGGTCGAAGCCGGGGCTGAGGAGGGCGCGGCGGGCGCGGGCTTCTTCGGGAAGCGGCAAGCCGAGCGCGACGTCGAAGGTGCCCGTGTAGGGGCCGACAAAAAGGGAGCGGCCCTCGAAGCTCGCGAGGCGGGCGGCGGGGTCGAAGCTGTGCCCGAGGCCCGAGATCGCGAAGCCCGGCGCGGTCGGCGCTGGTTCCAGATAGCCCTCGACCGAGAGTGCCTCGAGCGCCGTGACGCTGCCCGCAAAGCGACCGAGGCTGATCTGATCGGCGGCGAAACCCTCCGGCGTGGCACGGCCGATGAGGGTGGCGAAGGCGACCGGCATCGGCACGAAGCGCGCCGCTGGGCCCAGGATCGGCCGGCCACCGACGAGGGGGATACCGCCGCTCGCAAGACCGACATCGCCCGCCAGGATGTCCGGGCCCGACCCGGCCGGGTCGAGACGCGAGGCAACGACGGTCGTCCCGTTCCAAAGGCCACTGACCGCGACCCGGCTGCCCGGCGCGGGTTGGGCAACACCGGGGAGGAGGCGCACGGGCACACCGGCGACGCGAAGATCGTTTCCGCTCCCTGTGACCGTGCCGATGACGGGGCGCGTCACTTGCACACGGCGGGCAATGAGGGGGCCATCCTCGACCTCCCGCTCAGCCTCGACTGTGAGGCTGAGCCCCGGGGTCAGGCTGTCGGCGGCAAGTGGGCCGAAAGCGTCGCTGATGGCGGTGCGGTCGTCGAGTTCGATGCGCAGGCCGTTGACGACGATACTGCCGAGTTCGGTGAGGGTCCCGACGATGCCTGTGCCGCCAATCCCGCCAGTGCGGGGCGGGCGCGGGCGCCGTCCGCCCCCCGCGAATTCGGTACCGCTCACGCAACCGGAAAGCGCTAGCGCGGCGCCTGCGGCGAGGAAGCCACGCCTGTCGAGATCAGCCATCCTTACCGTCTCCCTCGTCCCCGCTTGCGTGCTCGGCCTCGGCGTCGGCGTCCGGCTCGGCCTCGCGGTAGAAATAGATGCCGAAGCGAAAGCGCTCGTCCGCCTCATCCTCTGGGGCGTCGGCATCGGCTTCTTGGCGGATAAAGGCAAGGCGGTTGATCGCGGCCAGAAGGGCGCCGCCATCGCTGCGTGCCACGGCCTCGATCTCTGCAAGGGACTGCGCCGTCAGGCGATTGTAGAAGACGGCGCGTTCGAGGAACGGCGGATCCGAACCTTCGGCGGCGAGGTTGGCCCCCGCAGCCTCGATATGATCGGCGAGGTTCTCGACGAAGAAGTGCACGCGTTGCGCATAATCCGCGGGCCCGACCAGTGCTTCTGGGTGAAGCTCGACTGCGCGGGCCTCGTCATCGAGCGTCACCAGCCCCTGGGCAAGCAATTCATCGAGAAGGGTGCGGGGACGCATATCGGTACTGACCGCGCGGGCGAGCGCTTCGAAGCTGGGTCCGTTCTCCTGAGGCTGACGCGGGAGGGGGATCGGGCGGCCGCGATCATCCGTGAGGTCAGGATCGGCGAGCCAACGGCCGATCAAGCTCGCCATGATGTTGGCCCTTGCGCCGCGGGCCGCCGCCTCTGAATCGTCGGCATCGCGCATGGCGCGGATATCCTTGCGATGCACCCCGGTCAGAAGGTTGATTCGGGTATCCGTGGGGCGGAGGCCATCGAGGGCGAAGTCCTGCTCGGCCACCTCGACATATACGCCCTTGAGCACGCGATAGAGGGCCGGGGCCGTCACGCCACGCGCGATGAGCACCCGCACCAGTGGGCGCAGGACAGTCTTCAGCACACTCGCGAATAGCGCGTCGCGGGATTGGGATGTCTCGTCAGCCATAGCTTGCGGTCGGTCCCTCGATCAGTGTGGGAATATTTCCCAAGCTGGCGGGAAGTGCAATCACGACCACGCGACCGATGCGCGCGGCCAGATCGCGGTCAGGGCGCGGTCAGGGCGCGGCCAGAGCGCATCCAGACCTATTCCAGCCTGCCCGGGAAACCCGGCGCCCTGAGGTCGAGACCGGCCGCCTCCTCCTGCAGGCGCGCGATCATCGGGGATTGTGCCTGGCCGCCGTACCGCGCCTTCGCGTCCTCGAAGATCGTGCTCGTCCGCTCGAGCAGCGGCAGGTCGAGCCCGAACTCTCGCGCGAACCCGCTGGCAAAGCCCAGATCCTTGAGCGCGAGGTCCATGGTGAAGGCGATATCGTAGCTTCCGTTCAAGATGAGTTGTCCCTCCGTCTCATGCACGAAGCTGTTGCCGGAACTCGCGGCGATCGCCTGCCAAGCGGTAGCAAGATCGATGCCGCCTTTGGCCGCGAGCATCAGACCCTCGGCGCAGGACTGCAGGTGGATGAAGGCCATCATGTTCGTGATGACCTTGACGACGGAGGCCTGACCGAGAGGGCCGAGATGGAAGATGCGCCCTCCCATGACGTCGAATGCGGGGCGATGGGTCTCGAAGACGGCCTGGTCGCCACCGACGAGAACGGTGATCTCGCCCCGCGCGGCGAGGTGGACGCCGCCTGTAACCGGTGCCTCCAGCATGCCGATCTCGGCGGCGGCCGCTTTCTCCGCGAGGCGAAGGACGTCGGCGCGGCTGACCGTGGACATCTCGATCCAATGCATGGCGGGGCCCGTTCCGGGGCGCACCGGAGGGCGCACCGCTGGGCGCATCGCGGGGAGCATGGCGTCGAGCACGGCCTCGGACGCAGTCGGCGAGGGCAGGCAGGTGATCACGGCGTCGGTGTTTGCGGCGATGGCGGCCGGGCTATCGGCCCAGTGGGCGCCGAGGGCGAGGTGGCGGTCTGCCAGCGCCCGATCGAGATCGTTCACCCAGACCTCGAAACCGGCCTTGGCCAGGCTCGCCGGAAGATGGCCGCCAAGGCTGCCGAGCCCGATCACCCCGTAGCGCATGCCATCACTCCCACTCACCAACCCCGTTCCACGCTCGGCTCGGTTGGGTCGCTCTGTCAATCGCGCGATGGGGGCGATTTCGGTGGCTCGGCAACATCCGAGGGAGGAAAGTGATCGCTAGGGCAAGTCGGGTCTCGGAATGCTGGACTCCTGACATTCGGTCCGGCGTTATCCTGCGAGACATCCGTTGGGGTGGGCGTTGGGGTGTGCCCTGTCGGCCCGTCCATGTTTTCGCGGAAATGTCAGTGCAGCGTGGTCCGGCATGTCCTAAGGATAGCTGGGAGTTTCGTTCGAAACGGTTGCTTTGCGTCCCGATAGCTCTTTGATCGCCATGGGAGGGCCGGTGATGGCCCCGCGCCCCGGGATCGCCCGGAACATGTTCGGCCGGAAAGCCAGCGCTCTGATGGCGCCATGCTGCTTGTTGAGCCGGGCGCTGCATGGCTGCCGGGTGGTGGCGCGCAGGAGCCGCGGGTCATGAAGCCGGCGGCGCTGGAAGAGGTCGCGGCAGGGGCGGACGCAGGCGGGTTGCTTCCGGTCACGCTGAACTTTCCCGAAAGCGCGGACGACGCTGCACGCCCGGATCCAAGCGACGCGTGGCTCCTTCTGGCGCCGGGCGAGGCGGCCGATGTGACCGACCTCCTGCTCGGCGGTGGCTACGATCCCGACGGCGATGGCAGCACCGTCGACAGCGTCGCAGATCCAAGCCCGGGGCTTTTGGTCGTGCTGGGTGCCGATGGCCGTGTCAGCGTGCTGGCGGAGCCTGGGCTTTCAACGGCGAGCTTCAGCTATCAGCTGCGGGATGCGGATGGCGGCGTGAGCGCGGTAGCGACCCTGTCGCTGCTGGTCGAGGCCGATCCGGCGCTTGAGAAAACCGAAGCGGCTGAGGGCTTAGGGGCCGGCGCCGCCTTGGAGGACGGTCGGGACGAGGCGCCGTATCTGCTGCTCGACGAGCTTACGGAACGCAGCCATCCTTACGCTTACGACTTCGAGACTGTGAACGGGGTTTATCAGGGCCCCTCGGTCGAGGTGCTCGCGCTTTACGAAGCGGTCGTCGCGGAGCGGTGGGGCGAGGATGTCGCGGTGCTCGGCATCCCCTTCGCGCTTCTCGATGGGGCCGATGCGACGCGCGGATCGCTCATGGGCAGGCTGGAGGTCGTTGAGGTCGAGGGGCATCTGCTGACGGATCTTGCGCCCTATGCGCGCTATGGCTCTGCCACCGGGGCGAACCACGAGGCGAAGGGACGGGGCGTCGGTGTCGATCAGAACGCGAACGACAGAGAGGGCGGCGCAGACGACTTCTGGATCACGGGCTACACACGCGACGACAGCTACCTTGGCCGCGACTACGGCATCGACGACCGGGACAGCAGCGGGGGTGAGAGCGAAGGCGCCGTGTTCGTTGAGGTCGTCGATACGCCGGAGACGCTGAGCCTCGGGTAAAGTGGACCCCCGGCGGCTGACCAGGCACGGCCTCAGTGACTGGTCCGACCGGGACTCGTCACACTCCTGTCAGGCAGACCGGGCGATGAGAACGGCGGGAGGGTCTGTTGAGGTGCGCCCCTAGCTCACGACTCGGCCGTCCTCGAAGGCGATGACACGGTCGAAGAGCGCGAGGTTGCGGTTGTCATGGGTGACGACGGCGACGGCGGTCCCGCGTTCGTCGGCGATGCGGCGGAAGAGGGCGATCACCTGCTGGCCGCGCACGCTGTCGAGGGCGGCCGTCGGCTCGTCCGCGAGGATCAGCTTCGGGTCGTTGGCAAGGGCGCGGGCGATGGAGACGCGCTGTTGCTCCCCGCCCGAAAGCCTACTCGGCAAGTTGTCCGCGCGATGGCCGAGGCCGAGGCCGTCGAGGAGCGTGAGCGCATGGGCATGGGCGTCGGCCGGCGGCACATCGTCCATCTCCATCGCCAGCGCCACGTTTTCCACCGCTGTGAGGAACGGCATCAGGTTCGCCTTCTGGAACACGAAGCCAATGTTTTGACGGCGGAAATCGCGGAGCCGGTCGAGATCGCCTTCGCGTGTCGACATGGGCTGCCCGGCGAAGCGCACCACGCCCATCGTCGGCTGATCGATCAGACCCGCGATCAGAAGGAAGGTGCTTTTGCCGGAGCCAGATGGCCCCATGATCGCGACGAGCTCACCGGCATGGAGGTCGAGGGAGACGCCGTCGAGCGCTTTCACCACCGTATCCCCGCTCGGATAGTGCTTAGCGGCGCCCTGGATGGAGAGGAGCGGCGTCATGACAGCACGTCCTGCGGGCGGGCCTTCATCGCACGGCGGATGCCGAGCTGCGCGGCGACGAGGCCGATCAGCATCACGATGCCGAACATCACGACAAGGTCCTGCGGGTCGAGGAGCACGCGGCGCGGGAAGAGCGGGAAGATGAGATGCGCGATCGCGATACCCGTGAGGTACCCGCCGAGCCCGATCAGCATCGCCTGCTGCACGATCATGCCGTAAATCCGGCTGTTGCGGGCGCCGATCAGCTTTAGCAGGCTGATCTGGTTCAGTTTTTCGAGGGTCATGGTGTAGACGATGAGCGAGATTACGATGGCCATGACAGCGAGCAGGACCCCGGTGAAGGACAGCACCTGCACTCTCAGCCGCCAGAGGCGTTGATTGAGGAAGAGATCGTTCTGCTCCGCGCTCGACAGGATGTTGGCGTCGCCCCAGTGCAGGACCGCGCGGCGCAGCGCCTCTTCGTCCGCGCCCGGTTCCAGATCGACGAGGATGGCCGCGATCTTGCTATCGGCGGGCAGGTCTTCGATGCCGGCGGCGGCGCGGGTTAGCAGGACCTCCTCATTGGCCTTGCGCCGGGCGACGTCGAGTGCGTCGTTGATGGTGACGAAGATCAGGCCGTCGCCCATGGCGCTGACCATGTTGCGGGTGAGGCCGACGATCTCGTAGCTGTCGCGCGCGAGTTTGATCCGGTCGCCGACGGCGAAGCCGAGGCTTTCGTCGGCGACGGCCTCGTAGCGCCCTTGGGCGAGCGGGCGGCCGCGGGTGAGGTCGATCCAGTCGCCGGTATCGGTTGGGTAGTCGAGGGCGATCAGTGTGGCGCGCCGTTCTTGGCCCTGATGCAGGATCTGTTGGTCGGACTGCATGAAGCGGCGCACGCGGGCGACGCCGTCTAGCCCTGCGACGCGGCGGTCCATGGTGGAGGAGATCACGGAGGGCTCCGCAAAGGGCCCTGCCCTGCCCCCCTGTACGACCCAGTAATCCGCATCCACCCGCTCGATCAGCAGCGTCGCATCCGCCACGATCCCGCGATAGAGGCCGTTCATGCCGACGCTGGCGGTGATCAGCAGCCCGACGCCGAGGAGCGTGATGACGAAGCGCGGCAGGGTGTGCCGGATGTCCTTGATCGCGAGGTTCATGGCCTGAGCGCCACGCGCCGGCCGTCGTGGAGCCTAGGGGCATCGAGCACCGTCTCGCCGCTTTCGAGACCGGCGACGATCTCGACAGTGTCGTCCCCAGCACTGCCGAGAGTGAGCGGGCGCCATTCGGCACGTTTGCCGGAAAGCGCCCAGGCGCCGGGTGCGCCGTCTCGGTACTGGATAAGGGCGCTCGGCAGGGTGATGGTGTCGGGTCTCTCGCCCACGCGGATCGACGCAGCGCCCCGTTGCCCGATGGCCCAGTTGTTGGGCAGGCTCGCGAGCGCGAGGTCGATGGTAAACTCCCGCGTCTCGGGATCCACCTCGCGGCCGATGCGATCGACGGTCGCGGTGTGCGGCCGGCCGGGCTCGGATTCGAAGCTCACTGTCGCTGCCTGACCGGTCGCGAGCTTTGCCATCTGGCTCTCGTCGAGCCGGGCGCTGAGCTGGAGCGTCGACGGATCGACCAGCTCGAGGATGGGGGCGCCCGGGGTGACGACGTCGCCGATCTCTCGAGCCCGCGAGACCACGACGCCGTCGAAGGGGGCGGTGATCGTGGTCTGGGAGAGCGCCTCGCGCCGTCGCTCCACAAGCCCGTGTGTCGCGAGGAGATCGGCCTTCAGACGCTCGATCCGCGCTTCGGCCTCCGCGACGCGGGCGAGGCCTGCGTCCCGCTCGGCCAAAGCGATGTCGAGGGCACCGTCGGCGACGATGCCGCGCGCTCGAAGCTCCTCCTGACGCTCAAGCTCCCGCTCGAAGCGCGTGAGCGTGGCCTCCTCTCTGCGCCGCTGCGCCTCCGCCTCGGCGATCTGATACTCGACGGCACGCACCTGCTCGGTGGCTTGAACGAGGTCGAGGCGGGCCTCTTCGCTCTCGAGCTGAGCGATGCTTTCGCCGCGCGCCACCCGGTCACCGGTATCGACGGGAAGCGCTGCGAGGCGGCCTTGGACCGTTGCGCCGAGGACCGCGTGGCGGCGGGCCGCGAGCATGCCGGGGCCGCGCAGGGTGACCGCGAAGACACCGGCCGATACGCTATGGGCATCCGCCGCCACGGGCACGCCGAAGCGCAAACCGCCGATGGTCGCGGCGATGAGCGCGGCCGAGAGCGCGACCCAGATCAGCCTGGAGCGCCGGCTGCGGCGCCTCGCAGGCGCTCGCGTGGCAATGAGCGTGCTCGGCTCTTCCTCGACAAGATCACGCATCTTCCACCTCACCAGAAGCCGGGTTGCAGGGGCTGTGCGCGCGCGCCGGGTTCACTGCCGACGGGCGGCGGCGGCGGCCTGCATCTCGGGCACCGTCAGCAGGCGGTCCGCATTGGTGTCGAGCCGACCGAAGGCCATGGCATAGCGGTTGAAGCGCTTGACCAATGCCGCCCGGCCGAGCCCGTCGGCCGCGTTCAGATCGATGAGGGTCGTGAACTCTCCCAATGTGAGGACGCCGTCGGCATCCGCATCCGCCTCGAAGAAGTTCTCGACAATCGCATCGCGCGTCGCCTCGGAGGTCTGCGCCCTGCTGCTGTTGCCGGCGCCTAGGGCCGCGATGATCGCAATGATGGCGATAGGGGTCTTCATGGTCTTTTCCTTGGAACGAGTGGTGTTGGAGGTGCCCTAGTCGAGGGCTGCCGGGTTCAGCGCGGGGCTTAGCGGTGAACTCTGACCGAGCGGGTCACGCTGCCGCCGTAGGGGCCGAAGCGCGTCACGCTGCGCGAGACAGAACCGGCATAGGGGCTGGCATAAGGGTAAGGGTGGTAGACCCGCCGTGTCACCGTCCGCGAGGACGTCGCCCCATAGGGGCCGACCCGCGTTACCGAGCGCGAGCAGAAGCCGCCGCCGCAGCCTCCCGATGCGGAAGTCGAGGCTGTGCCATGGGGGCCGGTGACGGTCGTATGCCGTTCCCAGGCTCCGGCGCTGGAGGCGGTCGCGAGGCTGAGCACAGCGGCGAGCGCGGGGATGGCGATGAGCTTTGTCATGGTCGATGTCCTTTCGTCCGATATCTGACCGGCGGGGCATTGGGGGCTGGCCCCGCCGGCTGAGCAATGAGATACGGCGGCAATGTCATCGCCTTATCGACAGCGCGAAACGGCGCGTATCGCTTCGTCATCGGCGTGTAACGGTTTGTAAAAGCGCTCAGCGGAGGCTTGCGCGACCTGCGCGCCTCGCAAATCCTTCTGCCATGACCGATCCGCGCCCCTTCATCCTCGTCGTCGACGACGATCCGGAGATCCGCCGCCTGGTGGGCGAGTTTCTCAGCCGTGAGGGGCTGGATGTGGTGGAAGCGGCCGATGCGGAGGGCATGGACGCGATCCTCGCCCAGCGCAGCCCCGATCTCATCGTCCTCGATCTGATGATGCCCGGCGAGGACGGGCTGTCGATCTGCCGTCGTCTGCGTGCGGCCGGCGGCCCCGCGATCCTGATGCTCACCGCCAAAAGTGATGAGATCGACCGGGTCGTCGGGCTCGAGATGGGGGCGGACGACTATCTCACGAAACCCTTCGGCCCGCGCGAGTTGCTGGCGCGTATTCGGGCCGTCCTGCGCCGGATCAAGGAGCAGCCGGGTGCTGCGGCGCCGACGCGGCGCTACGCCTTCGACCGCTTCGTCATCGACCTCGATGCGCGGCAACTTACGGGCGCGGACGGCACCGCCCTGACCCTCACGAGCGGGGAGTTCGATCTGCTCGCCTGCTTCGTGCAGCGCCCGCGCCGGGTCCTCTCGCGCGATCAGATCCTCGACCGGCTGCGCGGGCGGGGGGCCGAGCCCTTCGACCGGACCGTCGATATGCTGGTCTCGCGCCTCCGCCGGAAACTGGGTGCCGCGAGCGCCGGGACCGAGCTTATCAGCACCGTGCGCAATGGCGGGTACCTGTTCACGGCGACGGTGAAGGCGGTGGCCTGATGGCGCGGGTCAGCCTGCCGGGCCGGGTAAGCCTGATCGTGATCGTCGCGGCTTTCGCGGGGCTCCTGACGCTGATCGCGGCGGGTTATGCCTCGAACGGGGTGGATCGGTCGGCGGAACTGCCCGCACCCGAACGGCTGGCAGCATTGGCCGAAGCGGTTGAGCGCGCTGGGCCCGATCAACGCGCCCTCGTCATCGCCGCCGTCAGCAACCCGCGCTTCGCCGTCACGGTCTTGGCCGAGCCACTGCAGGCGGTGGCGGCACCGACGCTCTGGCCGGCGGATGCGGAGGCGGTCGAGGCCTATGAGGAGCGCCTCGTGGACCGGCCGCTTGCGATCGTGCCGCTGACCGAAGATCGGCCGCTTCGCCGCTTCTTCGCGAGCGCGCTCAACGCGGTCGAGTTTCGGATCGGGCTCGAGACCGGCGAGACGCTGGTCGTCGCCACGCGCAGCCCCTTCGCCGTGACCCCGTCAGGCCTGCCGATCGGGTTCGGCGCGGGGCTCATCGGCATCATGATCGCGCTCTTAACCCTCATCCTTCTGCATCGTGAGTTTCGGCCGCTCACGCGGTTGGCAGCGGCGCTTGAGAAGGTGGACCCGGCAGGTGACGGGATCAAGCTGCCCCAGATCCGCGCCCGCTCACCGGAGCTGAAAGCGCTGATCTTGGCCTTCGAGCGGCTGCAGGACAGACTCTCAACGCTGGTCCGGGCCCGCATGGCGCTGGTCGGCGGCATTCAGCACGACCTACGGACATTCGCGACGCGGCTGCGGCTGAGGACGGACAGGATAGCGGATCCGGAGGATCGCGCGCGCGCCGCCGCCGATATCGCCGATATGATCTCGCTTCTCGACGATGCGCTCTTGGCGAGCCGCGCCGGCGCCAGCGAACTCGATGAAGAGCTGATCGACCTCGCAGCCCTCGTCAGTGCGGAGGTTGCCGATCGCAACGCGGCCGGGGCACCAGTGACGCTGACCGTGGAGGCATCGGCGGCGGAGGCAGCGATCCTGGGCGACAGGCTCGCGCTCCGCCGGATCGTGGCGAACCTCGTCGACAATGCGCTCCGCTACGGGCAACGCGCGAGGCTCAGGCTCGATGTGGCGGACGACCGGGTGCGGCTCGTGGTCGACGACGAAGGGCCGGGCATCCCCGAGGCGCAACGCGCGCTCCTGCTCGAACCCTTTACGCGGACCGACAGCTCACGCGCCCGCCGGACCGGCGGCGCAGGCCTCGGTCTGGCCGTCGTCAGCAGCCTCGCCGCCGCGCATGGTGGGCAGGTCGCGATCGAGGATGCCCCTGGCGGGGGTGCGAGGCTGACCGTGGCGCTGCCACTCTTCAAAAGCTGACCGCAACCACGCGGGCCACTGACGCCCGGCGCGCGTCCCCAACCACGCTTTCGCGAACCTTATGCCGCAGCACCGAGAAACCAGCCACGGCTACTAGCGCGCCTTTCGACCTCCTGCTCACGTTATGCTCGTGCTCGACTCGGGGATCCAGAAGATCAAACGAATTCAAGCGCTTCCATCAAGCATAGATTACCGGATCAAGTCCGGCCATGATGGCGAGAGTGTCTTGGCCAAACCGCTAGAGTGTTCCGGTCAGACCACGAAAGCGCCAAATCAATCGGCAGGCCAGTTTCGTTAGCGGTTCATTTGGACGACTCAGACAACCCTGTCGTGGGTGGGCGCGGCGCTAGTGTGGCAGGTGGGTACCCGTCGACGCGTGCCGGAACTGGCGCCCAGACCGATGCGTCAGCGCGTGCCAAACATCCGGTCGCCCGCATCGCCGAGGCCGGGGCGGATATAGCCGTGATCGTCCAGCCGATCATCGACTGCGGCCGTGAAGATCTGCACGTCGGGATGGTCGCGGCCAAGCGCTGCGATCCCCTCCGGCGCTGCCAGTAGGCAGACGAGTTTGATCGTGCGAGCGCCCACTTCCTTCAACCGCGTGATCGCGGCGGAGGCGGAATTCGCGGTCGCCAGCATCGGATCGACCACGATGACCGAGCGATCTTCGATATCCGACGGCACTTTAAGATAGTACTCGACAGCGACCAGCGTCTCGGGATCGCGATAGAGCCCGATATGCCCGACGCGGGCCTGCGGCACGAGATCGAGCACCCCTTCCAAGAGCCCGTTGCCCGCTCGCAGGATCGAGACGAGGACCAGCTTCTTGCCCTCGATGCTCGGCGCCATCATCGGCTCGAGCGGTGTCTCGATGGCAACCTGCCGCAAAGGCAGATCGCGCATCACCTCATAGGCAAGGAGATGCGCGATCTCCCGCAAGAGGCGCCTGAAATCGGCTGTGTGCGTCTCCTTCTTGCGCATCTCGGTCAGCTTATGCTGGACGAGCGGGTGGGAGACGACGGTGAGATGCTCGGCCATGGGCGGGTCCCCTAGAAGACGGTTCCGGTTGAAAGGATGGAGAGCGGCGGCACGCCGCCATCTCGGCGCGCCGCCGCAAGCCTACGGCCGGTCGCCCAAGTTCCGCCTTCGAGAATGGCGGCGAGCGGCAACTCGGTCGCCGATTTGCCGAGCATCGCGCGCACGCGCTCGGCAAGGCGGTCGAGCAGCGTGCAGAGGATTTTTCGCACGGGCAGGTTCTCCCGCCCGGCGCCCAGGAAACGATCGGCGAGATGGCCAAGGCGCGCGGGCCTCCCGAAGATCTCTGGCCGCGCCGCGATGGTCTTGCCGAGATTGGCGAGGAGCTGGGCGCGACCTTCGAGCCCCTCCAGCGGATTGTCCGGGTCGACCTGAAACGCTCGGGCAAGATCCGCGGCCGTGATGTGGCCGAGGCCCTCGGCCGTCGCCTGCATCCGGCCCTCTCCGACCGCACCCGCCGTAAAAAGGTCGAGCGAGGCGAGGGCGAGCCCTTCTGAGCGCACATAGCGCGTACCATCCTCCGGGTTGTCATAGCCCCAGGCAGCCCCGGCAACCGCATCAAGAAGCGCGGAGACAATGGCAAGCTTGGTCTCGGTCCGCGCGCGTTCGAGGGGGTCGAGACCGAGCGCCTCCACAAGTTCGCTCCAGCGGTCTCGCCCACCGAGCACGAAATGACGCCAGTGCGCATGGGGCGGGACGCGCAGGTCCGGATAGGCGGCGCGGGTCGTTGCGACCACTTCCGCAGCACAGGCGTTGAGCCGGTCCGGCTGGAGCATGAAATGCGCACTCTCTCCCGCAACCGCGCGATCAAAGAGCGCGCCGCATTGGGCCCGAACCGCCTCGGGTGTCAGCAACCAGTCGGCGGTATCGGCAGGGCTGAGCTCAGTAGTCGTCAAGACCCCGGCCCTTGGTGTCGCTCAGATCTCGGGGTGTCGAGACCGTCTCGTCCGTAAAGTAGCCGGCGGCCTTCTTGGCTTCCATCTCGACTTGGGCGTTGCCTGGGATGAGCGCGTCCAGGATCGGCACGCCCGTGCCGATGGTGATGCCTTGGGCGACGAGGGCGTCGTATTTGCTGTCGGACATGGAGACGAAGCGCTCGATATGGCGGATGCCGAGCCAGTGGAAGACGTCGGGCATGAGCGACTGGAAGCGCATGTCCTGAGCGCCGTCCACACACTCGGTCCGCTCGAAATAGGCGGCTGCAGTGTCGCCCTCTGGGTTCCGCTTGCGCGCATTGTAGACGAGGAACTTCGTCACTTCGCCAAGCGCACGTCCCTCCTTGCGGTTATAGACGATCAGCCCCGCGCCGCCGGTTTGCGCCTGCTGCACGCATCCCTCGATGCCGTGGGTCAGATACGGCCTGCAGGTGCAGATATCGCTGCCGAAGACGTCGGAGCCGTTGATCTCGTCATGCACGCAGCTGGCGAGGGCGCGCCGCTCGGTCCAGAGCGCCTCGGGCTCG
>JBCCDG010000017.1:0-44780 GCA_039030915.1 Pseudomonadota bacterium | reverse complement strand
TGCCGTCCTCGATGCCCATGGCCGCCTCGCGATCCCGGATCGCGGCCTGCATCAGGCGCAGCGTGCAGGTCTTGATCTCGTCATCGTTCTCCTGCGCTTCGGCCAGAGCCGTATCGAGACGTTTCATGATGTGAGACACCAAGGCACCCCTTCCCGTCCTTCAACGCCGGACGCTACACCGGCGCGATGCGTGCTGCAACTGTTCCAGCCATACGCAAGCCATTGAAAAATATTGCGATTTCTTCCGGTTGACCATCTGCCGCGGCGTCCTTAGCTTCCCGCCTCGACCCGGTGCGGGGTGCAGGATTCTCCACACGCCCGACCGCCGGCCCGCCCTTGACCTGCGAGGTTCCGCCCATGTCCGCGCCCCTGAAAGCGACCGCCTGCATCGCGCTTGCCGACGGCACGCTGATCCGCGGCCGCGGCTTCGGGGCGGAGGGCATTGCAGTGGGCGAACTTTGCTTCAACACGGCGATGACCGGGTATCAGGAGATCATGACCGACCCGTCCTATGACGGGCAGATCGTCACTTTCACGTTCCCGCATATAGGCAATGTCGGAACCAATGACGAGGATGAGGAGGCGGCTGCACCGCATGCGCGGGGCATGGTCGTCCGTCTCGACGTGACCGACCCTGTGAACTGGCGCTCGACCGCGCCGCTGTCGGACTGGATGCGGCGGCACGGCCGGGTCGGGGTGGCCGGTGTCGATACGCGGCGGCTGACGCGGCTCATCCGGGAGCGGGGCATGCCGCATGTCGCCATAGCGCATGCGCCGCACGGGGAGGTCGACACGGGCGATCTCGTCGCGGCCGCGCGGGCCTTCGCGGGGCTCGAGGGCGCGGATCTCGCGAAGGGTGTCAGCACCCGGCAGTCCTATCCCTGGTCGGAGACGCGCTGGGCCTGGGGCGAGGGCTTCCGTCCGCTCGGCGAGGTGAAGGCGAAGGTCGTCGCGATCGACTACGGCGCCAAGCGCAACATCCTGAGATCGCTCGCTTCTGCAGGCTGCGAGGTTACGGTCCTGCCGGCGGAGGCGACAGCGGCGGAGGTGCTGGAGCGCAACCCCGACGGTGTTTTCCTCTCGAACGGTCCGGGCGATCCGGCGGCGACGGGCAGCTATGCGGTGCCGATGATCCAGGGGGTTCTCGAGGCAGGCAAGCCGATCTTCGGCATCTGCCTCGGCCATCAGATGCTGGCGCTCGCGCTCGGCGGGCAGACCGTCAAGATGAAGACCGGCCATCACGGCGCGAACCACCCGGTCAAGGAGCTGGCGACCGGCAAGGTGGAGATCACGTCGATGAACCATGGCTTCGCCGTCGACGCGGCCAGCCTGCCGGCGGGCGTGGTCGAGACACATGTGAGCCTCTTCGACCGCTCCAATTGCGGCCTGGCGCTCGAGGGCCGGCCAGTCTTCTCTGTGCAGCAGCACCCCGAGGCGAGCCCCGGCCCGCAGGACAGCTTCTACCTCTTTGAGCGCTTCGTGGGCGCGATGGCCTGAGCCGGTGGAGCGGTTGCACATGCGCACCGTGGCGTTCAGGCGGCGTTAATCCGTCTAAACAAGACTGCACGCAGGTTCTCGTCTACGAGGTGTCTGCGTGTTGCGTTCTCCCAGTCGTCCCGGCCGCTCCCTGCGCGGCTCTTCCCCCCGCCATCATACCGACCGGCCCTGTCTGCCCTATGACGGAGCGGGACGATGAACGCGCCCCGCGACGGGCTGGAGCGGCGAGCCTCCGACGTGCTCGACCTCAGCGCATATGCGGCGCCGCCGCGGCCGAAGCGACGCTTCTTCAGCCGTCCGGGCCTGGGTGCACACGCCGATCCGGTGGTGACGCGGCGGGTGCGGGAGCGCGTCGACAGTGCCGCTGAGCCCGGCCTGCGGCGTCTGGTTGCCGATGCGCCTCCTCTGCGCGGCACGCCCGGTGCGGGTCTCGGCCTCGGGATCGGCGTCGCCGATCTCCTCGCCGATCCTCCGGATCCCGATCTCTTCGCGCCGGGGGAGATCGGCGCGCTGGCAGACCCTGCGCTCCTCCTCGAGATGCGCCTTCTGCCCTGGCAACGCATCGCGGGCGAGGTCGTCTGGATCAGCGATGCGCTCGGTAATCCGGACGCGCTGGCCGAGAGCGCGCGGGCGCATGGCCTTCTGCCGGGCGAGGCGATCTTCGCGCGGGTGGACACCGAGGGCTTCGAGGACGCGTTCAGCGCCTGCTACGGCGAGAGGCTCGCGCGCCGGGCCGAACGCTGGGTGCCGGCACGCGAAAGCGTGAGAAGCCTCGGCTCGATCCGCGGCAGGCTGGCGCTCCTCGCAGCGCTTGCGGGGCTTGCGGCGTTGCTCTCGGGGGAGGCAGGGGCGGTCGCCATCTTCCTGCTGGTCTTCGTCGTCAACACGCTCACGGGGTGTCTGCGCCTTGCCGCCTTCCTCGCCGCCCTCAGCCCGAGATCGCCCGATCCGCGCGCCCATCGGCTCGTCCTCGACAATTCGGATGAGCCGGAATGGCCGATGATCAGCATCCTCGTGCCGCTCTATCGCGAGGCGGACATGGTGCCGCGACTGATGGCCTCGCTCGACAGGATCGACTATCCGCGCGATGCGCTCGAGGTGCTGCTGGTCGTGGAGGGGCCGGACCGTGCGACGCGCGAGGCGCTGGAGGCGATGCGTCTGCCCGACTGGGCGCGCGTGGTGCCGGTGCCGGAGGGGGCGCCCCGTACCAAGCCGCGGGCGCTCAACTATGCGCTCAACTTCTGCCGGGGCGAAGTGATCGGCATTCTCGATGCAGAGGACCGGCCCGAGCCGGGACAGCTTCTCGCCGTCGCGGGCGCGCTCCGGGTGATGCCGGAGCGGGTGGCCTGCGTGCAGTGCCAGCTCTCCTATTTCAATGCGCGCGAAAACTGGATCACCCGGTGCTTCTCGCTCGAATACGCGATCTGGTTCGATGTGCTCCTGCGCGGGTTCGAGCGGCTCGGCCTGCCTGTGCCGCTCGGCGGGACGAGCGTCTATTTCCGCCGCGAGGCGCTCGAGGATGTGGGCGGCTGGGACGCGCATAACGTCACCGAGGATGCCGATCTCGGCATGCGTCTCTTTCGCCGCGGCTACCGGGTGCGCGTGCTGACCGCGCGGACGGACGAGGAGGCGAACTGCCGCCCGTTGCCGTGGATCCGCCAGCGCTCCCGCTGGCTGAAGGGCTATCTGCTGACCTGGCTCTGCCATATCCGCCAGCCCGTGACGTTGTGGGAGGAGATGGGGCCGCGCGGCTTTCTGGGCTTCAACGTCCTCTTCCTGGGTGCGGCTTGCAGCTACCTCGCCATGCCGCTCTTCTGGATCTCCGTGATCGGCTGGCTGCTGACCGGCACGACGCCCTGGGATCGGTACCTGCCCGACTGGGCCTTCTGGCCGCTGGCGGCGAGCCTTGCGGGCGGGCAGGGGCTCATGTTGTCGGCCGCGGCCCTGGCGATGTGGCGCAAGGGGGCGCTCGACCTCCTTCTGTGGGTGCCGAGTTTGCCGCTTTACTGGACACTCGGTGCGCTCGCGGCCTGGAAGGCGGTGATCGAGCTCTTCCTCGCGCCCTACTACTGGGACAAGACCCGGCACGGCGTGAGCCGCATGCTCGCCCCCCGACCCAGCCGCCGCCGCCCCCCGCGCCTGCGCTCGGCCGGCAACGCGCCCTGTCCGGAGGCCCGCTTCGGCGCCTGGAACGGACGCTGAGGGAGCCGACGTCGCGGAACTTCCCGCACTGCCGAGCCCGCCAGCTTCGACTTTCCGGTTCCGCAAGATGCAATCGCTTCTCATGAAACAACTGGAGCGTGTTGGATTTCGCCGTTTACTAATTGTTAATAGAAGTGGCTAATATTTCGCCCAACGTTAGAGATACAATCGCTTTAAGCGTGAAATGTACGAGATTGGGAAAGTTTATAGCGTTGCGCCATGCTTATTTCTCGACGCCTTCAAATTCCTGTCACAGTCTCGATCCATCTGGACACGGTGAAGAGTGGTTCTGTGGTTGTGGTCAGAGGCTTGTGCATGCGTGATCTTGCGCATCGTCGTTCCTTCCTGTCGGATGAGCGTGGCAGCGCGACCATGGAGATGGTCTGCTGGCTGCCGCTCTTCGTGGAGCTCATGCTGATCACGGCCGATGCCTCACAGCTCTACTGGATGCATGGCGAGCTCTGGCACGTGGCCCGCGACGCGAGCCGCCAGGCCGCGATCGGCACCTTCGACGATGCCGATGGCAGCCCGGTTCGTGCGGATGTCGAGGCTTATGCGCTCCTCGCGGTCGGCAGCGAGAACTATGCCGCGCGCTACGCCTTCACCTACGACGACAACGATCTTTCGGGCGACTACACGAGCGGCGACATCGGCTTCCATACCGTTTCGGTCGCCGGCAACGAAGACACGATGAGCTTCTTCGCAACGATCTTCGCGGAGGATATCGCCGGGATCGAGGCCAGCGTCACGATGGTGGAGCAATGATGGGCGCGCGCGATACAGGCCGGCTGCCGGCATTTCTGCGCGACGAGCGCGGGGCCGCAACCATCGAGCTCGTGATCTGGATTCCGTTCTTCTTCGCGCTCTTCCTCTTCGTGGTCGATCTCTCGGTCCTGTTCTTCTCCTACGCGCGCATGTGGAACGTGACCCGGGATGCGGCGCGCGACATCTCCATCGGCCTGGTGGCGCCGACTACTGCCGGGCTGCAGGCGGAGGTCGATGCGAAGCTCGGCAGCATCTTCACGGGCCGGGTGAGCGCAGACGGCGCCATCTACACGGTGGTTGTGGAGAGCCCGACCGATCTGATGAGCCCCTTCGGCTTTTTGAAACCTGTTGCCGACAACATGATCGCGACTGTCGTGATCTCGTCCGAACCGACGATTTGAGGTGCTGCGATGACGCGTATTGGCCGCCGCATTGAGTTCTTTCGCGAAGAAGCCGGGGCGATGACCCTCTGGCTTCTGGTGTGGAGCTTCGCCTTCCTCGGGATGGCCGGGCTCGCCGTGGATGTGAGCAACGCCTATCGCCACCAATCGATGCTGCAGGCGACAGCGGATGCGGCGGCGCATGCCGCGCTGGTGGTCCTGCGCGATGGCGGCACCGAGGCGGAGGCGCGGGCGATGGCGCAGCGTGTCGCACGGCTCAACATGGACACGACCCAGCATGCGGAGGTCGTCGAGGTCGCCGACATCACCATCGGGGCCTGGGACGGCACGCATGTGATCGACAGCACCGACGACAATGCGGTCCATGTGGTCGCGCGCCGGGACGATACCTCGCAGTTCCCGGTTGGCACGCTCTTCCTGCATTTCGTGGGTGTGCGTGATATCGAGGTCAACGCCGACGCGCTCATGGTCATGGACTATCCCAACTGCCCGCAGGACGGTGTGTTCGCGCGCGGCACGCTGAGTTTCACGTCCCAGAACCGCTTTGGCGCGGGGCTCTGCCTGCACAGCCAGTCCGAGATCTCGGTCAGCGGCTTCGAGGCCGATCCCGAGAATCCGCTGATGCCGGATATCGGCGACGGCACCGCCTTCAGCGCCCCCGACACGGACGAGAAGCCGAACGGCGACTTCAAGAGCTCGAACAACGCCCGGGCCGAGATGGAGGCGGCGGATGCCATCAGGAGGCGGAACTACGATCCCGCGGCGGCGTCGGAGGAAAACGTCAGGGCGCGAATCAATGCGACGCGCACGGAGGTCGAGGGCATCGTCGAGGTCGTCTCCGTCAGCACCTCCCTCACGAACTCGAACAATTCGAGGGCTAGCCGCGACGACGAGGGGGACGATACGTCGGCGGTTTGCGTGAATTTCGGTTTTCTGCGGGTGAGCAATCCGCCGAACAAGTTCGACCTGCAGGCGAAGATCGACGACTGCTATCGCTATTTCTATCTCGTCTGCTCGCGCGACGATACGATCACGCTCGATGGGGATACGGACCTGACGGATGTGGTGCTCATCTCCGATGGTTGCGCCTTGAAGACGACCGGGAGCGACAGCCTCTTCCTCTTCAACACCTTCATCGGCGTCGACAAGCCGGGCGACGCCAGCGCGATCTCCTTCAAGGGCAAGTCGATCAACCCGGGCGCCGTCGACTGCAATGGGCTGGGCTCCATCACGATCCTGACGACCGGCGGCATGCACTTCACCGCAGGCACGAACTTCACGAAGATCGAGCTCATCTCCACGGGCGACATGAAGCTTACCGCGGATGCGGAGCTGACTGCCGGCATCTCGATGCAGTCCTACGGCGACATCGACTTCTCGGCGAAGGCCAATATCCAGGGCTGCGCCACCGCCGGCCCGGAGGATCAGACGGAGTTCGTAAGAGTGCTCCGCCTCGTCCTCTGAGCGCAGCGCGCGACGAGGCCGGACGGCGGGCGGCGGCGCGGAACGGCGATCTTCCTCCCTCGGTCGCCCGCGCTGCCGTGCCGTCAGCGTCACGGCCTCGTGTGCGGTGCTCGCCAAGCCAGGACACCGCGCCATCTTCCCTACTCGGATATGCCGAGACGTCGGCAACCCACCGATAAGAGGGAGGATTCCGCCATGTCCGATACCGCCAATGCCACCCGCCGGGGCCTGATGCTGGGTGCGGCCGCGCTGCCGCTCGCCGGCGGCACGCTCGCCGCCGCGCGCGCCGAGGTTCCGGCGCAGCAGGGGCTCATGCGTCCCGATGCCTACCGCTTCAAGGTCGGCGCCTTCGAGGTCACGTCGATTCTGGACGGCGCCGTGCAGCTCGACGGGCCGCACCCGATCTTCGGGCAGAATGTCACGCAGGACGATGTGGCCGCGCTCGCCGCCGAGAACTTCCTGCCGGCGACGCGCATGGAGATCCCGTTCACCGTGACGCTGGTGAACACCGGCAGCGAGTTGATCCTCTTCGACACCGGCAACGGCGACAACGGCCGCCGGCCCGCCGCGGGCAATCTCGTCTCCCGGCTCGAGGGGCTCGGCATAGCGCCCTCCGACATCACCCATGTGGTGATTACCCATTTCCACGGCGACCATATCAGCGGGCTGACCGAGGGCGGCGCGCCGACCTACCCGAACGCGGCCTATGTCTTCGGCGCGGCGGAGTACGATTTCTGGTCGAACGAGGATCTCCTCTTCGACGATGCGATGCAGAGCCGGGCGCAGCTCGTTCAGAACAAGGTCGTACCCTTTGCCGAGCAGGCGACGATGATCAAACCGGGCGACGCCGTCCGGTCGGGCATCGAGGCGGTCGACGCCTTCGGCCACACGCCGGGTCACATGGCCTATCATCTCGAGAGCGAGGGCGAGCGCCTGCTGATCACGGCAGATGCGGCGAACCATTACGTGATGAGCCTGCAGAAGCCGGACTGGCATGTCCGCTTCGATATGGACAAGGAGAAGGCGGCGGCCGCGCGCAAGAACCTCTTCGGCATGGTCGCGGCCGACAGGATCCCCTTCATCGGCTACCACATGCCGCCCCCCGCGGTCGGCTATGTCGCGCCGCTGGGCGAGGGCTTCCGCTATGTCCCGGCGAGCTACCAGCTCAATCTCTGACCCGCATCTGCACTACGGGGGCGGATCGCCTTGCGGCCCGCCCCGCGCCGCGCGGCGGCTCTTCGTAGCGCCAAAAACGCCCGGGATCGCCTCTGCCTCGCAGGGCACCGATGTCGGGCCACCGATCCGGCCGAAGAAATGGGGCGGGGCACGTGGGCCGTTGCCATCCGTTCCTTCCGGTCTGCGATCTCCCGCCGCCTCACCGGCGACCGTCACTCGGCGGACGCGAAAGCGGAGACTGTCGGTGGAGGAGCCCGCGGCGCCGATCTGCGCTGCGGGCCGGTCTGTCGTCGGTGCGGGCGATGCGCGACCGCTCAGGGCTTCGCGGCGCGGAGCACGGGGTAGTACTGCGTAAAGACGAAGTCGGTCTCGGCATTCGCCTCGTGGCAGGCATTGCAGCTCTCTGTCGGGAAGGCCGCCGCCGTCTCTGCATAGGGCTCCGGCTGATGGCCGAAGCTGAAATAGGCCCAGTTGCCGGGCTCCCCGGCGAACCTGCGCGCATCCTTCACCTTGAGCTCGAGGCCGGAGAACTCACCGGGGAAGTAGCCCTGGCCCGAGGTCTGGACGCAGGCGCCGTTGGCCGGATCCGGATCGCAATCCCCGGCCGCGCGCAGGAGGGTAAGCTCCTTGGCGAGCTGCGTGCCGTCGGCCCATTCGCCCGTCCGCTGCCAATGCGCGAAGGCGGAGGGCTCGATGTAGACGTTGTGGTATTCTGGGAAGGCCGCTTCGCCGCCGTTGAGGGCGTTCGGGGTGAGCGGCGCGCCGACGAACACCCAGGCGCGCCAGTTCTCCGGCCGGTTGACGCTGCCATCGTCGTTGAACGATGCGCGGTTGATCTCCTGAGCCAGCGCCAGGGCGGGCAGCGCGAGGACGAAGAGCACGAGCAGGGTGAGGCGGTTCGGCAGGGTCATCATTCTCATCCTTGACGATGGGTTGCTGATGCATCGAAGGATGGGGACACCGGGCGAAACGCTGAAATACTAAGTATTTATGGCCTGCCTAGGCGCTGTTTATCGGGAGGGTGCGTGGAGTTCTATCAGATACGCTATTTCCTCGCGGCCGCGGACCAGCTCAACTTCACCCGGGCGGCCGAGGTCTGTGCCGTGTCGCAGCCGGCGCTGACGGTGGCGATCCGGAAGCTGGAGGAGGAACTGGGCGGCCAGCTCTTCCTGCGCGAGCATGGCCGGGTGAGCGTCACGGAATTCGGCCGCACCATGCGCACCCATCTCGCGCGGATCGACGAGATGCGCGCGCGAGCCGAGCGGTCGGCGCGCGAGATGCTGGACGAGGGCCGCGCGGAGGTGAACCTCGGCATCTACAGCACCATCGGGCCCGCCTTCGTGGGCCGGGGGCTGGCCGGTTTTCGCAGGGCCGAGCCGGGCACGCGGCTGGTGCTCTACGATTGCTGGGGGCCGCGGGCCTATGACCTCCTGCTCTCGGGCGCGTTCGACGTCGCCATCGTCGCACGTCACGCGCCGCCACCCCCGCGGATCAGGGCGCGGCGGCTCTATGACGAGCCGATGGTGCTGGCCATGGCCGCCGATCATCCCCTGGCGGCGTGCCGGGTGACGGTCGACGACCTCGAAGGCGTGGTCTATTTCGACCGGCTCCGCTGCGAGTTCCGCGCCGAGATCCAGGCGATGCTGGAGCGTCGCGGCATCCGCCTCAACACCGTGATGCGCAGCGAACCCGAGGACTGGGTGCAGGCGGCCATCGCCGCGGGCGAAGGCGTCAGCGTGATGCCGCGCGATCAGATCTTCACGCCCGGGGTGGTGGCACGGACAATCGAAGGCTTCGACTACGGGCGGGCGATCGAGGTTGCGACCGTCGAGGGCCGGGCCATTCCCGCCGCGGCGGAGCGGCTGGTGGCGCATCTCGGCAGCATGGCCTGGGAGATGCCGCCGATGTCGGCCGCGGGTGACTGAAGGCCGGCTTAGCGGTCCGGCAACCTTGGCGGCGGCCCCCGGTTGTCGTAGAGCGCGCGGATGGATCGGGACACTACGACACGCGCGCGGGCGCCGCGCATCGGCATGGTCAGCCTCGGCTGCCCCAAGGCGCTGGTCGACAGCGAGCGCATTCTCACGGCGCTGCGGGCGGACGGCTACGAGATCGCGCCGGATTATGCGGGCTCGGACGCCGTCATCGTGAATACCTGCGGCTTTCTCGACAGCGCGAAGGCCGAGAGCCTGGAGGCCATCGGCGAAGCGATCTCGGAGAACGGCAAGGTGATCGTCACGGGCTGCCTCGGCGCCGATGCCGCCTATGTGAAGGGCGCGCATCCGAGCGTACTGGCCGTGACGGGTCCCCAGCAATACGAGCAGGTGGTGGAGGCGGTGCATGCCGCCGCCCCGCCCCGGCGCGATCCGTTCCTCGACCTCGTGCCGCCGCCGGCGGAGGGCGCGGGCCTGCGCCTCACGCCGCGCCACTACGCCTATGTGAAGATCAGCGAGGGGTGCAATCACGCCTGCAAGTTCTGCATCATTCCCTCGATGCGGGGCCGCCTTGCCTCCCGCCCTGCCGCCGCCGTGCTGCGGGAAGGGGAGCGGCTGGTGGCCGCTGGGGTGCGCGAGCTTCTGGTGATCAGCCAGGACACCTCGGCCTATGGCCTCGACCTGCGCCACGCGCCCTCCGGCTGGCGGGGGGAGGAGTGGCGCGCGCATATCACCGATGTCGCGCGCGGGCTCGGCAGCCTCGGCGCCTGGGTCCGGCTCCACTATGTCTACCCCTACCCGCATGTCGACCAGCTGATCCCGCTGATGGCGGAGGAGTTGGTGCTGCCCTATCTCGACATCCCCTTCCAGCATGCGAGCCCATCGGTCCTGCGCGCCATGGCGCGGCCGGCGAACGAGGCCAAGGTGCTGGGGCGCATCCGGGCGTGGCGGGAGATCTGCCCCGAGATCACGCTCCGCTCCACCTTCATCGTGGGTTTTCCCGGCGAGACGGAGGAGGATTTCCAGTACCTGCTCGACTGGCTGGAGGAGGCGCAGCTCGACCGTGTCGGCTGCTTCAAATACGAGAACGTGGCAGGGGCGGCGGCCAACGACCTCGACGGCCATGTGCCCGAAGAGGTGAAGGAGGAGCGCTGGCACCGCTTCATGAGCCATGCAAGCGCTATCTCGGCCGCCAAGCTCGAGGCCAGGATCGGCCGCGAGATCGAGGTGATCGTCGACGAGATCGACGAGGAGGGCGCGGTCTGCCGCTCCAAGGGCGATGCGCCCGAGATCGACGGCAACGTGTTCGTCGAGGACGCGCGGGGGCTCGCGCCCGGTGCGATCCTGACCGTGAGGGTTACGGATTCGGACGAGACCGATCTCTGGGCCGAGCCGGTCTGACCGCGCGCGGGGTTGCGCCCCGCCGCTGCGACAATAATGTGCGCCGCAACACGAGCGACGGAGGGGGCAGGGCCCCCGCACTGAGGAGACGAGGGATGAAGAAGGTCTACGCCGATGCCACCGCAGCGCTGGAAGGCGCGCTCTTCGACGGGATGCTGATCGCGGCCGGTGGCTTCGGCCTCTGCGGCATTCCGGAGAACCTGATCGCCGCGATCAAGGCGGCCGGCACGCGGGATCTGACCATCGCCTCCAACAACGCGGGCATCGACGATTTCGGCCTCGGCCTCCTCCTTCAGGACAAGCAGGTGAAGAAGATGATCTCGTCCTACGTGGGCGAGAACGATCTCTTCATGCAGCAGTATCTGGCCGGCGATCTCGAGATCGAATTCAATCCGCAGGGCACGCTGGCCGAGCGGATGCGCGCGGGCGGGGCGGGCATTCCGGGCTTCTTCACCAAGACCGGCGTCGGCACCCAGGTGGCCGAGGGCAAGGAGCACAAGGATTTCGACGGGGCGACCTATATCCTCGAACGCGGGATCGTGGCCGATCTCTCCATCGTGAAGGCCTGGAAGGGCGATGCCGCGGGCAATCTCGTCTACCGCAAGACCGCACGCAACTTTAACCCGAATGCCGCGATGTGCGGAAAGATCTGCGTCGCGGAAGTGGAGGAGCTGGTCCCCCTCGGCACGCTCGACCCGGACATGATCCACACCCCGGGCATCTTCGTCGATCGCATCGTCGAATGCGCGCATGAGAAGCGCATCGAGAAGCGCACGCTGCGCGCGGCCTGACGGAGCGGCGCGGTGGGCGAGGACCTGAAGAAGGCAGCAGCACTGAAGTCGGTTCCGACCTCGGCGCTCTCCCGTTTGCCGCTCGCGCTCAGCCTCGCCAATCCGCGGCTGGACGATGTGCCCATCGTCTATGTCAACGTCGCCTTCGAGCAGCTGACGGGCTATCCGCCCCAGGACGTGGTCGGTCGGAATTGCCGGTTCCTGCAGGGCGACAATACGGAGGATGAAGCGCGCGCCAAGCTCCGCCGCGCCATCGAGCGGGGGGAGGACGCCGAGGTCGAGATCACGAACTACCGCAAGGACGGCTCCGCCTTCCGCAACGCGCTCTCGATCTCGCCCATCCGCGACGATGACGACGAAGTGGTTCTCTTTCTCGGCACGCAGCGCGATGCGGATGCAGACGAAGGGGGCGGCCAGGGCCTGATAACGGAACTCGCCGAACTGCAGCACCGGGTGAAGAACCATCTGTCGATGATAGTCGGCCTGATCCGGCTACAGGCGAAGGGCGACAAGGCGGCGGACGACTACCAGATGCTGGCCCGCCGGGTGGAGGCGCTCCAAATCCTCTATCAGGAACTCAACGAGGCGGGCTCGGACGGTAGCAACGAGATCCCGCTCGGCGCCTATGTCAGCCGCATCGCGGCAGCGATCTCGCATCTCGACGGCCGGCCGGGCATCCGGTCGAATGTGCAGACCGACGAGGTCACGGTCGATGTGTCGATTGCGACGCGGATCGGGCTCCTGCTTTCGGAAGTGCTGACGAACGCCTTCCAGCATGCTTTCCAAGGGCGCGACAGCGGCGTTGTCGAGACGCGGCTCATGAACATCTCGAGCGGGCGCGTCCGCATCGAGGTCATGGACGATGGCGTGGGCTTTCCCGAGGGCACGACCTGGCCAGAGGGCGGAGATGTGGGCAGCAACATCGTGCGTTCGCTGCTCCGTGGCCTCCGCGCCGAGCATCGGATCTCGAGCGGCGGGGCCGGCACGACCATCACCATCGACATTCCGCCCGCCGAGGATGCGGGCTGACGGAAAGCAGAGGAGGACGGGCGATGCCTTGGGATCGCGATCAGATGGCGGCGCGGGCCGCGCAGGAACTTGAGGACGGGTTCTACGTGAACCTCGGCATCGGCATTCCGACGCTGGTGGCCAACTTCATCCCAGACGGTATGGACGTGACGCTTCAGTCGGAGAACGGGATGCTGGGCATGGGCCCGTTCCCGACCGAGAACGAGGTCGACGCCGACCTGATCAATGCGGGCAAGCAGACGATCACGGAGCTCGACCGCACCAGCTATTTCGACAGCGCCACCAGCTTCTCGATGATCCGCGGCGGTCATATCGACCTCTCGATCCTGGGCGCCATGGAAGTGGCCGAGAACGGGGATCTCGCGAACTGGATGATCCCGGGCAAGCTGGTGAAGGGCATGGGCGGAGCGATGGACCTCGTCGCCGGCGTCAAGCGGGTGGTGGTGATCATGGATCACACCAACAAGAAGGGCGAGACCAAGCTTCTCAAGGAATGCTCCCTGCCGCTGACGGGTGCAGCAGTGGTCGACCGGATCATCACCGGTCTCGGCGTTTTCGACGTCGTGGACGGGGGGCTCAAGGTTGTCGAATGCGCGCCTGACGTCACGATCGATGAGATTCGCGAGAAAACCGAGGCAACTCTCGTCGCTTGACCCACGAGATGGAGAATTTGAGGCAGGGACATCGGCCCGAGTAGTGGCCGATGTCCCTTTTTCGTTCGGGTTGTCTTGATATGGCACCAATCTCGGCGGATCGACCGGAGAATATGGCGAAGTCGCCATAATTCGGACCCACGCTTGCCACGTTACTTCGTCATCAACATTCGCAGTGAGTGTCTAGCTGCTGCTTGTGTCTGCGACATTCGAAGCCGACGCCTTTGGAGAAGCCCTGGGTAAGGCTCATTGCCCCTGCAATGACGCAGTGGGTGGACTGCGAAATGGGAGACAGAATCATGATGAATTTCCTCAACAACGAGTCGGGCGCCGTGACGATCGACTGGGTTGCGCTTGCTGCCGGCCTCCTCATCCTCGGCGTGGCCATCGTCGGCCTCCTCTCGGACGAGCTGCAGACGGTCATCGATGCGATCGAGTCGTCGCTCCAGCAGGCGACTGCGGTCACCGCGCCGTCCTGATCGACTTTCACTGCCAGACTTTCGGGGCGCGCCGCACAGCGGCGCGCCTTTTTTATTTGGCCGACCCTATGAACCGTGCAGACGAGGACCGAGCCGCAATGCGGCGACCTCCCGGTCTTCTGACTGGGTCGGCAGGTCTTCTCGGCGGACCGCTGCACAAGCGCGGGGCATGCATCCGGCCGTAGCCTGTATAGTCACCCGGCATCCGGCCAACTTTCGGCTTCCTGAACCAAGGCAGCCTGGTACATCGCCCGCGCTCTGCATGCCGACGTCATAATCGCCGGGGTGGCCCGGCGACGACGGCGCGCTCTCTTTCTCTTATGGATGCGGTGTGACCTAGCGCTCTGCGTACTGCCAATCACATGGGGAGCGGGGTGTGTCCGGCGGCGTGAGACAGAGCGACTCGGCCGAGACCAGGGCGTCGAACACCTTCACCACATAGTCCCGCGTCTCGCGGAACGGCGGCACGCCCTTGTAGCGTTTCACCGCACCCTCGCCCGCATTGTAGCCCGCGAGCGCGAGAATCGGATCCTGCCCGAAATTGTTGAGGAGCCAGCTCAGATAGGCAGCGCCGCCGAACACGTTCTCGCGCGCTGAATAGCTGTCATCGACGCCGAAGCGGCGCGCCGTGGCAGGCATGAGCTGCATGAGGCCCTGCGCGCCCGCATGGCTGACCGCGCGTTCCCGCCCAGCACTCTCCACCGCGATGACGGCGGCGATCAGCGCGGCAGAGATCGTGTGACGCTCCGCCGCCGCGGCAATGGTCGGCCCATGGAGCGTCACGATCTGAGAGAGAAGATCGCGGCTGGCGATCGGCTTGGCCATGCGACGGCGCATGCGCAGGCTGCCAAGCGCCCTCATCCAGCGCAGAGGGGACGCTGCGCTGCGGTCGGTGCTGTGCAGGTTCCAGAACCAGTCCTGCGAACCCGCCGCCCTAAGGCCGCCCTTGATCCGGCCGCTGGGGCGCGACGGCTTCCCGGCGTCGCGGCCGAGCACGCGGCGCTCGGCGTTCGGCAGCGGCAGTCGCTGTTGCCCGGACTGAGGGACCCGCACGATGTTCATGCCCGATCGATCGCCTACACGAACACTATTGCCGAGCGTCCCGGCAAGCGCATGCGATTCGTGTTGAACTGGGACAGTGCCGAATCCGAGCCATCCACCAAGTAAGGCGCAAATGATCAGCCTGCCATAATCTTGCCTCATTTCCCCTCGTCTCCCATTGGAATATGGCGCATTCGCCTTCTTCTTCACTGTACCGGCAATATTCAAGATGAACGAAAGATAAAGTCGGACTTCAAAACAAATGCTGCTTTGCGCCCACTATGCCCGATGCTATCACTCTGTGTGTAGGGAGTTGGGGCGAGGAACCGCAATTTCCCAGCCTGTGGCCGGGGGGCCCGGGTGTATGAAGCCAGACTGCACCGGAGAAAAGATCATGATGAACTTCCTGAACAACGAGAGCGGCGCCGTGACCATCGACTGGGTTGCGCTTGCTGCCGGCCTCCTCATCCTCGGCGTGGCCATCGTCGGCCTCCTCTCGGACGAGCTGCAGACCGTCATCGACGCGATCGAGTCGTCGCTCCAGCAGGCGACCAACGTGACGGCGCCGTCCTGATAAGGACAATCGGGCGGGGCGCCTCGGCGCGCCGCCCGCACCATCTTGCGCCTCCGCCACAAGCGGGGGCGCGGTCCCCGGGGCCCTGCAATGGGGGCGCTGGCATTCGCTTAAGACTGACAGGCTCGAAGGGCCAGCGTTTGGAAGTGGGACGGAGCACAGGCTCCGCACTTAAGTCCGGAGATCAGGCGATGGCTTTTTCCGTGTTTCTCAAGGCTGATGATGGTGCGGTGACGATCGACTGGGTCGCACTGGCTGCCGGTCTCCTCATCCTCGGCGTCGCGATGGTGGCGCTTCTTCAGGACGAGGTCCAGACGATCGTTAACGAGATGGAGCTCATCTATCTCACCGCCGATGACATTCAGCCGCCGTCCTGACAACGGCCTTTGCCGCGCCGCTTGAGTGGGTTTCATTCCCAGCCTGCGGCACGGTGTGAGTATGGACGTCGTTGCACTGTCATTTGTTTCCTGCTTAGGGCATACTAGCGTCGGTGGATGCGGGTGGACGCCTTTAGGGAATCGACATGCGACTTATCGGAATTCTGGTGCTTCTTGCGGGTATCGGCCTGGCGGGCGGTGCGCTGTACTACGCGAACGGGCTGTTCGCGAAGTACAAGGACTATGCATCGCGACCGCCCCAGACGGTGCCGGGTGAGACCATCACCAAGGTGATCGAGGAAGAGACGATCCCTGTGATTGTCGCCTCGCAAACCATCAAGTACGGCGAGCGTGTTGATGAGCACCATGTGCGCATCATCGACTGGCCGGCCGACAGCGTGCCGCAGGGCGCGTTCACGTCTCCCGAGGATCTGATCGGCGACATCATGGCCGAGCGTCGTGTCGCGATGCGCCAGGTCGATGCTGGCGCGCCGATCTTAGAGAGCATGGTTACGGGCTTCGGCGAAGACAGCCGGATGGCGATGCGTCTCGGTGAGGGGCGGCGCGCCTTCTCGATTCCGATCAACGCGCTTTCGGGCGTGGCGGGCTTTATCGCTCCGGGCGACCGTGTCGACATCATGCTGACGGAGAGCACTCAGGGCGAACTGAAGTCGCGGATCATCCTGCGCGACATGCAGGTGATCGCCGTCGATCAGCAGGCCGAAGAGGCGCGCCGCCGGGCGCGTGTTGGCTCGACCGCGACCCTCGATGTCAGCACGCGCGAGGCGCAGATCCTCGCGGTCGCGCAGTCGGTCGGGAAGCTGACGCTCACGTTGCGCGGCGCCGGCGATATCAGTGATCGGGAGGAAGAGGTCGCGCCGGTTTCCGTTGCGGACGTACGCGGCGACGTGAAAGCGCAGCCAAAGCAGCAGGCGCCGGCGAGGCCCAAGACGGTCGTTCGGGTCCGCAAGGGCGCATCGGACACCGAGTCCTATACGTTCGACTAACGCCAGCCGCGGAGCGGCGCTCTCGCCGGGACCATTGTCGCGCCAACCGCATCGGTGGTTAAGCCTGAGTGAAAAAAGCCGGTCGATCCGCAAGGGTTGGCCGGTTTCTTTCATACTTCTTGCGGCTATTCTGCCACGCCTCCCGCGCGCCGGGAAACGAACTGGTGATAGGAGTTGAGCATAGCCCCATAAGCATGCGTAGTTGCTCGGTATCTCACGCAACCTATGAGCGCATTGAGGGGGGCATTGGACGCTATGCAGGGAAGAGAACTCTCCCGAGTCCTGTGGTGCTTGGTGACGTGTGCCGGACTGTTTCTGGCAACACTCGGTTACGTCGGCCAAGCCGTCGCACAAGAGTCGGTCCTGAGGACCGCACGGGGGCTCGCGTCCGATGACGTGAGCGTTCTCGTCAATCGGGCTATCGTTGTTCGCAGCTCGCAACCTTTCGTCGAAGTGTCGGTGGCGCAGCCGGAGATCGCGGATGTCTCTCCGCTCTCCGACCGGGCGATCTACATCTTCGGCCGGGCCAGGGGCGTCACGACGTTGACGCTGCTCGGCGAGGGCGGGCGGCTGATCGCAAATGTCGAAGTCCGGGTCACGCCTGACCTGGCCGAACTGAAGCAGCGCCTCGCAGAGGTGCTGCCGGAGGAGCCGATCGACGTGCGCGCGGCAGGCACAAGCATCGTGCTGTCGGGCGTCGTGTCGGGCAAGGCGAAGGTCGCCCGCGCGCTTGATCTCGCGGCGCTCTATGTCGGCGGCAACGTGTCCAACATGATGACCGTTGGCGGCACGCAGCAGGTGGCGCTCAAGGTGCGCATCGCCGAGATGAGCCGCTCCGTCGGTAAGGCGCTGGGGATCTCGACCGGTGCCATCGGTGCTACGAACCGCACCTCGACGTTGATCGAGACGGGCGAAAGCCTCGAGGTTTCCCGAGAAGACGGGGAGGACAGTGACGGCGAGCTTCCGTTCACGCAGCTCGTGAGCGGCTTCGGCACGTTCGGTGCGATCTTCTCGATCGCCGACAGCTTCCTCCTGGGCATCACGATCGACGCCGCCGAGGGCCGCGGCTTCGCCCGTACGCTCTCGGAGCCGACGCTCGTTGCCCTGTCCGGTCAGTCGGCATCGTTCCTCGCGGGTGGCGAGGTTCCGATTCCGGTTGTCACGGAGGATGGTGCTAGCGTCACCTTCCGCCCGATCGGCGTGAGCCTCGACTTCACGCCGCTGGTGGTCGACGAGGACCTCATCAACATCTCGCTGACGACGGAAGTGGCGAGCGTCGATGCCTCGGTGTCGAGCTTCATCTCGTCTTCGGGCGGGGCGACTTCGGTGGTGCCGGGCTTCGCGACACGTCGTGCATCGACGGTGATTGAGCTCCGGGACGGCGAGAGCTTCCTGATCGCGGGCCTTCTGGAGGAGACCTTCGCCGATAACCTCTCGCAGGTGCCCTGGATCGGGGACGTGCCCATCATCGGCAATCTCTTCCGCTCGGTGGACTTCAACCGCGGCCAGAGCGAGCTGGTGATCATCGTCACCGCCAATCTCGTCACCCCGGTGGCCGACGAGGACGCGATCCTGCTCCCGACGGACAATGTCGCGTTCCCCACGGAAGCCGACATCTTCCTCTGGGGTGAGCTCGAGGGCGAGTCTCAGCGGCCCGGACCTATGGGTCAGGATCTCGACGGCGCCTTTGGATACGTTGTGGAGTGAGGGACATGATGAAATCCATCAAGACCATCGGCCTCCTCTGCGGCGGCCTTCTGCTGGCGGGCTGTGCCCAGGAAGTCGGCACTGGCAAGAACCCGTTCCTCGGCTTCACGACGAAGACGAACGCGCGGGTCATCAATGCCTACGGCGATCTCGAGCAGCGCCGCCGGGATCTGTCGATCGCCTTCCGGGCGGCGGCACCCGACACGGTGACGTTCGACTTCAACCGGAGCACGCTGAAGCCGGAGGCGCGCCGCGCCCTCGACCAGCAGGCCGCGTGGCTCATGGCCAACGAGGGTACGCTCATGGCCGTCGTCGGCCATACGGATCTCGTCGGCAGCGAGTCCTATAACAACAGGCTCGGCCTTCGCCGCGCCCAGCGTGTGGTGAACTACTTGATCGCCAAGGGCGTCGACAGGGATCGTCTCGAAGCGGTGGAGAGCCGCGGTGAGAGTGACCCCGTCGTCCAGACCCAGGAGCGTGAGGAGCGTAACCGCCGCACGGTGACGGTCGTTGCAGGCTTCGACAACATCTATGTCGGAACCGGTATGCCCGGCGTTATCGCCAATAGGCTTTATCGCACCTACCTCGCCGAGGGTACGGGCATAGAAGACGATTGAGGACATGCCGCACGCCGCCCGCGTCGCGCGGGTGGCGTGCGGCTTCTCCTGCCACAAAACCGGCGCACTGCCGATTTGCTGCCATTATCTTCAGTCATTGAGCACGTAGAGCGTGTGCGGATGCTGATGACTGTCCCCCAGCTGGTTCGGTTTCGCATTCCCGGCGCGAGCGTTAAGGTGCCATGCTGAACGCGAAGCTGAACGAGGTAATCTGATCCATGGCGTTGCCCTTCCTAGGCGGTCCGAAGCCCGATGCACCCGAAGCGGTGGTTTTTTCGGACGGCTTCGTCGAGATCGACGCGCTGGCCGAAGACCTCGATGCGGAGATCGGTCCGGAAGGCTGGGTCGAGGTCGGCAATGACGAAGCCGACGAGGTCTTCTCGGATATCAGCCGCGAACGCAGCTTCGTGATTCTCACGCTCTCGAGCGACACGGCCGAAACGGTCGACGGCGCCAGCGAGCTCATCCGCAAGGCCAATAACGCCGAGCTTTTCGTGCTGCTGGTCTGCGGCGACATCTCGACGCGGAGCATGCACCAGCTCATGCGCGCCGGCGCCGCGGAGTTCGCGCCTTACCCCGAGCCGAAGGGCGCGCTGGCCGAGGCGATCAACAACATTCGCGTCGCGCGCGCGCAGGGTCGCCGCAGCAAGGGCGGTGGCGGCTCGGGCGCCCGCCGGGACGGAAAGGTCATCGGCGTCTACGGTGTCGCCGGCGGGGTGGGCGCCACCACGATCGCCGTGAACCTCGCCTGGGAGCTGACCACGCTCGTGCGCAAGGAAGGGCGCCGCGTCGCGCTTCTGGACTTCAACTTCCAGTATGGCTCGGTTGCGACCTATCTCGACGTGCCGCGCCGCGAGGCAGTCTACGAGCTGGTCTCCGAAGCCGGCAACATGGATGAAACTGCGCTGACCCAGGCACTTAGCGTCTTCCGGGACCGGCTGCATGTGCTGACTGCGCCGCGCGACGCCTTGCCGCTCGACATCGTGAGCGCGCCGGATATCCAGAACATGGTAAGGATCGCGCGCGACAGCTTCGATTACGTGGTCATCGACATGCCGCAGGCGCTGATGAACTGGTCGGAGACGGTCTACTCGGCGTCGGATGCCTTCGTGGTCGCCATGGAAATAGATATGCGTTCGGCGCAGAATATGTTCCGCTTTACGAGGACGCTGAAGTCCGAGGACCTGCCGATGCAGAAACTTGTGCCGTGCCTCAACCGTGCGCCCGGCATGACGGATCTGACCGGCAAGGGGCGTGTGAAGCGTTTGGCGGAAAGCCTCGCGATCCAGTTCGCGCATCTCATGCCGGATGGCGGCAAGGCGGTGGCATCTGCCTGCGACGAGGGGGTTCCGCTGGCCGAGGCGGCACGCGGCAATCCGCTACGGCGCGAGATCGTGAAGCTTGCGCAAAAAGTGCTTACGATGACGTCTGAGGAAGCAGAGGCCGCAGCCGAGAAGGCCAGCTGACCGATATCGGGGGGCCGCGGGCGCAGGGGGCGCCAGGCGGTGGGATAGGAGAGACGAGATGTTTCGCAGGATGCGTAACGATGGCGGCACGGAAACGGCCGTTCCGGAGATCTCGCCCGCGCCCGAGCGAGCCCGGACCGAACCGCAGCCGGCACCGCGCCCCGAAGGTACGGCCGAGCGCCTCCGCAACATGGGCGTCACCACCACGCAGCGCCTCTCCTCCAACGAAACCGAGGCGAAGCGCCGCCGCCGCCTGCTCAACCTGCGCGTCGAGATGCACGGCAAGCTGCTCGACACGCTCAACCTATCGGCACTCGACAAGGTTTCCGAGACGGAGCTGCGCCATGAGATCGGCGACATCGTCCGCGAGGAGCTGGGCGAAAGCGACCTCGTCCTCTCCCGGCCCGAATTCGACAGCCTCGTCCGAGAACTGGTCGACGAGGTCATGGGTCTCGGGCCGCTCGAGCCGCTCCTTTCGGACCCGACCGTGACGGACATCCTCGTGAACGGCTTCGACAATTGCTATGTCGAGCGGAAGGGCAAGCTCGAGAAGACCAACGTCCAGTTCAAGGACAACGGTCACCTGATGCGCATCATCACCAAGATCGTCTCGGCGGTCGGCCGGCGCATCGACGAGGCGAACCCCTGGGTCGATGCACGCCTGATGGACGGCAGCCGCGTCAACGCGCTCGTGCCGCCCTGCGCCGTCGACGGGCCGCTCCTGTCGATCCGCAAGTTCTCGAAGATCCCCTTCACCGTCGACAAGCTGATCGGCTTCGGCGCGTTCTCCGAGGAGATGGCGCTCTTCCTGCACGCCTGCGTGCGCTGCCGGCTCAACATCATCGTCTCGGGCGGTACGGGCTCGGGTAAGACGACCAACCTCAACGCGCTCTCCTCCTTCATCTCCAACGATGAGCGCATCGTGACCATCGAGGACACGGCCGAGCTTCAGCTCCAGCAGGAACATGTGGGCCGCATGGAAAGCCGCCCCGCGAACATCGAGGGTACCGGCGCCGTCACCATCCGCGATCTTCTCAAGAACGCGCTGCGTATGCGCCCGGATCGCATCATCGTCGGCGAGTGCCGTGGCGAGGAGGTGATCGACATGCTCCAGGCCATGAACACGGGCCATGACGGTTCGATGACCACGATCCACGCCAACAGCCCGCGCGACAGCCTCAGCCGGCTCGAGAACATGATCGGCATGTCCGGCATCGAGCTGCCGCTGAAGGCGATCCGGACCAATATCTCCTCGGCCGTGAACCTAATCGTTCAGGTCAACCGTATGTCGGATGGTAAGCGGCGTATGGTTTCGATATCCGAGATCGTCGGAATGGAGGGTGAGGTCGTCACCATGCAGGAGATCTTCAAGTTCGAGCGCTATGGCACGGACGGTGACGGCAACATTCGCGGCAAATACACGGCGACCGGCATTCGCAGCAAATATGCCGACCGGTTCAAGCAGTGGGGCTACGAGCTGCCTCAGAGCCTGTTCAAGCCGGATATCTGAGCGGGGAAGGGGGCCCGGCCATGCTTTTCCAGCCAGTGATCTACGCGCTGATCTTCGTGGGCGTCCTGCTCATCGTCGAGGGCGTCTACCTCGTCGTCTACGGCAAGACGCTGAAGCGCGAGAAGCGCGTCAACCGTAGGCTCGGCCTTCTGCAGGAGGGTAAGGACACCGAAGAGGTGCTCTCGATCCTGCGGGCCGAGCGCGAAGGTTCGAAGAAGGACCTGAAGCTTCCGGTAGTGGGCGCGCTCTCCGAGAAGGCGCGGCATGCGAACATCAAGATGTCGCCGCTCGTGCTGTTCTTCTCGATCGTCGTGCTCAGTCTGATCGCGCTCGTGGGCCTCACTTTCTTCACCTCGGCGTCGCTGCCGGTGCGGATCCTGATCGCCATCGTCTGCGGCTACGGCTCGCTCTACATCTGGCTCTCGAACAAGGCCAAGGCGCGGATCGCGCTTCTGGAGGAACAGTTCCCCGACGCGGTGGACCTGATGGTGAGAAGCCTTCGCGTCGGCCATCCGATCACGGCGGCCATCGCCATCGTGGCGCGGGAAATGCCCGATCCACTGGGTACAGAGTTCGGCCTCATCGCCGACGAAGCGACCTACGGTATGAACCTGAACGACGCGCTCGACCGTCTGGCGAGCCGGGTGCCGTTGCCGGATCTCAGGTTCTTCACCATCGCGATCAACATCCAGAGCCAGTCGGGCGGTAACCTGGCCGAGGTTCTGGATGGCCTCTCGAAGGTCATCCGCGCGCGCTTCAAGCTCTTCCGTAAGGTCAAGGCGATCACGGCCGAGGCGCGCTGGTCGGGCTGGTTCCTCTCGGTCTTCCCGATCATCGCGCTCCTTCTGGTACAGCTTGTGAAACCGGACTACTATGCGGCGGTGGATGATCATCCGCTGTTCATTCCTGGCGCGATCGTGACTGCAGTGCTGCTTGTCGTGAACATCTTCTTTATGAGGGCACTGGTGAACATAAAGGTCTGAGCCGCTAGGGGTTGCGGCGGCTAGGCCTGGGAGGAGCCGGGGGGCGGCGAGAACAACATGGAAGTGCTCACAGACTTCCTCGACCGCGTGACGATCGCGCTGATCGAGCAATATGGCGAAGCGGCTCCTTTCTACGCGATTGCCGGGCTCGCGATCCTGCTCGTTCTGCTCGCGATTCCGATGGTCATGCGGGGAAAGAAGGATCCGCTCGACCGGTTCAATTTCCGCGAGGAGCGGATCGAGGGCGAGCTCGTCAAGCTGCGTGACAGCGCGGGGCCGACGGGCGGCATCTCGGATTACCTTCAGCCGACCGACAAGAAGCAGATGTCGGACACGCGCAAGAAGCTGCGCCAGGCAGGCTATGACAGCGCTTCCGCCGTCCGCTCCTACTACACCGCCCGCGCGGGGCTGTGCATCGGGCTCACGCTTGTGGGCGCGATCCTGACCCTCATCGCGCCGGCCCAGCCGAACATCCCCTTCGGCGTCGCACTGACGGCGGGTTTCGGCTTCATCGGCTTTCTCGTGCCCGTCTACTGGGTGCAGCGCTCCATCGCCGTTCGGCGGGACGAGATCCAGAAGGCATTCCCCGACGCGATGGACATGATGCTGGTCTGCATCGAGGGCGGCCAGTCGCTCGACCAGGCGATGGCGCGCGTCGGCAAGGAGATGGAGTCCGCCGCCGGTCCGCTGGCCTACGAGCTCGGCATCGTCACGAACGAGTTCCGCGTCGGCAAGGACCGGATCACCGTCCTCAGGGACTTCGCCGACCGCTGTGCGGTCAATGACATCTCGTCCTTCGTGACGGTGATGATCCAGTCGACCGCCTTCGGTACGTCGATCAGCCAGGCGCTCCGCGTCTACGCCGCGGAGATGCGCGACAAGCGGCTGATGCGCGCGGAGGAGAAGGCGAACGTCCTGCCGACCAAGCTGACGCTCGGCACCATGTTCTTCACGGTGCCGCCGCTGATCCTGATCCTGGTCGGCCCGTCGCTCATCCAGATCCTTCGCGCCTTCGCCCAGCTCGCCGGCGGCGGCTGAGATGCCGCAGCAGGGCGCCAGGCGCCGGTGGCTGCGCGCGGCCGGGGCCGGAAGCGGCGGCCTGCTGCTCCTGGCCGGCTGCATGCAAGTCGGCGCCCCGCTCGATCCTGGAACCGGCGGCTCCCTCGCCGCTGCCGAGAGCGACCCTTCGCCTCGCGTGACGGGCCCGCTCGGCCTCGGCGGCGGCGAGCCGCTGTCCCCGCTCCTGGACCGTGACGATACGGAAGCGCGCAGCGCCGAGGCTCGTGCCGCCGCGCTGGAAGCGGCGGCGCGCGATGGCGGGCCGGATGCCGATGCGCCGGACGGGGACGGACCGCTCAGGCCCCTGCTCGACCCCGCTGCTGCCGCGGCCCGCGCCCAAGCCAAGCGCGAGCGCCGCGCCGCGGAGCAGGGCACGCCCCAGCCGGCGGCGGAGCGCGCGGCCGAGGAAGCCCGCCTTGCGGAGGGCTCCGGGCCCGCGGCGGAGGCCGCCACTGCCGACGAAGATGACGAGGTGCTGGCCGCGCTCGAGGAGGAAGAGCCCGAGATCGGCCTGCCACGCCGGGTGGACGAGCCGGCCTTCGTCGCCCCGCTCGAAAGGTCGGCCGGCACGACCTGGCTCGCCACCGGCAAGGCGCTGCTCGCGAAGGCGCGCGCTGCCGATGCGGAGGTCGCCTTCCGGCGCTCCCTCGCGCTCGAGGGCGTGAGCGTCGAGGCGCTGGCCGGTGCAGGGATCGCGGCCCAGGCGCAGGGGCATCTCAACGCCGCGCGCATCATGCTGCTCCGCGCCCGCGACATCGCACCCGAGGATGTCGACGTGAACAACGCCCTCGGCCTCGTGCTCATGGGCCTCAACGACTGGTCGGGCGCCTATCAGGCCTTCCGCACGGCCTTCATCGTCTCCAGCGGGGCGAGCGAAGTGGCGGCGGCCAATCTCGAGAACGCGCGCATCCGGGCCGCCCATGCGGCAAGCGTCGTGCCGCGCCCCGACCAGGGGGCGGTCGCCTTCGATCTCAGCCGGACGGGAGAGAGCGAGTTCCTGCTGCACGCGCCCGGCACGAATGCCGAGGCCGCGCTCCCGCCCGAGGAGCCGGTGCGCTTCGAGCAGTTCGACGAGCAGGCGGCGCTGGCCATCGCCGCCGGCGCCTCGCCGGAGGAGGCGCTCGCCGCAGCAGGGCAGGCGGACGGCGCGACCGGCGAAGCGGTGCTGATCGACGCCACACTGGCCGAGGACCCGGCGGCGCCGCCCGAAGGCGCCACCGCGCCGCTCGCCTCGGGCGGCAATGCGCAGGCGGAGGAGGGTGCGGCAGGCGCGGCAATCGCCCCTCGACGCAATGCGGAGGCCGAGGCCGCGCTGCCGCCGGAACTCCTCGCCGTCATCGAGGACGCCGGAAGCGCCCTCGCGCCGCTCGAGGACACCGCCGTTGGGGACGGCGTCGATGCGGAGGGCGCCGCTGGTGCCGGCGACGCCCCGGAGGGTGGCGAGGTTGCCGCGTTCCCCGACGATCGTGCCGAGGAGCCCGACGGCGCGATTGCGGCCGAGCCCGCGAACGAGGATGATCGCGGCACGCGCTTCAACTGGACGATCGCGACCGATTGAGGGCTCGCAGGGGAGAGACCGACCGAATGACCCGTTATGCGCTTGCGCCGCTGCTGATCGCGCTCCTCACGGGGGCATGCAGCGAATCCGTCAGCGAGAAGACTGATCCGCTGGCCGGGGACATCATCGACGAGGCACAGCTCACGCAGCTCATGCTGTCGGCGGGCGATGCCGAAAGCGCCGTGCGCTACTTCGAGCAGGGCCTCGCGCGCGAGCCCGAGCGCGCCGATTTCCGCCGCTATCTCGCCCGCTCCTACGCCCGGGCTCGCCGCTACCCGGAGGCCGCCCGCGTCTATCAGGAGCTGATGGCGCTGCAGCAGGAGACGCCGAGCGACCGGCTCGACTACGCCTACGTCGCCATGCGGCTCGACAACTGGGAGGATGCCGCAGCGCTCGCCAACGGCCTGCCCCAGACCATCGACAGCCCGCGCCGCCACATGCTCGACGCCATGCTGGCGGATCGCAACGGCGAGTGGGATGTGGCCGATGCCGCCTAAGGACGCGCCGAGGAGCAGGCGCCCAACCCGGCGGACGTGCTCAACAACTGGGGCGTCAGCCTCATGTCGCGCGGGGAATATGACCGGGCGGAGGGGGTTTTCGAGCGGGCGATCTCCTACGACTCGCGCCTCTTCAGCGCCAAGAACAACCTCGCCCTCTCCCGCGGCCTGCGTCGGGACTATCGCCTGCCGGTGGTGCCGCTGACCTCGGAGGAGAAGGCGGTGATCTCCTACAACCTTGGTATCATCGCGCTCCGCCAGGGGGACCGCCGGGTCGCGCGCGGGCTCTTCGCCAAGGCGGTGGACGAGCATCCGCGCCACTACCAGGCCGCGGCGGCCCAGCTCGAGCAGCTCGAGGGCGCGGTCATCCAGTAAGGGTCCCAGTCGACCACAACGACGGGGCGGCCGATGCGCGGGGGCGCGGGGCGGTCCCGGCTCGGCGCAGACAAGGGGGGCGCGCCTATGATCATGTCGGAACAGGCGCTGATCGTCGCCACGGTGGGGCTCACGCCGCTCCTCCTCTACGTCATGTATTCCGACGTGAAGGACGGGCGCATTCCCAACATCGCCTGCCTGCTGGTGCTGGCCGTGTTCCTCGCCACCGGGTCCTGGGGCCTGCCGCTCGAGACCTTTCTCTGGCGGCTGGCCTATGTGGTGATCGCGTTCTTCGTGGGCTGGGGCCTCTTCACCATCAGCGGCGGCGCCGTGGGGGGCGGGGACATCAAGATCGTGATCGCGCTCGTGCCCTTCGTGCCGGGCGTGCATGTGGGCTCGGCGCTCATAATCTGGTCGGCCTGCGCGCTGTTCTCCGTTCTCCTGTTCCTCATCGTGCGCAAGGTGATGAAGCGGCGGGATACGCCCTTCAGCTCACTCAATCAGGAGAACGCGAAAGGCATCCTGGGGCTGCGGCGGCTATGGCTGCCCGTCGGCTTCTCGATCAGCATGGCGATGTTCATCTATCTCGGCCTCGCCATCACCTATGGCGGCTGAGCCGCGCCGTCGGCCCTGCAGGACCGCGTTCCGCTCTGACCACCTGATCTCCGTCATCGCGGCGCGTCGGTCCCTATCGAGGTCGGCTGGTTGCACGACACAGGATCGGCGTCCGGACCGTGCCGCCGAGCCGGGCGACAACGCTCATCCGTGAGACCGGCAGACGCTTCATGGCGATGCGCCCCAATAGGGATCGCCGAGAAAGCGCTCCGGATAGTCCGTGAAGATGGCATCGCCCCCGGCGGCGGCGGCGCGCCGCGCCGCCTCGGCCCGGTCGTTGACCGTGTAGCAGCGAAGCGCGAGCCCCGCCGCATGAGCCGCCGCCACAAGCGCCGCGTCAGCGGCGTTCCGCCCGACATGGACCGCCTCGGCGCGAAGGGCGGCCGCCGTCTCCCGCCAGCCCGGTGCAGGCGTCTCGAAGAGCGGCGCGACCGGGACCGACGGAGCGTGCTCGCGGAAGGCCGCCAGCGACCGGTGATCGAAGCTCGAGACCGTAATGCCGGGCAGCGGCACCGCCATCCCTGCGAGGGCGTCCGCCACCGCGGCGGCGGTCTCCACCGAGGCGCCATGCGGTTTGAGCTCGATGTTCGCGCTCAACCCCGCGTCGCGGAGGAGAGCCAGCGTCTCTGCCAGGGTCGGGATGCGTTCGCCCGCAAAGGCCGGCCCGAAGCGGAGACCGGCATCGATCGTCGCAAGATCCGCCCGGCCGATGGCGTTGAGCGGACCCGTGCGGTCCGTCGTCCGGTCGAGCGTCGCGTCGTGGAAGATGACCGGCGTCCCGTCCCCCAGCAGCGTCACGTCGAACTCGACCCAGGACGCGCCGAGCGCGCCCGCACGCCGGAATGCCGCCAGCGTGTTCTCGGGCGCGCTGCCCGAGGCGCCGCGATGCGCCACCAGGCGGGGCAGCCTCGCGGGTCTCGCTGGCCTCGGCGGATCCGTCGGCATAAGGCTCTCCTCCGCGGCGCGCTCGCTCCGTCGCGCCCCTGATGCGCAAGGGCGAGTGCTGCTGCAAGCCCGGATCGGGCACACGCCGCTTGGCGGGCCGGGCCGGCGACACTAGGACAGGGGCTCACCATCGGCCTGGAGCTGAACCACGTGCTGCGGATCGCGCTTTTCGTCCCCCTCATCCTCGCCGCCACGCTCCTCCTGCGCGGCGTCGCGGGCCTGACGGTCTCGCTTGTGGAGACGCGGCTCGAGCGCTCGGCGGCCGCGGCCCTCACGGCCATTGATGCGCCCTGGGCCGAGGTGGCGGTCGACGGCATCGTGGTGACGCTCGGCGGCACGGCGCCCGATGAGCGGACGGCAAGGCGGGTCGTGACAACGCTCGCGGCCGTCATGCCGCTGGCCGAGATCAGGGACGTCATGGCGCGTGCCCCGGCGGCGACGCGGCAACCCGCGCTCGATGTCGAGTTCCTGCGGCGGGGCGAGGAGGTGACGGTGCTCGGCCGCTTCGCCGGCGCCACGCAGCGCGCCCGTCTGCTCGAGACGCTCGGAAACGCGTTGCCCGACGCGGCGGTCGAGGATCTGAGCGGTACGGATGCGGGGCCGCTGCCGGCGGATTGGGGGCCGGAGATGGCGGTCGCCCTCGCGGCGCTGGCGGCGCTCGACGATGCGGCGATCGCGGTCGAGCCGGGCCGTGTGCGGGTGGAGGGGCAGGTCTCGGCCCTGGCGCGGCGCCGCGCGCTCGATGCGGAGCTGCGCGCCCTCGCCGGCCCGTCCATCGCGCTCGAGATCGCCCTGCGCGTGCCGCGCCGCACGGTGCTGCCCTTCCGCCTCGCGCTCGCGCGGAACGCATCGGGCGGCGCCCGGCTCGAAGCCTGCGCGGCGCGGAGCGAGCAGGAGGCGGAGATCATCACCGCGGCGCTGGGCATGCTCGATCTGAGCGCGGCGGGGGACAGCTGCGCCGTCGGTCTCGGCGGGCCGGCCCTGCCCTGGGGCGAGGCGGCGACGGCCGGCATCGCGGCACTCGCCGCCGTTGCGGAGGGCCGCCTGGTCCTCTCTGGCCGGCATATCAGCCTCACCGCCGCGCCGCCCGCGACGGCGGCGGAGTTCGAACGCGCCTTTCGCGGCCTGGCGCTCTCCCTTCCGGCGGGCTTCGTGCTCGACGGCCGTTTCGAAGGGCCTATCCCCGATGCGTCGTCCGAGGCTGCGCGCCCGCTCTGGCTGACCGTGGCGCGCGATCCGGAGGGGATGCGGCTTGCGGGCCGCGTGGCGGGGCAGCTCGAGCGTCGCGGCCTGGTGCAGAGCGCGGCCGCACGGCTCGGCAGCGCGGCAGTGGTTGCGGAGGGCCTTGCCCCCACCGCCTCGGCCGCCGCGGCGGAGCCCGCGATGGCGAGCGCCATACACGAGGCCGCCCTCGCCGTCGTGACCGTCCTGTCCGAGCCGGCGGTGACGGGCAGCGCCGCGGTCGGCAATGGCCGTGCGGAGGTGGCGCTGACCGTATCCGACGCCGGCCGTGTGGCGACGCTTCTCGACGCCCTCGGTGCGGCGATGCCGACCGGCATCCGCCTCGAGACCGCGGTGACCGTCGATCTGCCCGCCGCCGTCGCCGCGCTGCCGCTACCCGAAAGGGCCTGCGCGGCCGCTCTCAACCGCATCGTCGTCGCATCGCCGATGGTCTTCGATCCGGGCGCGGCCGAGATCACCGGCCCGATGGCGCCGGTGCTGGTGCGTCTCGCCGCCGTCCTCGCGCGCTGCCAGGGTGCCGTGATCGAGATTGGCGGGCATACGGACAACCAGGGCCGGGCGACGATGAACGAGCGGCTGAGCCGGCGGCGGGCCGATGCTGTGCGCCGCGCCCTCCGTGCGCTCGGCGTCACGCCGCGGGACGCCCGTCTGTCGGTGCGCGGCTATGGCGAGGCGGTGCCCGTGGCCAGCAACGACACGGCGGCCGGCCGGGCGCTCAACCGGCGCATCGCCTTCCGTGCGGCCGGCATCGCGCAACCCGGCGTCGACGGGGCAGGGGGCGGGCAGGCGGCGGCGCCCGCCGTCGCGGGGGACTGAGACCATGTTCGACGCACAGCTCCTCGAGCTCTTCCTCGCGCTTTTCTTCGGTGCCACGCTCTGGCTTGGCTGGGCGCTCCGCGGGCTCTGGGACCGGCTCGGCCCACGGCCCGAGCAGACCAGCGACGCGGAAGGTGCCGCGCCGACATTGCCTCGGCCGACCGAGCCCTCCGCAAGCCCCGCCGGTTCGCCGCCCATGGCCTCGTCCGAGGACGAAGCGTCGGATGCCGCTCCGGCCGTGGCGCATCGTCCGGCGCCTGACGCGGATGCGCCGGCCGAACCCGGCGAGGGACGGGATGACAAGGTTTCCGCACCGCGATAAACGGGTGCGAAAGTTTCGAGGGAGAGACCGGCAATGGCCGACAAGGACGAGAACAACGGCTCCATGGACATCACCACGCAGGAAAAGACCTTTCAGGGCTTCCTGAGGGCCTGTGCCATAGTCGCAATCGTCACGGTTGCGATCCTGATTTTCCTCGCCATCGTCGGAACCTGAACTAGCTGCCGCGACAGCCTGTCCCAGTCTCCGCTGCCAGGGGCGCTTGGCGGCGGCGGATGCCATTCGTCCCGCCGTGCTTCCCGGCGCAGCCCCCACCGGGCGGATGCCCGCACGCATGGCGGAGACGACCGCCGGACATCACGATCCGGCGTGAGAAGAAACGAGGGAGACGACATGAAAATCGGCGCCTTGAAAGAGACGGAACCGGGCGAAGCCCGGGTTGCGCTGACCCCCGAAAGCGCTGGCCGGCTGCAGAAGCTCGGCTATGAATGCATCGTCGAGAAGGGCGCGGGCGACGCCGCCGCCTTCACCGATGCGGCTTATGAGGAGGCAGGCGTCACGGTCGTCGACAGCGCCGCCGATATCTGGGCTCAGGCGGATGTGATCGCCAAGGTGCGCGCCCCCCGTATCGAGGAGATCGAGGAGGCGCCCGAGGGCAAGATCCTGATCAGCCACGTCTGGCCCGCCCAGAACGAGGAGCTGCTGGCCAAGCTCAACGAGCGCAGGCTTTCCGTCCTCGCGATGGACATGGTGCCCCGCATCAGCCGCGCGCAGAAGATGGATGCCCTCTCCTCGATGGCCAATATCGGCGGCTATCGCGCGGTTATCGAGGCAGGCAACAATTTCGGCCGCTTCTTCACCGGCCAGGTCACCGCCGCCGGCAAGGTGCCGCCCGCCAAGGTGCTGGTCGTGGGCGCGGGTGTCGCCGGCCTCGCCGCGGTCGGCACCTCCGTCTCGCTCGGCGCCATCACCTACGCCTTCGACGTGCGCCCCGAAGTCGCCGAACAGATCGAGTCCATGGGTGCCGAGTTCGTCTTCCTCGATTTCGAGGAGGAGGAGAGCGACGGCGCGGAGACCGGCGGCTACGCCAAGCCCTCCTCGCCCGAGTTCCGCGAGAAGCAGCTCGAGAAGTTCCGGGAGATGGCGCCCGATATCGACATCGTCATCACCACCGCCCTCATTCCCGGCCGGCCGGCACCCAAGCTCTGGACCGAGGATATGGTCAAGGCGATGAAGCGCGGCAGCGTGATCATCGATCTTGCGGCAGAGCGGGGCGGCAACTGCGATCTCACGGTCAAGGACGAGCGCATCGTCACCGACAACGGCGTCATCATCATCGGCTATACGGACTTCGCCAGCCGGATGGCGACCCAGTCCTCGACCCTCTACTCGACGAATGTCCGTCACATGATGGACGACCTCACGCCCGAGAAGGACGGCAAGCCCGTCGTGAACATGGAGGACGACGTCATCCGTGGCGCGCTCGTCTGCCATGAGGGCGAGATCACCTTCCCGCCCCCGCCTCCCAAGGTGAAGGCCATCGCGGCCCAGCCCAAGAAGAAGGAGCCCGAGGAGACGCGGGAGCAGAAGGCCGCGCGCGAGGCCGCGGCGCTCAAGAAGTCGCTCGACCAGACAGGTTATCTCCTCGCCGTCGGCGGCGGTCTCCTGCTCCTGGTCGGCAGCGTCGCGCCGGTGAGCTTCATGCAGAACTTCATCGTCTTCGTGCTGTCCTGCTTCGTGGGCTTCCACGTCATCTGGGGCGTCGCGCACTCGCTCCACACACCCCTCATGGCCATCACCAACGCCATCTCCTCGATCATCATCGTCGGCGCGCTCCTGCAGATTGGCTCGAGCTCCTCTCTCGTGATGACCTTGGCGGCCCTGAGCGTCCTGATGGCGGCGGTGAACATCTTCGGCGGCTTCCTCGTGACGCGCCGAATGCTCGCCATGTTCCAGAAGTCCTGATCGGGGGGAGACAGCGATGAGCTTCGGTCTCGTGACGGCCGCCTACGTGGTGGCGGCCATCCTTTTCATCCTCGCCCTCGGCGGTCTCTCCAACCAGGAGAAGGCCAAGCGGGCAATCTGGTACGGCATCGTCGGCATGGCGCTGGCGGTCGTGGCGACGCTCGCGACGCCTGGCGTCGAGAACGTGCCCATCGTGCTGCTGATGCTGATCTTCGGCGGTGCGGGCGGCGCCTATGTGGCCCGCAAGGTCGAGATGACCCAGATGCCGGAGCTGGTGGCGGGCTTTCACAGCCTCGTGGGCCTCGCCGCCGTCTTCATCGGCTTCAACGCGGATTTCGAGATGACCCGCGCGCTGGAGGCAAAGGCCGACGGCACGGCGGACGCGCTCACCGGCTTCGCGGCGACCATCGCCAAGAAGACGTCGACGGAGCTCTCGATCCTCAAGGTCGAGCTCTTCCTCGGGATCTTCATCGGCGCGATCACCTTTACCGGTTCGATCGTCGCCTATGGCAAGCTCGCCGGGAAGATCAGCTCGAATGCGCTGACGCTGCCCTTCCGCCATCAGATCAATCTCGGTGCCCTCATCCTCTGCGTGGTGCTCGGCTTCATGTACCTGCAGGGCGCCGAAGTCTGGACCATGGTGGTGGTGGCGATCGTCGCGGGCGCCATCGGCTGGCACCTCATCATGGCGATCGGCGGCGCGGACATGCCCGTCGTCGTCTCGATGCTCAACTCCTATTCGGGCTGGGCCGCGGCGGCCATCGGCTTCACGCTCGGCAACGATCTCCTGATCGTCACGGGCGCGCTGGTCGGCTCTTCGGGTGCCATCCTCAGCTACATCATGTGCAAGGGCATGAACCGCTCCTTCGTGAGCGTCATCCTCGGCGGCTGGGGCGGTGAGCAGTCGAGCGCCCAGGAAGTCGACGGCGAGATGGTTGAGATCGATGCCGGCGGCGTGGCCAGCGCGCTCAACGAGGCCGACAGCGTGATCATCGTGCCCGGCTACGGCATGGCGGTGGCGCAGGCACAGGGCGCCGTCTCGGAGCTGACCAAGAAGCTGCGGGACAAGGGCAAGTCCGTCCGCTTCGCGATCCATCCTGTGGCCGGCCGCCTGCCGGGCCACATGAACGTGCTGTTGGCCGAGGCCAAGGTGCCTTATGACATCGTTCTCGAGATGGAGGAAATCAACGAGGACTTCCCCGAGACGGACGTTGTCATCGTCATCGGCGCGAACGACATCGTGAATCCGGCGGCGCAGGACGATCCCGGCAGCCCCATCGCCGGCATGCCGGTGCTCGAGGTCTGGAAGTCCCGCAACGTCTTCATCTGCAAGCGCGGCAAGGGGCGCGGCTACTCGGGCATCGAGAACCCGCTCTTCTTCAAGGACAACAGCCGCATGTTCTACGGAGACGCAAAGGGCTCGATGGAGAGCCTGCTGCCGCAGATCGGCTGAGCGTCATCGCTTCGGCAATGTGTCGGAGGGATATTGTCCATCCGTCAGTGTCGGTCCTCAGGGCCATCACCTGGGCCCGCGAGTTGCACCTCGCGGGCCCTGCTCTTTTTCGGCTCTGCGGACGAAGAGCCTTGCCGCAGTCAGGAGCAGTCCGAGGAATGCGACGAGGACCACGGCAAGTCGGTAGTCTCGTTCGTGGAGGGGCCATCACCTTCTTTCGCCCCGACGTGTCGGGGCGTGGGCAGCATGGCGTGGCAGCCATGAGCAAACGGTTTACCATGGCGCCATGATCGGACGGCTCACCGGCATCGTAATCAGGCTCGCGCTCATGGCCGGCTTCGTCTGGGCCGTGCTGGTAGCCGCCCTCTTTCTGCAGCGGCACGATCGCATCTATCCCTTCGCACAGGGCTTCCGCGCCGAGGTGCCGGAGGCGCTGCCCCGCGGGCGGCTGTTGACGCTCGAGGGCAGGGACGGCACGCCGCTCCTCGCCTGGGTCGCCCCGCCCGTCGGCGATGCGCCCGTGGTTCTGCATTTCACCGGCAATGGCGGCTATCTGCCAGGTGCCGCGCGCCATGTCTCGCCGCTCGTCATCCGCGGCTACGGCGTCGCCATGCTCGCCTATCGCGGCGCGGGCGGCGCCCCCGGTGAGCCGAGCGAAGCGGCCTTGATCGCCGATGCCCTGTCGCTCTACGACGCGCTTCCCGGGGTGTTCCCGACAGCCTCCCCGAACCGGGCGACGCCGCCGATCATCTGGGGCACGAGCCTCGGTGCCGCCATCGCCAGCGCCGTTGCGGCGGAACGGCCCGCCTCCGCGGTCGTCCTCGAGGTGCCCTTCGCCCGTCTCTGCACCGTCGCCGAGCACCACTACCCCTGGCTGCCCGCATGCCTCATCCTCCCGGACGAGCGCTGGGAAAGCGCCGACCGTGTGCCCGGCATCGAGGCGCCGCTCCTCGTCCTCGCCGCCGATGAGGACACGATCATCCCGCCGGCCGAGGCTGTCGCGCTCTACGAAGCGGCGTCGGACCCAAAGGAGCTGCGGCGCTATGCCGGGGCGGGCCATGCGGGGCTGATGGCGGTCGGCGCGATGGACGACATCCTGGCCTTCATCGAGGGGCTCGGGCTCAGATAGGCGACGGTACGGTCACCGCGCGATCTGCAGCGCCACCGGGCCCGTCGGCCCGAGGGCTGCGATCTCGGAGCCTTCGATGATCACGCAGGAGAGCGCACCGCCCTTGCCGGCGCCCGTATCGATGTTGATCCGATTGCTCTTCAGCTCGATCCGTCCGACCGGGGTATGGCCATGCACCACGAACACGTCATGCGGTTCGCCATGCGTGAGGAACTCCTGGCGGATCCAGTGGAGGTCGTCCGCCGTCTGCCGGCTCCAGGACACGCCCGGCCGCACGCCCGCATGCACGATCCCGAAGTCCCCGAAGCGGAGCTTGTCCGGCAACCCCTCCACATAGGCGCGCACCGGAGCGGGCAGGGCAGACTCCAGCGCAGAGTGAATCGCCCGGCGGTCCCCCTTGCTGACGATTGCGCGATCGACCCCGAAGGAGGCGAGCGCCGCGCCGCCGCCGTTGGACATCCACTGCCTGAAGGGCGCGCCCTCGGGATCGTCGAGAAAGAGGCGGAGATAAGCATCGTGATTGCCGCAGACCGAGAGGAAGCGTTCGTTGTCGAGCCCCGTCAGCCGCTCGAGCACCCCTGCGCTCTCGGGTCCGCGGTCGATCAGGTCGCCCACATTGACGACCCGCCAGTCCTCGACGGGCCGTGCCTCCAGATCCGCTTCGATCGCCTCGTGATGTCCTTCGAGCTGCGCGAGCTCACCATGAACGTCGCCGATCGCATAGAGCCTCAGGCCCTCGGGCAGTCGGGCCTCGCCGTAGCGCGCCATGGGAATGCCTCCTGGCCGATGCCGCTTCAGGCTGCCGCCGCAGGCAGAAGCGGCAGGAGCGCCGCCTCTGCACCCGGCTCACCGTAGGGTGCCAGCAGATAGGGCCCGTCCTCGGTCAGTTCCAGCCAGAGATCGTCCTCCAGCACCAGGCAGGAGGGACCGAAGGCCGCGCCCGTGTCGATGGCGATCCGGTTGGGGCGGACCTCGATCGCGCCCACCGGGTCATGCCCGTGCACGACCACCGCCTCATGCGCCGCGTCGCTGGTCAGAAAGCCCGGCGCCCAGAGAAGGTCGCGCACGCTCTGATCGGCAAGGCGGACGCCGGGCCGGATGCCCGCATGGGCGAAGAAGTAGTCCCCGAACCGCGCGCCATGCGCGAGCCCCGCGAGAAAGCCCGCATGCGTCGGCGGGATCGCCTCTGCAAGCGCGCTGCGCAGCGCGCGGCGCGAGGCCGCGTCGGGAAAGTCGAGCGTCGAGGCGGCCGCGATGCCATAGGAGGCGAGGGTCGCGAGACCGCCATCCTCGAGCCAGGGGTAGAAGGAAGGTGCGTCAGGATCGCCCAGAAACCCCAGCAGGGACTGCTCATGGTTGCCTGCCAGGCAGTATGCCCGCCATTCCGGGCCGAGGCGGCAGAGCCGCTCGAGAACCTCACGCCCCGCCGGTCCCCGGTCGATGTAGTCGCCGAGAAGGACGATGCGCCAGTCATCGGCGGGACGGCGGGTAAGGTCGCGGCGGACCGCGGCCAGATGGCGCTCCAGTGCCGCAGCATCGCCATGCAGATCGCCAATGGCGTAGAGACGCAGGCCCGGGGCCGTGCGCGCGGTTGCGGTCGTGATCATCCGCCCGATCCTCGTCTGGCCGCCCCGGCGCCTCTTTGGGTGCTCGGTACGGCTGTTGCCTCGCTCTCGAGCAGGCCAGCGGATACGAAAAAAGAAAACCCCCGAAGCGCTTTACGCCCGGGGGTTCATGTGCCGTGGTTGCAATCCGGTCGCAGTGCCGGACGCGCCGTGCTAGGCCGAAGCCTCAGAGAAGACCTTCACGCTGCGCCTTCTTCCGCGCGAGCTTGCGCGCGCGACGGATCGCTTCCGCCTTCTCCCGCGCCCGCTTCTCCGACGGCTTTTCGTAATGCTGCCGAAGCTTCATCTCGCGGAAAACGCCTTCGCGTTGCATCTTCTTCTTAAGCGCACGGAGCGCCTGATCGACATTGTTGTCGCGAACCAGTACCTGCACCTAGGTCACCACCTTTCTGCCGCTGCTGATTTTCAGGAGTGCGCTATATACGCAGACGACCGGGCAGTGTCCACAGCGCAAGTTCCGGTGTCGGAAGGATTATCCGGGCGGCCGCGGCGCCCGGCGGGACGAGGGGAAGACGGCATGTCTGACGAGACGGGGGATCCGCTGGCGGAAACGCGCGAGCGGCTGATCGAGGCGGCGCTGCCGAACGTGGTCTTCGACGGCTGGAGCCGGGAGACGCTCGACGCGGCGCTCGAGGAGACGGGTATCGACGCGCAGATGGGTGCGCTCGCCTTCCCGCGCGGCGGTGTCGACATGGCGTTGGCCTTCCACCAGATGATGGACCGCAAGCTGCTGGAAGTGCTCGAGAACACCGATCTGCACGCGATGCGGATCCGGGAGCGTGTGACCTTCTGCATCCGCGCCCGTCTCGAGCTGGTCGCCGAGCACAAGGATGCGGTGCGCCGGGGTGCCACGCTGCTCGCCCTGCCGCCCTACGCGGCCGATAGCGCCCGGGCGCTATGGTCGACGGCGGACATTATCTGGACCGCCTGCGGCGACCGCTCGGACGATTACAACTGGTACTCGAAACGCGCGATCCTCTCCTCGGTCTATTCGGGGACGGTGCTCTACTGGCTCGGCGACGAGAGCGAAGGCTCGGCCGACACATGGGCCTTCCTGGACCGGCGGATCGCGAACGTCATGCAGTTCGAGAAGTTGAAGGCGCAGGTGAAGGCGAACCCGATAGGGCGCATGGCGCTGGTACCCCTCGACCGGGCGCTGTCCTTCATCCGCCCGCCCCATGCCCGCGGCAGGGACGGAGCGGAGCCCGCCGGCGAGACGGCCGACGCGTGAGCGTGGATCTTCATTGATCGGTAGGTTTTGCGCGGGCATACTGCGCCTGCGATACTTTTCACTCAGACATGTCACCAATGGGCCGGCGGAGCTGCTACTCTGCCGGCCCGCTCATCTGGGCGCTAGCCCAGAATGAGCTTCGCGAGCGTGGCGATCAGGTCGATACCGGCGATGGCCACCATCGCTGCGCGATACTTTTCCTCACTCAGTCGCATCACCTCCCTTCACCCCGATGGATCGGGGCAGCGCCACTCTCGGCGGGGAGGGTTTAGGATGCGGTTACCATGATGACGGGCGTCTGCCGGGGGGATCGGGAGCGGATCAGCCGCGCAGCGCTGAGACGCGGGTCACGTGGCCCATCTTGCGGCCCGGGCGCGCCTCCGCCTTTCCGTACAGATGAAGCGATGCCCCGGGCTCGGCCGCGAGATCTGCCCAGCCGTCGGCGTCGTCGCCGATCAGGTTGGCCATCTCCGCATCCGCGTGCCGCACACCGTCGCCCAGCGGCCAGCCCGCGACGGCACGGATATGCTGCTCGAACTGGTCCACCGCCGTCGCCTCGATGGTCCAGTGCCCGGTGTTGTGAACCCGCGGCGCGATCTCGTTGACCAGGAGACGCCCGCCCGGCGCCAGGAAGAGCTCGACGCCGAGGACGCCCACATAGTCGAGCGCCGAAGCGATACGCCCCGCCGCCAATACCGCGTCCTGCAGCACCGCCGCTGGCAGACCGGCCGGGACGACCGTGCGCCTCAGGATACCGTTCTCGTGGACGTTTCGCCCGGGATCGTAGGCCACCGTCACGCCGTCCGCCCCGCGCGCCACGATGACGGAGAGCTCGGCGGTGAACGCGATCCGGCCCTCCAGCACGGCGGGCCGGGCCCCGATCGCATCCCAGGCGCCCGCCGCGTCGCCGGCCTGCGCCACCCCGGCCTGCCCCTTGCCGTCATAGCCCATGCGGCGGGTCTTGAGGATCGCGGGCGCGCCCGTGTGCTCGAGCGCTGCGGCGATGTCGCGAGGCCCGTCCACCGGTGCCCAGGGCGCGCAGGACAGCCCGATGCCCTCGATGAAGCGCTTCTCCTCGCCCCGGTCCTGCGCGACGGCGAAGGCACGCGCGTTGGGGCGCACCACCGTGTGGCGCGCCAGCGTCTCCGCCACCGCCGCGGGCACGTTCTCGAACTCGAAGGTCGCGACATCCACCGCGCGGGCGAAGGTCTCCAGCGCGGCCGCATCGTCGTACCCCGCCACCGTCGCCTCGCGCGCCACCTCCGCCGCTGGCCCGCCCGCTGCGGGATCGAAGACATGGGCATGGAGGCCGAGGCGTGCCGCCGCGATGGCCAGCATCCGGCCGAGCTGCCCGCCGCCGAGGATGCCGATCACGCTGCCGGGCGGCAGCGGTTCTGCGGACGCGGGCGCCATGGCTCAGCCGTCCTCCGGGATCTCGGCCACCGCAGCGCTCTGCGCCGCCCGCCAGGCTTCGAGCCGGCCGGCAAGCGCCCCGTCCCCGACCGCCAGCATCGCCGCTGCGTAAAGCGCGGCGTTCGCGGCGCCTGCCTCGCCGATGGCGAAGGTCGCCACGGGAATGCCCTTCGGCATCTGGACGATGGAGAGCAGGCTGTCGAGCCCCGAAAGCGCCTTGCTCTGCACCGGCACGCCGAGCACGGGCAGGCGCGTCTTGGCGGCCAGCATGCCCGGCAGATGCGCCGCGCCACCGGCCCCTGCGATAATCGCGGCCACGCCCCTGCCGGCCGCCCCCTCCGCATAGGCGAAGAGCCGGTCGGGCGTGCGATGGGCGGAGACGATGCGCGCCTCATGCGCCACCTCGAGCGCGTCCAGGATCTCGGCCGCGCGCTTCATGGTCGGCCAGTCCGACTGGCTGCCCATCACGATGCCGATACGCGGCGACGCGCTCATGGCGGGCCCCCGGCCGATGGGGCGATGGAGACGATCATGCTGGCATTCACGGCGCGGACCCCGCCTTCAAGCGATGATGTCCGGGTAGAGGAGATCCTCGATGCGCGCAATCTCGTCCTTCAGGGCGAGCTTCTTCTTCTTCAAGCGCCGGATCGCAAGCTGATCGGCCAGCGCATTGTCGCGTTCCGCCTCGATCTCCTCGTCAAGGCGTCGATGCTCGGTCTTCAGCACCTCGAGCTGGGAGCGCAGGATCTCTTCCTGACCCATGATGTTCATTCGGACACTCTCCCCGGGCGCGACACCGAACATTAAATCACCGCCTTGCCGCCCGGGGAAGGGCAAAGCAGGACGGACGCCAACGCGCATTGATGGCCGGGGCGACTGCGGGTATCGAAGTGGTGCACGGCAACGGAGGTCGAGGTGCTCTGGAAGATCGCCTTTACGACAGCGGTCATCGCAGTGGTCTTTCTGCTGGGTCAGCGCAGCATGCTCGGGCGCGGGGCGGTGGATGAGGTCAAGCGTCGCGTGCCGCGCCAGCGCCGCCTGAAGCGACGCGCGGACGCCAAGCCACGCAGCAGCGGTCAGCCTGAACCCTTCACCGATCTCGTCCGCTGCCCCGATTGCGGCAATTATCACGGCGCCACGGTGCGCTGCGCCTGCCGCAGCTGAGCCTCCCGTGCCGGCGTCCTGTTGCGTTACGGCAATCAAGGGCCAAGAAGTCCGCATCGCGGAAAAGTCAGGCCCAACCGGAAGCACCTTTACCCTCGAATATCGGGACTACCCGCACCATATGCCCTGCCTACGCGGCAAGGGAGGCGGCTAGCGACATGGATCTGGTATTGGTGCTCGGCGGTCTCGCCCTCCTCGTCGCGGGCGGAGACATCTTGGTGCGTGGCGCGGTTGCGCTTTCCCTGAGGCTGGGCATCCCCGCGATCATCGTCAGCGCCACCGTCGTCGCCATCGGCACCTCCGCGCCCGAGCTCATCATCTCCGTTCAGGCCGCGCTCGAGGGTGCCGCCGGCATCGCGCTCGGCAACGTCATCGGATCCAACATCGCGAATGTCTGGCTCGTGCTTGGTCTGCCCGCTCTCATCGCGCCACTGGCAGGCTGCGGAGACGATGCCCGCCGCTCGCTCTACTTCATGCTGGCCGGCACGCTCCTCTTCGCGGCCTTCATCTTCGCGGGCCATATCCCGTGGTGGGGCGGCGTCGCGCTCATCTCCGTCACCTCGCTCATGGTGTGGGACAGCGTACGCCATAGCTTCGAGCATCGGGAGAGACGGCAGCTCCGCGAGAGCGTGAACGCCGCCGCCAATCCGAATGCGCCGGACGAGGTGGCGGAGCTCGAGGACGTCGACCCCAATATGGCGGGCTGGAAGATTGGCGGGCTGATCGCAGCGGGCGTCATCATGCTGCCCATCGGCGCGCAGTTCCTGATCGACGGCGCCCGTGGCGTGGCCACGGCGATGGGCGTCTCGGAGGCGGCGATCGGGCTTACGCTCGTCGCGCTCGGCACCTCGCTGCCGGAGCTTGCGACGACCGTGATGGCGGCAATCCGCCGTCAGACCGATGTCGCCATCGGCAATGTGGTCGGCTCCAACCTTTTCAACATCACGCTGATCATCGGCGCCGCCGCGGTGGTCGCCCCGCTCGACGTGCCGGCCGAGATGATCTCGCGCGATATCTGGATCATGCTTGCTGCCACCGCGCTGCTGGTGCCCTATGTGCTCCTCAACCGCATGCTCTGTCGCTGGACTGGCGCGCTCTTCATGTTCCTCTATGTCGGCTATGCGGTCGTCGCCCTGAGCTGAGGCCGCGCCGCCCATCGCGCGGCGGTCCGTCAGGCTCTCCGGGGCCGCGCGGGGCAGGGGAGGAGACAGCGCCGATATGACGACGACAGAGACCGCGCGCCCGCGCGCGCTGGTGACCGGCGCGGGCATCCGCATCGGCCGCGCCATGGCACTGCATCTCGCAAACCAGGGCTGGGACGTGGCCGTGCACTATTCGCGGAGCGCCGCTCCGGCGGCAGAGACGGTGGCGGAGGCGCAGGCGTTGGGTGCGCGGGCCGAGGCCCTAGGCGCCGATCTTCTCGACGAGCAGGCGACTGCCGGGCTCGTCTCACGCGCGGCGGAGGCGCTGGGCGGCCCGCTCTCTCTCCTCGTCAACAACGCGTCGATCTTCGAGCCTGAGACGCTCGACAGCATGACGCGCGAGAGTTGGGACCGCGCGGTCGAGACCAATCTCCGCGCGCCGGTGAAGCTGACGCAGGATTTTGCCGGACAGGCACCGGACCCATTGACCGACGCATTCGGTGAGCCCGTCGCCCAGGCTCACGTCGTCAACATGATCGACCAGCGCGTCTGGAAGCCGACCCCCTTCTTCGCGTCCTACACGCTCGCGAAGTCCGCGCTCCTCACCTTCACCAAGACCGCGGCGCAGGCGCTCGCGCCGCGCATCCGCGTCAACGCCATCGGACCCGGCCCCACCATGCAGGGCACGCGGCAGACGGCCGAGCATTTCGCGGCACAGCGCGCCGCCTGCCCCCTCCGCCGCGGCGCGGATCCGGATGACATCGTCGCTGCACTGGCCTTTATACTCTCCTGCAAGGCATTGACGGGACAGATGATTGCAATCGACGGTGGTCAGCATCTGGCTTGGGCCACGCCGGACGTCATGGGGAGCGTCGAGTGAAAAATGAGACTCGTCACGACTTGTCCACGCGCTTCCCGAATTGACAAGCAGCCCCGCCGTATTGCAGCCGCTGGCGCTGCGACTGCGAAGAGATGCGGAATCCTCCACTGTTCCAGATACTTACGCTCTGTTTGGAATCAGTCTTATCGACCTCTGGCGATGTGTCATCGGATCGTCATGGCCGCGATCACCGGTTTTCCCACACAGTTATCCACAGCGCGGCCCGCAGATGCGCCGGCAATCTTGAGATGAGCGGGCAGGCGAAGCTCGACACGCCGGCGGCCAAGCGGCGCGCGACGGGGCCCGAGGTCATCCGACGCTACCTGAAGCGGCTCGACGACTGTCCGGGCGTCTACAGAATGCTCGGCGTGTCCTCGGACGTGCTCTATGTCGGCAAGGCGCGCTCGCTGAAGAAGCGTGTCGCGAACTACGCCAACCAGGGCGCGCACAACAGCCGCATCACGCGCATGATCGCCGAGACGGCCTCGATGGAGTTCATCACCACCGAGACCGAGACCGAGGCGCTGCTGCTCGAATCCAATCTCATCAAGCAGCTCAAGCCCCGCTACAACGTGCTGCTGCGCGACGACAAATCCTTCCCCCATATCCTTATCGAGGAGGGGGCCTTCCCGCTCCTGCGAAAGCACCGCGGCGCGCAGCGGGAGAAGGGCCGCTTCTTCGGCCCCTTCGCCTCGGCCGGCGCGGTCAACCGCACGATCAACCAGATGGAGAAGGCGTTCCTGCTGCGCACCTGCTCGGACTCTGTGTTCGAGAGCCGGACGCGCCCCTGCCTCCTCTTCCAGATCAAGCGCTGCTCCGGTCCCTGCACGGGCGAGATCGCCGAGGACGACTACCGCGCGCTGGTCGAGGATGCGGTCCGCTTTCTCGAGGGCCGCTCGACCCGCGTGCAGGAGGAGCTGGCCGGGCGCATGGCGAAGGCTTCGGCGGCGATGGATTTCGAGGCCGCCGCGATCTATCGCGACCGGCTGCGCGCCATGGCCCATGTGCGCGGTGCGCAGAGCATCAATCCCCAGCGCACGGCCGAGGCGGATGTCTTCGCGCTCCACCGCGAGGGCGGGCAGGCTTGCGTGCAGGTCTTCTTCTTCCGCTCGAACCAGAACTGGGGCAACCATGCCTACTTCCCGCGCGCCGGTGCGGATATGGAGGACGGCGAGCTCATCGCGGGCTTCGTCGCGCAATTCTACTCGCCCGACCGTCCACCGCCCCGCATGGTCCTCCTCTCCCACGCGCCCGAGACGGGGGAGGCGGGGGCGGAGGAGCTGGCCGCCGCCTTCCGCAGCCTTGCGGGCCGACGCGTCGCGGTCGCCGTGCCGCAGCGGGGGGAGAAGCGCGAACTCGTGGATCATGCGCGCCAGAACGCCCGCGAGGCGCTGGCGCGGCGCATGGCGGAGACGGCGAGCCAGTCGCGCAACATGAAGGAACTCGGTGAGGCGCTGGGTCTGCCCGAGCCGCCACGGCGCATCGAAGTTTACGACAACTCCCACATCATGGGCACGAACGCCGTCGGCGCCATGATCGTGGCGGGGCCCGAGGGCTTCGAGAAGAACCAGTACCGCAAGTTCAACATGAAGGATGCGGCAACGAAGGCGGGCGACGATTTCGGCATGATGCGCGAGGTGCTGACCCGCCGCTTCCGCCGGCTGGTGAAGGAGGATCCGGAGCGGGAGACCGATGCCTGGCCCGATCTCGTGCTGATCGACGGGGGCAAGGGCCAGGTCAGCGTGGCGCGCGAGGTGCTGGCGGAACTCGGCGTCTCCGATCTCGCGCTCTACGGCGTCGCCAAGGGCGAGGAGCGGGACGCGGGCAAGGAGACGTTCCATCCGCCCGAGGGCCGCGCCTTCGCGCTGCCCTTCCGCAGCCCGGCGCTCTATTTCGTGCAGCGCCTGCGCGACGAGGCGCACCGTTTCGCCATCGGCGCGCACCGCCAGAAGCGCGCCAGGGCTCAGACCGTGACGACGCTGGACGAGGTGCCCGGCATCGGGCCCGCGCGAAAGCGGGCGCTCCTCGCCCGCTTCGGCTCGGCCAAGGCGGTGAGCCGCGCGGGTCTGTCGGATCTCAAGGCCGTCGAGGGCATCTCGGACAGCATGGCCGAGACGATCTACGCCTTCTTCCACGGCGCGCGCTGAGGCGGCGGCCCTCCCGCCAACCTTGCCCCTCGCCCCGCCACCCACGCCCCGCGAACCACGCCGCCCCGCCAACCACGCCGTGCCGGGGCCCCCGTCGGCGGCCTTCCGCGCCGCTTCGGCCCCTGCGCAGTCTGCCCGTCGGCACCCGACCCGGCCCCGCGCAGCCCCACCGC
>JBCCDG010000016.1:0-44972 GCA_039030915.1 Pseudomonadota bacterium | reverse complement strand
GGGCGACAATCTCGGCCTGCCCGAGAGCGCGGACGCAACCGGCGCAGCCGAGGATGTTGCCGCAGACGACGACCTCCGGTTGGAGGAAGAGCAGGACCTTACCCTCGATGCGCCCGATGCGGCGCCTTCCGAAGGCCTGGAGGACGGTTTCGAAGAGCCTGAGCCGGATGCCACGCTGCCCGATCCGGTGGACGTGGCGGCCGAAGCGCCCAGCGAGGCGCCCACGCTGGAGGACGATCTGCCGCCACTCTCGGGCGAGCTTGCCGCCGAGATCGCCGATGCATCGGGGGAGGTGATCGCGCCCGACGATGCGACGCCGGCCTTTCCGGACGATCCGCCGCTGCCCGAGGAGGCTTCTTGGGACGCGTCCGAACCGGACCCTGCCGTGTTCGACCCAACCGACACGGCGTTCGAGCCCGTCGCCGAGCCTGAGCCTGGGCCGGAAGCGGAGGACGAGCCGGCGCTCGAAACGGCGACGGACGCAGACCCTGGGCCCGTGGTCGATACGCCCGAGCCCGATGCGGAGCCGGCAGCCGCGCTCGATCCCGGGGAGGCGGCCGCCGCTGCGCTCGTGCCTGCCGCCGCAGCGCCCGACAGCGCACCGGCCCCTCTCGAGGAGGGCAAGGGCGGTGCGGTCATCATGGACGAAAGCGCGCTCGAGGACATGATCCGCCGGGTGATCCGTGCCGAGCTGGTCGAGGGCGATCTCGGCCGCAACATCTCCGCCAATGTGAAGCGGCTGATCGAGGACGAGATCGCCCGCGCAATGCTCAACCGCTCCAAGGACTGATCCGCGCGTCCCGTGCGTGGACGCCATGCGGGCCCCCTTTGCCCCGCCGCCGGGCCCGCGCTATAGCACCGCGCGAAACGGGCCCGGCCAAGCGGGCCGGAGCGGGACGACGGACAGATCCATGGACAAGACCTTCGATGCCGCCAGCGCCGAGCCGCGCATCACGGCCGCCTGGGAAGAGGCGGGCGCCTTCCGTGCCGGCGCCAATGCCGAGCCGGGTGCGGAGACCTTCTGCATCGTGATCCCGCCGCCCAACGTGACGGGCTCGCTCCATATGGGCCACGCGCTCAACAACACGCTGCAGGACATCCTGTGCCGCTGGCACCGCATGCGCGGGCATGACGTGCTCTGGCAACCGGGCACGGACCATGCGGGCATCGCCACGCAGATGGTTGTCGAACGCGCGCTCGCCGCGGAGGGGAATGTCCGCCGCACGGATATGAGCCGCGAGGACTTCGTCAAGCGGGTCTGGCAGCAGAAGGAGGAGAGCGAGGGCGTCATCCTCGGCCAGCTCAAGCGCCTCGGCGCGTCCTGCGACTGGTCGCGCACCCGCTTCACGATGGATGAGGGGCTGTCCGACGCCGTACTCGAAGTCTTCGTCGCGCTCTACAAGAAGGGCCTCATCTACCGCGACAAGCGCCTCGTGAACTGGGACCCGCATTTCGAGACGGCAATCTCGGACCTCGAGGTCGAACAGGTCGAGGTCCGCCCGCAGAAGGGCAAGCCGCAGGGCATGCTCTGGCGCTTCCGCTATCCTCTCGCCGACGGCGCGACCTACGAGGCGCCCGTCGAGTGGGACGAGGACGGCAAGCCCACGCGGCACGAGACGCGGGACTACATCGTTGTCGCCACGACCCGGCCGGAGACTATGCTGGGAGACACGGGTGTTGCGGTTCACCCCGAGGATGCGCGCTATGCCCATCTCGTCGGCCGCGACGTGATCCTGCCGCTGGTCAATCGCCGAATTCCCATCGTTGCCGACGAGTATGCGGATCCCGAGCAGGGCACGGGCGCGGTCAAGATCACGCCGGCGCATGACTTCAACGACTTCGAGGTGGGCAAGCGCGCGGGCCTGCGCGTCGTCAACGTCATGACGACGAAGGCCGCCATGTTCCTCTCCGGCAATGCCGATTTCCTCGCGGACGCGGAGCCCGAGCCGGATGCCTTCGCGCTTGACGGGCTCGACCGCTACGAGGCGCGCGAGCGGGTCGTCCACTGGTTCGAGCAGCACGACCTTTACGACGGCGCGGACGAGCACCCGCATCAGGTGCCCCATGGCGACCGCTCGAAGGTCGCCATCGAGCCCTACCTCACCGATCAGTGGTTCTGCGACGCCGCCAAACTGGCCGGACCCGCGCGTGAGGCGGTGAAGGACGGCCGCACGAAGTTCGTCCCGCAGAATTGGGAGAAGACCTACTTCCAGTGGCTCGACAACATCCAGCCCTGGTGCATCAGCCGCCAACTATGGTGGGGCCACCAGGTTCCAGTGTGGTATGGGCCCTCAGTAGATGAAGATGGTCAGTTGGATTGGCTTGATCCACGGCCGTTCTGCGCCCGCAAATGGGAAGACGTTCCTGAGCAGGCGCGCGAATACTATCGGCCGTACTGGGGTGCGACTGGCCATGATTTTGTCGAGGCTCGTAGTCGAGAAGAAGCGGAAGACCCCCACAAAGATTTCAACGGCGCAATGTCGCTGTGGCGTGATCCTGATGTCCTCGACACCTGGTTCTCGTCCGCCCTCTGGCCGTTCTCCACGCTCGGCTGGCCGGCGGAGACGGAGGAGCTGAAGCGGTACTACAAGACCGACGTTCTGGTGACGGGGTTCGACATCATCTTCTTCTGGGTTGCCCGGATGATGATGATGGGGCTCGAGTTTATGCGGGACGAGAACGGCGAGCCCGAAGTGCCGTTCCACACCGTCTACATCAACTCCATCGTCCGCGACGAGCACGGCAAGAAGATGTCGAAGTCGCTCGGCAACATCATCGATCCGCTGGAGCTGATCGATGAGTACGGCGCGGACGCGGTGCGCTTCACGCTGACCTCGATGGCGGCGATGGGGCGGGACATCCCGCTTGCGAGCGATCGCATCAAGGGGTACCGCAACTTCGGCACCAAGCTCTGGAACGCCGCGCGGTTCTGCGAGATCAACGAGTGCCGCTACGATCCGGCCTTCGACCCCATGTCACCGACGCGTCCCGTCAACCGCTGGATCGTGGGCGAGACGGCGCGCATGGTCGCGGCGGTCGATACGGCGCTGACGGAGTATCGCTTCAACGAGGCGGCAGCGGCCCTCTACGACCATATCTGGAAGACGTTCTGCGACTGGTATGTCGAGCTTGCGAAACCGCTCCTGCAGGGTGAGGACGAAGCAGCGAAGGCAGAGACCCGGGCGACGGCGGCCTGGGCACTCGGCCAGATCGTGGCGGCGCTGCATCCCATCATGCCCTTCATCACGGAGGAGCTGTGGAAGGGGATCGGGCGCGAGGGGCTCTGCGCCCATGCGGACTGGCCAGTGCTGCCCCTCGATCTGGCGGATGAGGGGGCGGACAAGGAGATCGGCTGGACCATCCGGCTGATCGAGGGCATCCGCTCGCTCCGCGCCGAGATGAACGTGCCCGCAGGGGCGCAGATCGAGATGGTGCTGACGGGGCATGACCCGGCGACCGCCATGCGCCTCCTGCGGAATGCCGCCCTCATCCAGCGCCTCGCCCGGCTCTCCGAGGTCGCGGTTGCGGAGGACGCGCCCGAGGGCTCCGTGACCTTCGCCATGGAGGATTGCGCGGTGAACTTGCCCCTCAAGGGGGTCATCGACGTGACGGCCGAGCGTGCGAGGCTCAAGAAGGAGATGGGCAAGCTCGACAAGGAGATCGGCCAACTCCAAGGCAAGCTCGCCAACGAGAAGTTCCTCGCCAAGGCGCCGGAGGCGGTTGTGGCCGAGCAGCGCGAGCGGCTAGCGACGGCGGAGGCGGAGCGCGCGCGCCTTGCACAGGCGCTCGAGAGACTGGCGGGGCTCGGCTGAGGCGCCTCAGCCCCCGGGCGTGAGCGTCACGCGATAGAGGTCGTCCCGGGGGCCGAGGGCGGTCAGCTGCTCGGCCTCGGCCAGCATGTCGTGGCGTTCGAGCGCCTCGATGGCCCAGGCACTGTGCGCCACGATCGTCCGCCCTTCCGCCGCCGCCCGCCGGATCATGGCGCGAGCATCGGCGTTCAGTGTCAGTTCCTGGTGATGGCCCTGGACGGTGAGCGCCCCCGGCGCGTTCAACCGCATGCCGAGGCGGTGGGCCACGAAGGTGATGATGAGCGCATCGTCGGGCAGCTTCTCCACCTCGTTCGCCACCGCGATGTTGAGCCGGCGCTCCGTCTGGCTGATGCCGAGATCGAGCATCCAGGCGGAGACGGCAGCGGTGGCGACGGAGACGATGAAGGTGGTGCGAAGCGCCTGGCCTAACCGGGCGCTCACCCCGTCCCAGGCGGCGAGGCCGAGGCGCCGGGGCAGCGCGGGCGGCAGGACCACTGCGATGCTGAGGAGCAGGAGCGCGATGACCAGCGCCCAGGGCAGCAGGTTCTGTGTGATGAAGCCCGGCCGGACGTCGAGGAGGAACGGCACGAAGACGGCGACGATGGCGATGACGAGGAAGACGAGCGTGCCCGTCCGGTCGGCTTCCCGCCGCAGGGGGGCGATCTCGCGCCAGGCCGCGGCGGCCAGCAGCACCAGGACCGGCATGATCGAGAGGAAGTAGCGCATCTGGTTCGCCGCACCGCCATGCCAGGTTTTGAGCGAATAGGGCCCGATGCAGAAGGCGGCGACGAGAAGGCAGAACACGAGCGCCCGCTGGTCCGGTCCCCGCCAGAGCCGTGGCAGGAGTACGAGGCAGGCAGCGAGATAAGGCATGGAGTGGAGCAGCGCCTTCTTCACCACACCGAACATGGTGATGACGCCGTCGTCCTCGAGCCGCGCGCCATGCGCGTTTGCGGGGATCGCCTGGAAGTCGAAGACGAGCGTCCAGAAGCCCGTGGCGAGGTCGAGCGCGATCCCGCGTGTCGGCGGCAGGACGAGCGCAGCGGCAAGGCCGGCGGCGGCAGCGCCGAGGATAACGGCCGGTCGAAACAGCACTGCGCGGACGGGGCCGCTCCCGAGCGCGAGCGACGCGACCGCGCCGGCGAGGCCGAGATAGAGAACCGGCATCCAGGTCGCGAGTGCCGTGTTGCCGCCCTCGTTCCCGTAAGTGATGGGGATGAAGACACCGAACTTGAGCTGGTTGATCGCGCTCGCGACCGCGAGGCCCGGCAGAAGGCCGACAAGGTACAGCGCCAGCGAGGCGTAGGGCCGCCGCCCGGCACCAAGAAGCCAGAGCCAGATCGCGGGCAGAAAAAAGAGGATGTCGATGCGGATGGCGAGCGCGGCCCCGAGGATGAGGCCGGTGAGGGCGGCGCGGAGCGGTTCGCGCTGCGCATCCCGCGCTGTTGCCTCCACGGCCGTGAGCAAACCGGCCGCCACGAACATCGCACCGAAGGCCTGCGGCCAGAGCCCGAACGCATAGTCCACCGCGAACGTCGCGAGCCCGAAGAGGAGCGCGGCGTTGCGCGCCAGCGCCTCGTCACCGAACAGCACCTGGCCGAGCCGCCAGGTGAGTGCCATCGTCGCGATGCTGGCGAACGCGTTGAGGAGCATGAGCCCTCGCGGCCCGAACAGCCCGTAGAACGGGCTGGACACGATCCCCCAAAGACCGGGGTATTGCGGCACGAGATTGCCGTCGATGATGCGCGTCAGCAGGATCGCGAGCGACGGGTTGGCGTATTCCTCTACGCCGTTGTCCAGAAAGAGCGTGCCGGATCGCGCAAAGGCGTCGCTCATCGCCTCGAAGATATAGCCGTCGATGATGAAGGGGGCCGGAACCGCGACGAAGAGTGCGCCGGCAAGCCACAGCGCCGCAATGAAAGCGATCGCGCCCGTCACGATGCGGCTGCCGGTCGCTGAAGTCCCGCGACCCCGCGCAATCGCTCCATCGTCCCCGATACCGGCCATCTCGCCCCCGTTGCCTGTTCCGGCAAGGAGCAAACCCGTGCCGGATGGCGCTTTTTGGGCGTTGCGGCCCTCGGTGAAAAGCCGGTTCGTGAGCGGTCTGCCGGTTGTCGCTCCGACGTGACCTCGCCGGAAGCTATCGCGGCTTTCAAGTCGTGGGGGCACTAAGCAAGACTACGGCGTCCGGCATCGGCCGGGCGCCGCCTCTGCTATCAGACGGCTTGGGTCGCCCTAAACGCTACGCTTCGTGGCCGCGTTCGATGCGCGCGTAGACACCGGTGCGGATCGCGCCCGCCCGGCGGGCCTGCTGACGGTGAAGAACCTGTACCTGCCGGCAGTCTTGCGGCGCACGGCGCGCCGCGTCGATCGCCACATAACGCATCAGGCGAATGCCGTCCGCCCGGAACGGTATATCGGGTTGGCCCAGCATCGTATCCTCCCGCTATCTTGTTTCGTTGCTCTCGTCCTTTCCGAATACTTGCAAGATGGGGGTTAATATTCTCTTTGCCAAGCGGCGACGGTCGGGCCATCCGGGGATCGCCGGTGTCTCGCGGCGTCTGGCCGTCCGCGCGGCGGCTGGCTAGGGTGCCGCGCACGAGTCGAGAAAGCCGCGGCGTTCAGCGCGGCAGAGGGAAGGAAAACGCAGGATGGATGTGCGGCAGTTCGATAAGTCGAAGCTCGTCAGCCGGCATGTGACCGAGGGCCCGCAGCGCGCACCGCACCGGTCCTATTATTATGCGATGGGGCTGTCGGACGCGGAGATCCACCGCCCCTTCGTGGGCGTGGCGACCTGCTGGAACGAGGCCGCGCCCTGCAACATCGCCCTCAACCGCCAGGCCCAGGCGGTGAAGCTGGGCGTCAAGGAAGCGCATGGCACCCCGCGCGAGTTCACCACGATCACGGTCACCGACGGCATCGCCATGGGCCATGAGGGCATGCGCTCCTCCCTCGCCAGCCGGGAGGCCATCGCCGATACGGTGGAACTCACGATGCGCGGCCATGCCTACGATGCCATCGTGGGCCTCGCAGGCTGCGACAAGTCCCTGCCGGGCATGATGATGGCGATGGTGCGCCTCAACACGCCATCGGTCTTTCTCTATGGCGGCTCGATCATGCCCGGCCGTTTCGAGGGCCGGGACGTGACAGTGCAGGATGTCTTCGAGGCCGTCGGCAAGCATCAGGCCGGCGAGCTCAGCACCTGCGAGCTCGAGAAGCTGGAGGCCGTTGCCTGCCCCTCGGCGGGCGCCTGCGGCGGGCAGTTCACCGCGAACACCATGGCCTGCGTCTCCGAAGCCATTGGGCTTGCGCTCATGAATTCCGCCGGCGCGCCCGCGCCCTATGAGAGCCGCGATGCCTTCGCCGAAGCGTCCGGCCGGGCGGTGATGGCGCAGCTCGCTCAGGGGATCCGCGCACGGGACATCGTGACCCGCGAGGCGCTGGAGAACGCGGCCCGCATCGTCGCCTGCACCGGGGGCAGCACCAATGGCGGGCTGCACCTGCCGGCCATCGCGCATGAGGCGGGGATCGAGTTTGGGCTCGAGGACGTCTGCGACATCTTCAAGGACACACCCTACTTCGTCGATCTCAAGCCCGGCGGGAAATACGTCGCCAAGGATCTCTGGGAAGTGGGCGGCGTCGCCGTTGTGCTGAAGGAGCTGATGCGCGGCGGCTATATCCACCGCGACTGCATGACCGCCAACGGCCGCACCATCGGCGAGAACCTGGACGACATTGCGGGCGAGGCGGACGGCAAGATCATTCATCCGGTCGACAAGCCGATCACAGCCACCGGCGGTGTGGTCGGGCTGAAGGGCAACCTGGCGCCCGAAGGGGCCATCGTGAAGGTGGCCGGCATGAAGAAGCTCAAATTCGAGGGGCCGGCTCGTGTCTTCGAGTGCGAGGAAGATGCCTTCGCCGCCGTCCAGCGCCGCGAGTACGAGGCGGGCGAGGTGATCGTTATCCGCAACGAGGGGCCGAGGGGCGGCCCGGGCATGCGCGAGATGCTGGCCACGACGGCCGCGATCTCGGGGCAGGGGATGGGCAACAAGGTCGCCCTCATCACCGACGGTCGCTTTTCGGGGGCCACGCGCGGCTTCTGCGTGGGCCATGTCGGCCCCGAGGCAGCGGTGGGCGGGCCGATCGCTCTCATCGAGACCGGGGACATCATCCAGATCGACGCGAGGCGCGGCACCATCAAGGTCAAGCTGACCGCCAAGGAGCTGAAGGCACGCCACAGGGCCTGGAAGGAGAAGCCTGAGCGGGAGACGCTCTACGGCTCCGGTGCGCTCTGGAAATACGCGCAGCTCGTCGGTGCGACGAAGGACGGAGCGGTGACCCATCCGGGCGCCAAGGGTGAACGGCACGTCTACGCGGACCTGTGAGGCCCGGGATGAGAGGGCGCGGTGACTGCTCCATTAGGGAGGGCGGCGGTTGGCGCGTCGCCGCGCTGCTCCCGATCTTTGCGTTGGTTTCGGGCTGCATGATCACGCCCGGGGCCTCCACGCTTCGCGGCGAGCTCGACCGGCTGGGTCGGGCATCCGATTTCGCGATCGTCACAGCCTCGCCGCAGGAGGCGGTGATCGAGGCGCGGGGCCGATCCGTCGTGGTCACGCCCGGACCCGGCTCCTGCATCAACCCCGACACCATCGATCTCGGTGCGGGCTCCGCGTTCATGCTGTTGACCGATTGCGCCGTCGAGCTTGGCGCGAGTGCCGGCAAGGCGAGCGCCACGCGGGCGGGTGAGCGGCTGCATCTCGACCATGGCTTCCCGGGGCTGGTCACCGTCTCGGTATCCGGAGCGGAGCGGGGGACCCTCGAAAGCCTCGAGCGGTTCATCGCGAGCGATGCGGGCAAGGCGCGGCTGGCGCGGGGCAGCGACGGCACGGCTGTCGAGATTGCGGAGATGCGGGAGGTTGGCGACGCGCTCTTCGTCCTCGCTCGCGCGCTTGACGATAGTGTCCCGCTTCTGACCCGGGAGTTCTGGCGCGCCTTCATCGAGCTCAACGACCGGCTGGTGCTGGTGACGGTGAGTGCCTTCCAGGCCAACGAGATCGACAAGGAAGCGATGTTCCGCCAGGCGCTCGAGCAGGTTCAGGCGATGCGACAGGGCAATGACGGGATGCTGGCGCTCTCGCCCGGTGGCGCACGGACCGCCGAGTTCGCGGAGGTGCGGTCGATCACACCGCCCGCACCAGCCGCCACGTCCTCCGAGCCTGCGCCGTCGCTTGAGGCGCGGGCCGCGGACGTGGAGCCGCCCGCACCCGCCGCCACGCTGCCCGTGATCGAGCCGCGGACGAAATCGGCGGGCGGCGGCGCCCTCCCGCCCCGCGCGCCGGGGCGATCCGGAGAGCGCCGGCCGAAGACTGCGAGCGGGCCCGTCGAGGCAGGCCCCAACGCGCCGGAGAGTGCGCCGCGCGCCCCGCGGAGGCGCGGCGCCTGAGAACGCGATTGTCGCGGGCCCGAAGGCGACCGTCGCCCGGACGCGCCGCGACGGTCAGAGGTCGAGGTCGATCCAGACGGGCACGTGATCGGACGGCTTCTCACGGCTCCGCATGAAGGCTTCGATCCCGCTCCCTGTCAGGCGGTCGGCCGCCTGCGGGCTCAGCAGCAGGTGGTCGATCCGGATCCCGTGGTTCCGGTCCCAAGCCCCGCCCTGATAGTCCCAGAACGTGAAGGTCTCCCCCGCCTGGCTGACCTCCCGCGTCGCATCGTGGAGCCCGAGGTTCACGAGCCGTCGCCAGGCCGCCCGCGTCTCCGGCAGGAAGAGCGCATCGTCCGTCCACGCCTCGGGGTTCATCGCATCCCGCGGCTCCGGGATCGCATTATAGTCACCCGCGAAGACCGTCGGCTGTTCTTCGGTGAGGAGCGCGCGCACCCGGTTCTCCATGCGCATCATCCAGGCGCGCTTGTAATCGTATTTCGGCCCGGGCGCGGGGTTTCCGTTGGGCAGGTAGAGCCCGCAAAGGCGCAGGGCTCCCTTCTCGCCGATCACGGTCCCCTCGATCCAGCGGGCCTGTTCGTCAGCGTCGTCGCCGGGTAGGCCGCGCTCGACATCCTCGATGCTGCCCTTCGCGAGGATCGCAACGCCGTTGAAACCCTTTTGCCCGTGCGTCTCGATGCTGTAGCCGCATTCCTCGATGGCCTCGCGCGGGAAGGTTTCGTCCGTGCTCTTGAGCTCCTGAAGAACGGCTGCGTCGGGCGCGCTGTCCTTGAGCCATTCCTGCACGAGCGGCAGCCGGGCCTTTATGCCGTTGATGTTCCAGGTAGCGATGCGCATGGGGAGGGTCCGAGGGGCTGGAGCATGTCGTTGTGCGACGGTTCTCGCACGTAATGCCGCCCTTGTCTTCGTTTCACAGGTCGAGCGGGGGAGGGAGAGCGGAAGGCGATTGCGCGCGGCAGAGGTGCACCCCGCGCCCGCCATCGGCCCTTGTGGCGATGACGGGAGCGTGTTCTCGCGGCTGCCTTCCTGTCGATCAGCCTGCCGGCAGCGCGTAGAGATCGACGCGCGCGCGTGGCCCGCGGCCGATGGTGGCAGCGTCGATCAGGATCGCGTCGATGAAGCGGCCACGCCCGGGCCGCGCGCGCAGCTCGATGGGCCCCGTGCTCTCGCCGCGGCGCCATTCCGCCGGCAGGCGGATCAGATCCTCGCGCCCGTTGCCGTAGACGACGACAAGCTCGCGCAGAAAGAGGTCGTTGCGGCTGACATCGAGGCGGAGCGCTTGTACCCGGCCGGTGTCGGGACCCGGGCGGAAGATGGCGCGGTCGCCCCGCTTGCCGATACGCGCGGCACCGATAGGCTCCCAGCCAAAGTCCCGCTCACCCCACCGCTCGAAGCGGTCGCGTTCGCCGCGCTGGGCAGGGTAGTCGAGCTCGTAGACGTCACGGTCGAGCGCCTCCAGCCGGTCACCGGCATCGATGCCGTCGTCGAACCCGCCGCGCACGACCGTCCGTTCGTCGTAGCGCCGGTCGTCGAGCGCCGCGTAGCGGTCGTCGTCGTCGCGTCCTTCGACCGCGGGGCGCACATCGCGCTCGATGACGTCGCCTGCGGGTGTCGGGGCGGCGAGTGCTGCGGCGACACCGTCGCAGCGCGCCTCCACCTGCCCGATGGTGCGGGCAGAGCCGCCGAGGCCGAACTCGAAGAGCCGGCGGTCCGGCCCCGCCTCGAAGACCGCCCGGTTGCCGCGCTTGAGGCTGTCGATCGCGCGCGCTGCAGTCCGGGCGTCGAGATCCGCCCGCCAGAGGACGCCGCCACCGACGGTCGAGTTCGTTCGGTTGATCGGCGCGCGGATCCCGGTGCCGTCGACGCTGAGAAACGCCTCGCTGCTGGCGGCCTCCGCCCCGTTCGGGCCGTCTGCCCAGCCGGCGAGGCCGACGTTGAGATCGCCCCGCGGCGAGCAGTAGACGACGGCGCAGACAGTGCCGCTCCGCCCCGGCGCGCAGCTAGAGGCGAAGCCGCCGCGCTCGGTGGGCTGATAGGTCCAGCTCTGGGCGAGCGCGGGCGTCGCCGCGAAGGCGCCCGCCGCGGCGATGAAGCCGATGAGGGGGCGGCCGAGAAGGGCGATTGCATTCTGCATCGGTCGGTCCTCCGGTATCCGTTGAGACGCGGGCGCCGTTGCCGCCCGCGTGATCTCAACGCCAACGGTCCTTTCTTCCGTCGAGTTCCCTCGTTGCACTGCGCCTCGGACAATCCAGCCAGGGTTCTTCGCGGATCGTGAAGCGCCCGGCCGTCGTCACGTAGCCGGGCCTGCTCAGCCCGCACCGCGCCCTGTTGCGCGGTTCCTCTTCGCCCGGCGTGCCGCCATGTTGAGCGCCTCCACAAGTGCCGAGAACGCCATGGCCGCGTAGATATAGCCCTTGGGCACCTCGTGCCCGAAGCCCTCCGCCATCAGTGTCATGCCGATCATCAGGAGGAAGCCGAGCGCCAGCATCACCACCGTCGGGTTGCGCTTCACGAATTCGGCCAGCGGATTCGCTGCAAAGAGCATCGCGACAATCGAGATGATGATGGCGGTCATCATGATCGGGAGGTGCGGGGTCATTCCCACGGCGGTGATCACGCTGTCGAGCGAGAAGACGAGGTCGAGGATCAGGATCTGCCCGATGGCAGCGGCGATGGTGAGGCTGCCGGCCTTCGACCCCTCGTTCTCACCGTCGGGATCGACGCGGCCATGGATCTCCTTCGTCGCCTTCCACACGAGGAAGAGCCCGCCCGCGATGAGGATCAGGTCCTTCCAGGAGAAGGAGGCCCCGAAGAGCGTGACGACGTCGTAGGTGAGCTCCGTTATCCAGTCGACCGTCGCCAGCAGCGCGAGCCGCAGGATCAGCGCCCCGCCGATGCCGATCAACCGCGCCTGGCGCTGCTGATGCTCCGGCACCTGGGCCGTGACGATGGAGATGAAGAGGAGGTTGTCGATGCCGAGCACCACCTCCATGACGATGAGCGTGGTGAGCGCCACCCAGGCCTCTGGGCTGGCGATGAGTTCCGCAATCGGCATGTCGCCTCCCGCGCGTTCCCGTTCCGTAACGCTAAGGCGATAAGCCTGTAAGCGTGCACCCTGAAGCCCCGCTACGAAACGGTTGCGTTTCGATCACTAGGGCGGGAAGCGTTCAGGTGGGGCGGGAGGGCGGAAGGCCCGCGGATGTCCTTCAGTGGCGGAGCGAGGGAGTACCCTCGTCAGATGGAGAAGCTCGTACCGCAGCCGCACGTCGCGGTCGCATTCGGGTTCTCGACCGCGAAGCGCGCGCCGATGAGCTCGTCCTTGAAATCGATGACGGAGCCTTCGAGGAAGGGCAGGCTCTCCGGGTCGATCAGCACACGCTGCCCGGCGTCCTCGAGCACGAGGTCGCCCTCGCCCGGGATGTCCTCGAGCTTGAACTCGTACTGGAACCCCGAGCAGCCACCGCCAAGCACTGCGACGCGAAGCGTTGCGGGTCCACCCGCTTCCTCGGCGATCTCGGCCAGGCGTGCAAAGGCCCGCACGGTCACGCCTATATCGCTCGCGCTGGCGGCGATGGCGGTTGGGGCGGCGGTCTCCGACGGGCTGCCGGGCAGGCTGAACGACATCTCTTCATCCTCCGTGGCGCGCGGTTCGGAGCATTGCCCAGCGTGGGGCTGTGCCCGATGGCGCCTGCATGTTAGCGGGAACGTATTGGCTCGCGCGGGCGATGCAAGAGCGTCCGCGCCGGCGAGGCGGCATCCCGAGGCAGGAGGGGAGGCGATGGAGAGGCCGGCACCGTCACCCTTCGCGGCACGTTCCGAGGAGACGCGGGGGCGGCTCCACGACGAGCGGCCGAGCGCGCATCGCTCTCCGTACCAGCGCGACCGCGACCGGATCATCCATTCGAGCGCCTTTCGCCGCCTCAAGCACAAGACGCAGGTCTTTGTCGAGCATGAGGGGGATTACTATCGCACACGGCTCACCCACAGCCTCGAAGTCGCCCAGATCGCCCGTACGGTCGCGCGCGTCTTCGGGCTCAACGAGGATCTGGCGGAGGCGGTGGCACTCGCCCACGATCTCGGCCACACGCCCTTCGGCCATACCGGGGAGGATGCGCTTTCTGAGGCGATGGCGCCCTACGGCGGGTTCGACCACAATGCGCAGGCCCTGAAGATCGTGACCGAGCTCGAGGGCAACTACGCCGCCTTCGAGGGGCTCAACCTCAGCTGGGAGACGCTGGAGGGCATCGCAAAGCACAACGGTCCCCTGATCGCGCAAGGGGAGGACACGGGGGGGCTGCCCTTTGCGATCTGCGACTATCAGGCGCGTCAGGACCTGATGCTCCATACCCATGCCTCGGCGGAGGCGCAGGTCGCCGCCCTTTCGGACGATATCGCCTATGTGAACCACGATCTTGCCGACGGGCTGCGCGCCGGGCTCTTCAGCGAGGCGGAGGCAGCGGCGTTGCCGCGCATCGGCGCATGTTTTGCCGAGACGGACGCTGCCTGGCCCGGGATCGAGCCCAAGCGCCGGCGGCACGAGGCGCTGCGCCGCGTCTTCAGTGTAATGGTCGATGATCTGCTGGTCGAGACGAGCCGGCGCCTCGCCGCACTGGAGGGGCCGGACGTCTCGGCGGACACGGTGCGTGAGGCCGGGCATCCGGTCGTCGCCTTCTCCGAGGCGCTCATGGCGGATGTCCGGACGATCAAGGCCTTTCTCTTCCGTCGCATGTACCGCCACTACCGCGTGCGCCGCATGCGGTTGAAATCGGCCCGGGTGGTGCAGGACCTCTTCGAGATCTTTCTCGAGGACCCGGGCCTCATGCCCGAGAACTGGTACGGCGTCGCGGCGGACGCGGAACATGAGACGGCGCGGGCCCGGGTCATCGCCGACTATATCGCCGGTATGACTGATCGCTACGCGATCGAGGAGCATCGCGTCCTCACCGATCCCGCCGCCCTGGCCTGAGTTCCGACGCGCTTTGCTGGCCAATCCGGCACTCCGGGCTTGCGCGATGCGCTGTGCTATCTCATGTATATGCACGTAAGGAGGTGGTAATGCGCCGGATCCACGAACGATGCTTCGCCATGAAGGCCCGGTCCGCGGCGCGGCGGCTGGAGCGCCGGTACGATGCCGCACTGAAGCCGCATGGCATCGGCCTCTCTCAGTTCTCCCTGCTGACGGCGGCCGAGGCGACGAAGGGCAAGGCGACGATCAGTGATATCGCGGCTGCCCTCGGCCTTGATCGCTCGACGCTCAGCAGGACCCTGGCGGCGCTGGAGCAGCGCGGTCTCCTGCGTCTCGGTGCCGAGACCCGGCACCGCGCGCGTCATGTCGAGATTACACCGCAGGGCAGGGCGCTCCTCGCCGAGGCCGAGAGGGACTGGGAAAGGGTGCAGTCCGCCATCGAGGCCAGACTGGGAAGCGAGGCGAGCGCTGCCGAAAAGGCGCTCGCAAGGCTGTCGGACGCAGCGGGCTGAAGCCAAGTCAATCTGCAAACCGCAAGAAGGAAATCGACGATGACTGATAACGTGTATATACATGAAAGAAATGACGCAGCATGGGGCGGGCGCATCGCGCTGGTCCTCTTCGCATGGGGAAGCGCGGTCGCCGTGGCCGCAGGCACGGGTCTGTTGGATGCCTTGCCGGTGGTTCTGATAGGCCCGCTCGCAGCGCTCGGTATCGTCCTGCCGGTCTTGGCCTATGCATTCATTCCCGGTCTGAAGCGGTATCTTCGGAGCCGGTCGCTCGACTTCTTCACGACCTTCCACCTCTGGCGGATCGGGGCGGCCGCGCTCTTCTTCTGGTACGGCGCGGCCGGCGAGCTGCCAGCGCTCTTCGTGCGCCATGCTGCTTGGGGCGACCTGCTTGCGGGCCTGCTCGTGATCCCGGTCCTGCTGATCGCGTCGCGTGGGCTGTGGAAGTACTGGGCTTTTCACGTCGTCGGCTTCGCGGATTTCGTACTGGCGGTCGGCACCGGGCTCTATCTGACCGCAACGGCGAGCGGGGCAATGGCCGCGATCTCGACCATGCCGCTCGCGATGATCCCGCTCTTCGGCGTCGGAATCTCGGGTGCGTCGCACATCATCGCGTTCGACGTGATGCGTCATCGCCGTTCATGAGTGGCGCGAGGCAATGGGAAGGGGCGGCCGTTCTTCGCGGCCGCGCCCTTGCTATTGCGACGCGGTCCCACTCAACGCGCTGCCAACAACCACCGTAGGCAACGCATGGCGACACACAGCCGGGCGATCCCGAGTCGCGGCGCGGCGGCGGTTTGCCCGGCCCGCGCCGCGTGGTATGCGCGCGCGGCGGCCGGCGGGGCCGCGAGCCAGCCTTCGAGTACCCGACGCCCATGAACCTTTTCGCCGAGATCAAGACGCTCACCCTCGATTGCCTAGCAGCCATGACGGCCGAAGGCGCGCTTCCAGCAGACCTCTCCTTCGAAAACGTTGCAGTCGAGCCGCCGCGCGACCCTGCGCATGGCGACATGGCAACGAACGCCGCCATGGTGCTGGCGAAGCCCGCCAAGAAGAAGCCGCGCGAGATTGCGGAGGCGCTGGTTGCCAAGCTGGCGGACGATCCACGGATCGCGAGCGCGGACGTCGCAGGGCCGGGCTTCATCAACCTGCGCCTCGAGACGGCGGCCTGGCATCACGTGCTCACCGCGATCCTGCAGAACCCCGGCACCTTCGGCCGCTCGGACATGGGTGCGGGCAAGAAGGTGAATGTGGAGTATGTCTCCGCCAATCCCACGGGGCCGCTCCATGTCGGCCATACCCGGGGTGCGGTCTTTGGCGACGCACTGGCGCGGCTCCTCGCCTATGCGGGCTACGACGTGACGAAGGAGTACTACATCAACGACGGCGGGGCGCAGGTCGATGTGCTCGCGCGCTCCGCCTATCTTCGGTACTGCGAGGCGAACGGCCGCGAGATCGAGATCCCGGAAGGCCTCTATCCCGGCAACTACCTCGTGCCAATCGGCGAGCGGCTGGCCGAGAAGTACGGCAAGCGGCTCCTCAACGCGCCCGAAGAAGACTGGCTGCCCGAGTTTCGGGAGGCGGCGACCGACGCGATGATGGATATGGTCCGCGACGACCTGGCCGCGCTCGGCGTGCATATCGACGTCTTCTTCTCGGAGAAATCGCTTTACGGCACCGGCCGGATCGAGGAGACGCTGGAGGCGCTGCAGGCGAAGGGCCTGATCTACGAGGGCGTGTTGGAGCCGCCGAAGGGCAAGACGCCAGAGGACTGGGAGCCGCGGCCGCAGACCCTCTTCCGCTCTAGCGACTACGGTGACGATACCGACCGGCCGATCAAGAAGGCGGACGGCGCCTGGACCTACTTCGCGCCCGACATCGCCTATCACAAGGACAAGATCGACCGGGGCTTCGATCTCCTGATCGATGTCCTCGGCGCCGACCATGGCGGGTACGTCAAGCGCATGAAGGCCGCCGTCGCCGCCCTGTCGGATGGGCGGGTGACGCTCGAGGTCAAGCTGTGTCAGCTTGTCCGCCTCTTCAAGGACGGCGAGCCTTACAAGATGTCCAAACGGTCGGGGCGGTTCGTCACGCTGCGCGACGTGCTCGACGAAGTGGGGCCGGACGTCACCAGGTTCGTGATGCTCACTCGGCGCAACGATGCACCGCTCGACTTCGATTTCACGGCAGCGTTGCAGCAAAGCCGGGAGAATCCGGTATGGTACGTGCAATACGCCTATGCGCGGTGCCGCTCGGTTCGCGAGCGCGCGGCCGGTATCGGGGTCATGCTCGACGACTCATACGCTGAAATCGGACGGCTAAACCACCAAGCGGAACTACTTGTGGTTGCAAAACTGGCTGAATTCCCCCGAATAGTGGAAAGTGCTTCAATTCAGCACGAGCCTCACAGAATTGCCTTCTTTCTTTACGATCTTGCGTCAGAGTATCATGTGTTCTGGAATCGAGGCCAGGATGAGCCACACTTGCGCATGATACGTGAGGACGACAAACAACTGTCGAGGGCGCGTTTGTGCCTGTCACATGCCGTTTCGATTGTGATCTCGGAAGGGCTAGGTATCCTTGGTGTCGCACCGCTTGAGGAGATGAGGTGAGCCGCGGACGGGCTGCGAGCTCACCCGGGCAGTACGGGTCGAACCCCGGGGTAGGGGTCGAGGGGATGCGAAATGCCGGCCTACTATGACGAAGAGGAAGACTACGCGATCCCGCGGCGTGGGGCAGGCCGGTCGCTTGGCGGCATGGTCTCTCGCGTTGCTGGCGCGGCAGCGGCCTTTGCCGTGATCGCCGGCGGCGGGTATCTCGTGTGGAATATCGGTGCGCAGGATACGGACGAGATCCCCGTTATCCGTGCCGCGGCCGGTCCCGCCAAGACGCAGCCCGAAAGCGCGGGCGGCGCGGAGACGCGACACACCGATGTCAGCGCCTACGATGTCGCGGAGGGGGGCGCGGTGGCGCCCGACGGCACGCGGCTTGCGCCCGAGCCAGGCGCCCCGAGCGACGAGGACAAGGCGATGTCGCAGATCGCGGCCGTCTCGCCCATCGGCACGGTCCAGGGCAGCAGTGGCGTCGCGCAGCCCGGCGGACCCGGCGCGGGCGCCAGCCTCGGCTTCGGCCCTGCACCGGTCAACGGTGCGCTCGACGTCTTCAGCACGCATCCTGCACGCCCGACCAGCGAGAATGGCCGCCAGATCGCTGCGCTCGCGCTCAGTGACGAAACCCTCTATCCGCTGCCCGAAGACCTGGAGCCGCCCAAGGTGCACCGGCTCATCACCTCCGAGTCCGAGCTTCTCGATACGCAGCGGCCGCGCCGCGACGTGATCGTGAACCTTGAGGAGCCCGTGCCGCCGAAAGGCGAGGGCAGCGAGCTCGCGCCCGCCTTCGTGCCGCTCGTGCGCGATCGGCCGAGCGATTTCGCGGCCCGCATCGCGATTTCCCGTACCACGAAGGCCGGGGCCCAGCAGGAGCTGGTGGTGGAGGCAGAGCGCTCGCCCGTCCAGATCCAGCTCGGCGCCTATCCGGACCGCGCCGTGATCGAGCAGGAATGGTCACGTCTGCGCCAGGCCAACAGCGACGTCCTGACCGGCCGAGCGCTTGCCGTGCAGCAGACCGTCTCCGGCGGCGTGACCTATTACCGCCTCCGTGTCGGCCCCTTCCGCGACGGGCATGAGGCGAACACCGTCTGCCAGGCCTTGAAAGTCCGTGGTTATGACTGTCTTGTGGCGATCAACACCGAGAAGCGTGGATGAGCAGCCTTGAAGACAGCAGCGGATGGCGCGTTCACGGAGGCGACGGCCGCAAAGGCTAACGCCCCGGCGGCCTTCATCACGGGCCTCGTCGGCCTGAGCCTCACGGCGGCCGAGCGGCGGTTTCTTGCCGAGGCGCAGCCCTGGGGGCTGATCCTTTTCGCCCGCAATGTCGACCGCCCGGAGCAGGTCGCAGCGCTCGTCGCGGAGGCGCGCTCCGTTCTCGGACGCGAGGCGCCGGTTCTGATCGATCAGGAAGGCGGACGCGTCGCCCGTCTTCGCCCGCCCCATTGGTTGGACTGGCCGCCTGTACGCCGGACCTTCGAGGCGCTCGGTCCGTCGTCCGCGGAGCGCGCACTGCATCTTCGCTTCGCGCTCATCGCCGCTGAGCTCCGGGCGCTCGGGATCGACGTGAACTGCGTGCCCATGCTCGACGTGCCGCAAGCCGGCGTGCACCCTATCATCGGAGACCGGGTGCTGGCGGAGACGGCCGAAGACATCGCGGCGCTCGGTGCCGCCGTCGTCTCGGGTCTTCTGGAAGGCGGCGTCCTGCCGGTCATCAAGCATCTGCCGGGTCATGGCCGCGCTCTCAGCGACAGCCACGAGGCGCTGCCGCGCGTCACAGCCTCCCGCGCAGCATTGGAGGCCGAGGACTTCGCCGCCTTCCGTCCGCTGTCCGGGGAGGCGCTGGGGATGACAGCACACATCGTCTACGACGCACTCGATCCGGAGCGTTGCGCGACCCATTCTCCGGCCTGCATCCGCGCGATCCGCGAGGATATCGGCTTTCAGGGGCTCCTGATGACCGACGACCTCTCGATGAAGGCCCTGAGGGGCCCGATGGGTGCCCGGGCTTGCGATGCACTCGCCGCCGGCTGCGATATCGCGCTCCACTGCAACGGCGACATGGTGGAGATGGAGGCCGTGGCCGGCGCCGTGCCACCGCTCTCCGGTCCTGCGCTCGATCGCGCCCACGCCGCCGAGCATGCCCGCCCGCCCGCGCCGGGTTTCGACGCGGAGGCGATGCTCGCCGACTATCGCGCCCTGACCGGCGAGATGGCATAGATCTTGAGCGGGACAGAAGAGTTCACCGAAGGCCCGCCGCGCGACGAGGGACCGGTCGAGACGGGCGCGGCGGAGGATGCGGAGGAGCGTGCGCTTCTGACGGTCTCGCTCGACGGCTTCGAGGGGCCCATCGATCTCCTCCTCGAGATGGCGCGCCGCCAGAAGGTGGACCTTCGCCGCATCTCGGTCCTCGCGCTTGCCGAGCAGTATCTCGCCTTCGTCTCCGACGCCAAACGTCTGCGGATCGATCTCGCGGCGGACTATCTCGTGATGGCGGCCTGGCTCGCCTACCTTAAATCGCGCCTCCTCCTGCCGGAGCCGCCATCGGCGGAGGAACCCTCGGGCGCGGAGCTGGCGAAGCAGCTTGCCCACCGGCTCGCGCGCCTCGAAGCGATGCGCAAGGCTGCGGCTACGCTCGCCAACCGTGGCCTCCTTGGGGAGGCGCGTTTTCCCCGCGGCGCGCCCGAGGCGGCGCAGCGGCTCGCCGAGACGCGCTGGCGGGCGGATCTGGCCGAGCTCCTGCGCGCCTATGCACGTATCCGCACGCGCGACGCCTACCGTCCCTTGATGGTCGACAAGCGCGAGACGGTGCTGGCGCTGGACGAAGCACGCCAACGGCTCGGCCGTCTCCTCGGCGGCATGACGCTGCCGGACTGGACGCGGCTCGAGGCCTTTCTGCCGGCGGACTGGCTCGAGGCGCCGGCCAAGCGGCGGAGCGCGGTCGCCTCCTCCTTCGCTGCCGTGTTGGAACTTGCCCGCCGCGGTGAGGTTGAGCTGCGCCAGGAAAGCACCTTCGCGCCCCTTCTTCTCCGTCGGCGCGCAACGCAGGGTGAGGACGGCGCGGGGACCGCGGGCGAAAGCGACGGCGCCAGTGGCAAGGGAGGGGAGCCGGCATGATGCCCGATACGCCATCGGAGGAGCCGGGCGGCCAGGAACCCGAACGCCATCCAACGGCGGAGGCTGAGCGTGGCTCGGATCCGTCGGAGACCGGGCTGGCCGAGACGGCCGTCGACAAAGATGGCGCGGCGCAAAAGGATGGCGTTGCGGCGGGGCTTTTCGAGGGTCCCCCGGCGGCAGAGCAAGAGCGTATGGTCGAGGCCCTGCTTTTCGCTGCCGCCGAGCCGATGACGCTGGCCGACATCGCGCGGCGCCTGCCCGAAGGGACCGATCCAGAAGCCGCGCTTGCCGCGCTCACGACGCGATACGCCGCGCGCGGGGTCCGTCTGGAGCGCATCGGTGCCGCCTGGGCCTTCCGCACCGCCCCCGATCTAGGCTTCCTGCTGCACGAAACGGTGAGGGAGGAGCGCAAGCTGTCCCGTGCCGCGATGGAGACGCTGGCGGTGATCGCCTACCACCAGCCGGTGACGCGCGCCGAGATCGAGGAGATCCGTGGCGTCAGCGTCTCGAAAGGCACGCTCGACCTGTTGCTCGATCTCGGCTGGGTTCGCCTCGGCCGGCGGCGCGAGAGCCCGGGCAGGCCGGCGACATTCGTCACGACCACCGCCTTCCTCGACCATTTCGAGCTCGAGAGCACGCGCGACCTGCCCGGCCTCAAGGAGCTGCGCGCGGCGGGCCTACTTCAGTCCGCGGCGCCGGCGTCCCAGGCAGACGCCGATCTCCTGCCCCCGATCTCGGAGGAGGACGGCGAGGACTGAGGATAGTCTCCGTCACCCCATCCTGACCGACGCCAGGATGCTACGTCCCGCGCCTTCAGCCCGACGCCTTGGTGCCACTGGTGGTCTGCCTGAACCACGTCGAACCCTGTTGCGACCGCACATCGACCTCGCGCCAGGCTCCCGACAACATTGCCCTGCGAGGTTAGGTGGGCTTTGCAGCCGTAAAGATGCTGGCGGCAACGGGCCCGGCGGCCGCCATGATGGCATTCGGTCCCGCACCGTCTGCATTGGGCAGGATGATCCCGGTACGCCAGACATGTTTCTGGGGAGGGTTGCGGTCGGACTGGATACTCGCGAGGCGGTGTCCATCTGCATTCCTCAGCGAAATGGTAGTCCCCGTGCGCGTGCCGCAGGCTCCCACATCAAAGGGCCACGGGAACCCACTCCGGAAGTACTCTGTCCGGAATGGACCACCAGCGGCCGTGCCCCGCGAATGAGGAGGGAACCGTGGCGGCGTGTCGCGCATTCTCTATTCAGACCCTGTTATGTGAAGGAGGCCCAAAAATGGATCTTATCCGCATCATTCTCTCGATCATCCTGCCGCCGCTCGGCGTGTTTCTGCAGGTCGGCATCGGCAAGCACTTCTGGATCAACATCATTCTCACGCTGCTCGGCTATATCCCCGGCATCGTGCACGCGGTTTGGATAATCGCGCGCACTGGGCCGAGAACTGTCTGACATGGCGCGAGCGAGCTGATTTCGTTCGCTCTCAGCAATCCGGATAGGTCAGGACGCCCGGCACTCTGGTGCCGGGCGTTCTTGCGTTACATGCCGCGGCCGCTTGCGGCGAGGCGTCAGGGCAGGGGGCGGAAATGCTTCGAGAGCCGGAGCGATTGGCCCTGATAGTTCGAACCGATGTCGCGACCGTAGAGGAGGTCAGGCACCTCGACCATCTGCTCGTAGACGAGCCGGCCGACGGTTTGCCCGTGCTCGAGCGCAAAGGGCGCCTCGTGGCAGCGCACCTCGAGAACGCCGCGCGAGCCCGACCCGCCCGTCGAGCGGTGACCGAAGCCCGGATCGAAGAACCCAGCGTAATGTACCCGAAACTCCCCGGCGACGGCCATGTAGGGGACCATCTCCGCCGCCGTGTGCGGGGGCACGGCGACGGCTTCACGGCTCACGAGGATGTAGAAGGCGCCCGGATCCAGGATCACGCCGCCGCCGGACCGGCCGTCTCCGGGGCCGTCGAAGGGGCGGACCGGTTCCCAGAATTCGAGCGGGTCGTAGGCGGCGAGGCGTGACAGATCGATGAGCCCCGAATGCCGCCGGGCCCGCCAGCCGAGAGGTCCTTCGCGGGCGCGCCCGCCGCGAAGATCGACCGAAAAGCCGAGCCCTGCATCGATTACCGGTTCGCCATCCACCAACGGATCGCTGGCATGGAGCGCGCCAAGCCCCGCATCGTCCAGCCGCGGATCGCCGTGGCGAAGGCGGAGCTGGCTGAGCGTGATCCCAGGGCGGACGAGGACGGAGAAGGTGCAGGGGCTGATCTGTGCGTAGAGCGGGCCTTCGTAGCCCGGCTCAACCACGTCGAAGGCGGTCGCGTTGTCGGTCACGAGCCGGGTCAGGAGATCAAGCCGGCCCGTCGAACTCTTGGCATTGGCAGCCCCCGCAACGTCCCCAGGCAGGCGCAGACGTTCTGCAAGCTCGACCACATAGGCACAGCCCGTCTCAAGCACCGCGCCGTCGGCGAGGTCGATTTCGTGCATCGCGAACTCGGCGAGGCGATCCTCGACGCGGCGCGCGCCCGGCAGGAAACTTGCGCGCACCCGCCACGCCCGTCTGCCGAGGCGCAGGTCGATGCTCGCGGGCTGGATTTGCGCTGGCAGGACCGCGGGAGATGCGGCAATTACACCGGATGCAATGAGGGCGCGAAGGCCCTGGCTCGGGATCACGCCCGGCCGCGAGGCGCCGTCCGTCCGCATCCGCTCGCTCCTCCCCCTCAAGCACCCGCCGCCGCGAAAGAAAAAACGCCAGCGGGTTGGCCCGCTGGCGTTCTCCGGAACTGGTCGGGCCGGCGAGATTCGAACTCACGACCTCTTGCGCCCCATGCAAGCGCGCTACCAGGCTGCGCTACGGCCCGTGATCCGGAAGCTTCGCATATACGAAGGCGTGCGCGCGGCGCAATGGGGAATCGCGACCTTTCTCCGCCGGAGCGACGCGTTGGCGATGCCGCTTACTGACGCCCCTCGAGCCGGGCGAGCACGGCCTCGAGACGGCTGATCGATGCCTGCAAGTCGCCGCCCCGCACGGCTTGCCCGTCGACCTTGGCGGAGGGTTCGGGCGCCGCGCCGTTCCCTGCCGTCGACTTGCCGTCCACGCTGGCCTCAAGACGGCTTCGAATGGCCGAGAGGCGCGCCGCCGCATCGAATGGCACCTGTGGCGTCTCGAGGCTCAGCTCCGCATCGGCGCGGCCACGGGCGACCACGGCCTTCTGCCCGCGTTCGCGCAGAACCTTCTGCGCGCCCTTGATCGTCAGCCCGTCATCGTAGAGGAGCGCCTTGATGCCCCGGAGCAGGGCGATGTGGTCGGGCCGGTAGAGCCGTCGGCCCCCGGCGCGCTTGAGCGGACGGATCTGGCTGAACTTCGTCTCCCAGAAACGGAGTACGTGCTGCGGCAGATCGAGCTCTTCGGAGACTTCGCTGATGGTGCGGAAGGCGTCGGGCGCCTTGCCCTGGGTCGCTGAGGGGTCGCGGCGGCTCCGGCTGTCGGCCATTAGCCCTGGGCCTCCGTCTCGGCGCTCAGATTGATGCGCTCTTTCATGATGTGCGATGGCCGGAAGACGAGGACCCGCCGCGGATCGATCGGCACCTCCTCGCCCGTCTTGGGATTGCGCCCGATCCGGGGCCCCTTGTCGCGCACCGCGAAAGTGCCGAACGACGAAATCTTGACGTGTTCGCCGCGGACAAGGGCGCCGGATATCTCTTCCAGGATCAGCTCCACGAGATCGGCGGATTCGTTTCTAGAGAGGCCGATCTCGCGATAGACCGCCTCTGTAAGGTCCGCCCGGGTGAGCGTGTTCCCAGCCATCCGGTTCGTGCCCCCTGTTCCCATTCTACGCCAAAACGATAGCGGCAGCCGCGAAGTGAGGTCAACTTCAACAGGTTGGGCGATGGACTGAAAGTGCCTTCTCGTCAAAAATACCTAAGCGTGTAGTGAAATTCGTGTCAAATTGGCGCGACGGGGCTCACCAGCGGACGAGAGCGGAGCCCCAGGCGAGCCCGCCGCCGATCGCCTCCATGAGAAGAAGCTGTCCGGGACGGATGCGCCCGTCGCCCACGGCAGTCGACAGCGCGAGGGGAATCGACGCCGCAGAGGTGTTGCCGTGGTCCTGAACGGTGACGACGACCTTCTCCATCGGAATGCCGGTTTTCTTGGCGGTCGAGTCAATGATGCGCAGGTTCGCCTGATGCGGCACGATCCAGTCGATCTCCTCGCTCTCGACGCCGACCTTCTCCATCACCTCATGCGCCACGTCCGCGAGTTTGACCACGGCGTGGCGGAAGACTTCGCGCCCTTCCATCACGACGGTGCCCGCGAGCCCGGTGCTCGAGGGACCCCCGGAGACGTAGAGAAGCTCGTTGTGCTTGCCGTCGGAATGAAGACACGCGCCCAGAACGCCGCGATCCGACGGCGCGCCGATGCCCTGCGCCGCTTCGAGCACCACGGCGCCCGCACCGTCGCCGAAGAGCACGCAGGTGGCGCGGTCATCCCAGTCGAGGATGCGGCTAAAGGTCTCGGCGCCCACCACGAGCACGCGTTCCGCCATGCCCGAAAGTATGAGTCCGTTGGCGTTTGCCAGCGCGAAGATGAAGCCGGCGCAGACCGCCTGAATATCGAAGGCATAGCCGTTGGTCATGCCGATGGCGTGCTGCACGCGCGTCGCGGTCGAGGGGAAAGTCTGGTCGGGCGTCGCCGTCGCCAGCACCACCGCGTCGAGATCGCGCGGATCCATGCCCGCCGCGCCAAGCGCCGCCTCCGAAGCGCGGATCGCCAGATCGGAGGTCAGCTGACCCTCGGCTACCACATGGCGCTGCCGGATGCCCGTGCGTGCGGCGATCCATTCGTCGGACGTGTCGATACGCTGGGCGAGCTCCTCGTTGGTGACGATGCGGTCGGGCAGATAATGCCCGCAGCCCACGGCGCGCGACCGAACGATATTCATGTGCCCTCGCCGTTGCCCGCCACGGCCCGCCCTGCATTCTTGCTGCCGGGTTCTGAGCTTGCGGCGGCTCCTCCGCTACCGGCGCTCTCACCGGTGTCAGACGGATATAGCGGTGCGGCATCCCCATGACCATGGGGCACTGTATGCGCGCTGCCATGTCCGTGCGGGAGCGCGGAGAGATCGAGCTTCGCGAGCTGACGATGCACGGCCGCGCCGATGTCGTGCTCGGCTAGGCGGGCAGCGAGCCGCATGGCCGCCTCGATCCCCACCGCATCCGCGCGCCCGTGGCTCTTCACCACCGTGCCGTTGAGGCCGAGGAAGACGCCGCCGTTCACGCGCCGCGGATCGATCCGTTCGCGAAAGCGGCCGAGCGAGGTGAGCGCGAAGAGGCTGCCGAGGCGCGACAGGATCGAGTATTCGAAGGCTTCTCGCAGCCCGTCGCGGATGAAGGCGGCGGTACCCTCCGCGGTCTTGAGCGCGATGTTGCCCGTGAACCCGTCCGTGACCACCACATCGACGCTGGCGGCTGCAATGTCCGTGCCCTCGACGAAGCCCGCCGGCTCGAAGAGGTCGGGTGCTGCTGCGGCCGCGCTCTCGGCCGTGGCGGCGGCAAGCTGCACGTCTGCCGGTCCCTTCGTGCGCTCGGTCCCGACATTCAGAAATCCTATGCGCGGCCGGTCGAGTCGGAAGCTCAGCCTGGCATACTCCGCGCCCATTATCGCATACTGCAGAAGCGTACGGGGCCCGGCGCGCAGATCCGCGCCGACATCGAGGACGGTCGTGAAGCCGTGCGGGGCACGCGAAGGCCAGTGCACCGCGATCGCGGGCCGGTCGATCCCCGGGGCCTTGCGGAGAATGAAGGTCGACATCGCGAGGAGGGCGCCGGTGTTCCCGCAACTCACCGCCACGCGCGCATCGCCGGCCTTCACGGTCTGGAGCGCTGCCCACATCGAGCTGCCCCGCCGTTCCCGCAGCGCGCGCGATGGCTTGTCGTCCATGCGCACGACGTCCTCCGAATGTCGGAGATCGACGGCGGCGCGAAGGGCGGCGAAGCGACGACGGCGGAGCTGGCGTGCGATCGACTGCTCGTCGCCATGCACGATAAAGCGCAGATCGGGAAGCGTTCGTAACGTACGCGCGAGACCCGCGAGGACCGGTGCAGGACCTGCGTCGCCGCCCATGGCGTCGACCGAGATGACCAGCCGGCCGGTCATGGCGAGGATGTCACTCCGCTGGCGAAATCAAACGCAGAGAGCGCGCCGCTTCGGGGCGGACGCGCTCTGGGAAGGCGGCGCGAGGCAGGCGCGACTGGGCGCCCGAGGTCACGCCGCGTCGTCGTCGAGATCGATCTCAGGCGCGGTCTTGACCACCTCGCGGTCGCGGTAGTGCCCGCAGGCGCCGCACACATGGTGAGGCAGACGAAGCTCGCCGCAATTCGGGCACTCGCTCGACGCGACGACGCTGAGCGCGTCGTGTGCGCGGCGCATGCCGCGCTTCGAGCGGGTCTTGCGGTTCTGTTGGACGGCCATCTCTCAACCCTTCCCGTCTCGCGGCCCCCGGGGGGCCGCCCCGCCGGAGGCGGGCGCTGAACGCCGCCAAGTGCGGCTGAATTCCTGTTACTTCCCAAAGCAACACGCTCCGAACCGGGCATGGCCCGCCGAGCGCGAGACGCGGAACATACTCATCTCGCGCCGTGGGGCAAGGGCTTTCTGGTCGCCCGCGTTCACGCTTGCTCCAACCGTTCTATCCGCCGCTTCCCCCATCATCGTCGCCCGAGAGGCGTGCCTTTAGCGCTGCCAGCCCCGCAAAGGGCCTCGCCGCCTCGTCAGTCAGCGGCGCCTCGCCCGGCGGAGCATAGACCTCGGCACCGTGCTCCGCGCCCTCCCCACGCGGGAATGGATCGATCTCGAGCGCCAGCGCTTCCAGCATCGGAACGGCGAGGTCGATCTCCCGTCCCAACGGCTCGGGCGCGCGGTAGTCGTCCTCCCGAAGCTCGAGCTCGGCCGCCGAGGGTGGGGCCACATCGGGCAGCCAGCTGCGTTCGACGGGCACGTCCACCTCAGTTTCAACAGGCTCGAGCGTCACCACGCAGGTTTGCCCGAGCCGCGCCGTCAGTCGACCTTCCAGCGCCCAGCCCGCCCCCTGCGGTACGAGATTGCCGCGAAAGCCCAGCGCGGCCAGACCGTCGAGGCCGAGATACCGGGCAATCACCGCCCGCTCCCCTGCTTCGGGCGCCAGCTCGAAGGAGAGCCCGCCGCTCTCGGCCAGTGCCGCCACCTCCACAGGATGGGAGAGGGGGAAGGGCTCGATCTCCGCGCCGGTCGCCCGGGCGCTTTCCGTCTCGCTCATAGTTCCTCGAACGGCTTGCATCGCTTTCTCGCGCAGCCTGTCCGGCCACGTCAGCTTGAACTTAAGGTGCCTCGGGGATACGGGAAAGCAGGATCGTAACACGGAGCCTGCTTGATGCCCGTTCCCGCCCGCCGGTTGCCGGCGCTCGCCGCCCTCGCGTTCGTTGTTGCACTGCCCGGTTGTGCGGCGGTCGTCACCACGCATGGCTACGCGCCGCCAGAGGAGATGGTCGCAACCGTCGTCGAGGGCGTGGACACGCGCGGCTCGGTCCGGCGCAAGATCGGCCGCCCGGGTGCCACGGGCACCTTCACGGAGGATGGCTGGTACTACGTCTCGACCACCGTCTCCAAGCAGGGCTTCTTCGCGCCGGAGATCGTGGACCGGCGCATCATCGCCGTCGAGTTCAACGATGTTGACCGGGTGACCTCGGTCCGCCGCTACGGGCTCGCGGACGGCCAGATCGTGGATCTCGAGACCCGGACGACGCCGACCTTCGGGCGCGAGCTCACCATCCTGCAGCAGGTCCTCGGCAATGTCGGCGCGGGCGAGAGCCTGCTCGGCGGCAACTGACGGGAGCGGCATCGGCCGCTCGCTTGGGCCGCGGATCAGACCGTCCGCCCGCCGCGCAGCATGAACCAGAGGAGCGCCCCGCCCGCAAGCGCGAGGCCCGGCACGATCGCCATCTGCACCGCCTCCCAGCCGCCGAAGTTCAGGAGGACGCCCGAACTTGCGGAGGCGACGACCACGAATGCCATCACCGCGAAATCGTTGATGCCCTGCACACGGGCCCTGTCTTCCGGCGCCACGGCATCTGCCAGCATGCTGGTTGCGCCGATGAAGCCGAAGTTCCAGCCGAGGCCGAGCAGGATGAGAGCGATATAGAAGTTCTCGATGGCAATACCGGCGGCCGCAACGACCGCGCAGGCTGCGATGATGGCGAGGCCCATGGCGATGACCCAGCTCGCGCCCAAGCGGGCGATGAGATGGCCCGTGAAGAAGGAGGGCGCGTACATCGCCAGCACATGCGCCTGCACGACGCTGGCGGCGGCGCCCGTGCCGAAGCCGCAGGCGGCCATGGCCAGCGGCGTCGCGGTCATCATCAGGTTCATGAGCCCGTACGTCGCCATCGCGCAGAGCATCGCGACCCGCACCCTGGGATTGCTCAGGATATGGCGGACCGGCCGGCGTGCGCCGCCCTCCGTCCGCTTTGGTGCGGGGATGTCGAGGAGGAGGAAGGGCAGCGCGCCGAGCAGGTTGAGCCAGATCACCGCCTCGTAGGCGCCCACATGGGGCACGGGCGCGCGCCAGTCGCCAAAGAGCTTGACGATCTCCGGCCCCAGAATGGCCGATACGAGCCCCGCTGCCATCGTCCAGGCGATGGCTTTGGGCTTGAAAGCGGGGCTGGCCATGTCGGCTGCTGCAAAGCGGTAGAGGTTGTGGCCCGACCAGTAGACGCCCGTCAGCGCGCTGCCGAGGAGGAAGAGCTCGAAGCTCTGCGCATAGATCGCCTGGACGCATATCCAGGCGCCGAGCGCGCCGGCGCCCGCGCCGAGCAAGAAGCCCGGCCGACGCCCGAAGCGCCCCATGAAGAGCGAGAGGCACGGCGCCCCGATCATCGAGCCGACGACGGTGACGGTGATCGGCAGCGTCGCATAGGCTGCGTCATGGGCCAGCATCTGCCCGACGAGACCGCCCAGGATGATCATGACCGGCAGCTGCGCGCCCAGCACGGCCTGGCCCCATGAGAGGATCAGAACGGCACGCAGCGCCCTCGGATCCTCCCCGCCGGCCGGGCCGGCTTCGATGGCGCTGTCGGTCATGGGCTCGCTCCTCACGCTGCGGCGCGACACTAGGCGCGGCGGCGTGAGGAGGAAAGGCCCGGGCGGGCGATATGCCCGCCCCGCGCGAGCGTTATCTCAGGAAGCGCGCCGCCGGCTCACCCAACCGGCGGCGCCGAGGGCGCCGAGGAGGAGGGGCAGGGTAGCCGGCACCGGTACCGCGGCGTCGCCGCCGCCGATGATCTCGAACGTCCCGAAGCTGCCGCCCTCCGGGTTGGTAGCGTCGAGCTTCACGTTGATCTCGGTGATCGAGACGGCGGTATCGGCGGAGACCTGAGCCCCGAAGACGATACTGAAGATGTCGTCTACGAAGGGCGGTGTGGTCGTCGCGTTCTCGAGCCTGCGCGCGATCAGGGAGAAGCTGTTCGGTCCTGTCGCCGTCGTGTCGATATCCGGGCCAAGCGTTGTGTCGGCGGCATCGCGGACCGTGATGTCCTGCTGGAGGGGCTCGAAGGCGATGGCTGCATTGCCGGAGAGGACGAATTCGATGGTGGTCGTGTACTCCGTACCGTCGAAGCGGATCGACTTGCCGTCGACGAAATCGAAGATGTCGTCCACCGTTGTCGGCGAACCGGAATCCGTACTGATCGTTGACGTGATGTCCGTGGTCGAGAACGTGATCATTCCCGAGGGCACCGGGCCGACGGGGCCGGGATCGACAGTGATGACCGCATGGGCCTGGCCCGCCATGCCCAAAAGCGCTGTGGCGGCGACGGCGACGGCGGTGGCAGTGAAACGGTTCGAAAGCATGATGATACCCTCCTCGCAAGCTCCGATGGGCTCACGCTGGGGAAGGGGTGCCGTGAATGCACGTCAAACGGCCCCGATATGTCGTGAATTAGCGTTGGCTACGCGTCAACGCGCCTCAAGTGCGCCCGGCCTAGCCTCCCGCGCCATATGGTCGAGAACACCGTTCACAAGCCCGGGCTCCTTGCCGGAGAAGAACGCCTTGGCGACATCCACGTACTCGCCGATCACCACCTTGGGCGGGATGTCCTGGCGCACCACGAGCTCGTGCCCGGCGGCGCGGAAGAGGGCGCGGAGCGTCGCGTCGATGCGACCGAGCGGCCATTTGTTGACGAGCGCGCGGTCGGTCATCTGGTCGATGCGCACCTGGTTCTTGACGGCTCCCGCCAGCACGTCGCGGAAGTGGTCGATATCGGCCTCCGCATAGGTCGCACCTTCGATCTCTGCGCCGAGGCGGTGGTTCTCGAACTCCTGGCGCACCTCGTGAAGGGGCGTGCCCGCGATCTCCATCTGATAGAGCGCCTGGACCGCCGCGAGGCGCGCGGCAGAGCGGGCGATGCGGGCCTTGAGCTTCGCTGCGGGCTGTTTCCTGCCCTGCTGGCCCTTGTCGGCGTCGGTCGGTTTGGCGTCGTCGCTCATGGGCTCAGGCCGTGCGCGTCGGCAGGGCGCCGGCATAGAGCGTACCTTCACCGAGCGGGCTGCCGGGACGGGGATCGGGCGCCGCGCGGAAACGGCGGGCGAGGGCGATCAGGTGAAGCGCCGCCTCGGCTGCGCCACCGCCCTTGTTCTGGCCCGAGGGCTTGGCGCGCGCTTCGGCCTGCGCCATGTTCTCGACCGTGAGGATGCCGTTGCCGATAGCCAGCCCCTGCTGGATCCCCAGCATCGTGATCCCCCGCGCGCTCTCCTCGCAGACCGTCTCGTAATGCGTGGTCTCGCCCCGGATGATGCAGCCGAGCGCCACGTAGCCCTCGTAGCGCCGGCTCTCGGCGGCGAGGCGAATGGCGACGGGCACCTCCAGCGCACCCGGCACCTCGATCACCTCCACGCCCGCGCCAGCCTCCGCCAGCACGCCCTTGGCCCCGGCGATGAGGTCGTTTGCAATCGCCCGGTAGTAGGGCGCGCAGACGATGAGGACCGTTGGTGCAGGATCGAGATCGGGCAGCGAGAGGCTGCCGGCATCGCTTTGCTCGGCCATCTCAGAGGTCTCCCTGCCGCTTCGGAATGGGTCGAGTGTCGACGATGGTGATCCCATAGCCCTCGAGGCCGACGACTTTCGGGGCAGGGGAGTTGGTCAGCATGATCATCTCGCTGACGCCGAGCGCCTGCAGCACTTGTGCACCCACGCCGTATTGCCGGAGCTCCTTCGGCCCCGCGCCGCGGGGACGCAGGCGGTCGGAGATCGCGGTTGGCGAGGTGTCGCGCAGCATGACGATGGCGCCACGCCCCTCCGCCGCGATGGCCGCCATGGCATCCGGCACCTGGGTCGCGCGCTTGGTGTCGAGTGCCAGCACATCGTCGAGCGGGTCCAGCACATGCATGCGCACCAGAACGGGCTCGGGTGTCGAGAGATCCCCTTTCACCAGGGCATAGTGTTCATTCCCGTCGGGCGCATCGCGGAAGACGCGCAGATGCCAGGCGCCGCCATGGCCGCTCTCTATGTCCGCCTCGTCCACCTGCTGCACGAGATTGTCGTGCCGGCGCCGATAGGCGATGAGGTCCGAAATCGTCCCGACCTTGAGCCCGTGACGCTGTGCGAAGGCAACGAGATCGGGCAGACGGGCCATCGTCCCGTCCTCGTTCATGATCTCGCAGATCACGCCGGCCGCGCGCTTGCCCGCCAGCCGCGCGATATCCACGGCGGCCTCCGTGTGCCCTGCGCGCACGAGCACGCCACCGTCACGCGCGCGGAGCGGGAACACATGCCCTGGCGTCGCGATATCGGCTGGTCCGCTGTCGGGATCGATGGCAGCCTCGATGGTGCGCGCCCTGTCCGGTGCGGAGATGCCGGTCGTGACCCCCTCGCGGGCCTCGATGCTGACGGTGAAGGCCGTCTCATGGCGCGACTGGTTCTGCGCGGCCATCAGCGGCAGACCGAGACGGTCGATCATCTCGCCCGGCATGGCGAGGCAGATCAGCCCGCGGCCGTGGGTGGCCATGAAGTTTATCGCGGCCGCGTTCGCATCCGTCGCAGGGATGACGAGATCGCCCTCGTTCTCCCGGTCTTCGTGATCCACCAGAATCACCATGCGCCCTTCGCGCGCAGCCTCGATGATCTCGGCCGCAGGGCTGATGGCATCGCTGAAATCGGTGCGCTCGGTCATGGGCCCTTCCGCCTCGCGCGGGCAGCAGTGCCCGACGCGGGCGGACATAGACCGAGCGGAGCGGGATGGCCAGAGAGGACCGAGGCTTCGAGGCTGGCGGCTTCGTCGCAGCCGGCGCGGGTTGTGGCGCCGGGTCTGGCCCGGCCCACGTCACGCGGTGGCTTCGGTCAGGCCTCGGTGCTCACGAGCACGCGCTCGATCGCGCGGCTCTGCTGCTGGAGGCGGACCATCAGGGCTATCGTGGCGGCGAGGATGAAGAATACCCCCGGCAAGCCGATGGCCAGAGCACTCGCCATGGACCCCTCCACCCGCGTCTCGCCGAGCCCCGGCAGATCCATCAGCACAGCGCTGATGACGGCCCCTTCGACGAACTGACCCCCGAGGACCGCTGCGAGAAGCGCCCAATAAACAACCGACAGAAGAAGCGTGAGCGTGTGCATGACAGGACCCCTCCACAAACAACGCGTTGCCAGAACGCGGCAACTGAGTGTTGAGATAACCCAGCGCTCGCGGCGGTGCGCGGGCGGGTTTGTGGCGCTTTGTGGGAAATGCCGTGCAGTTTCCCGCGTGGGTTGTGTCAGGCGTCTTGCCGCGACGCCTCCGCGAGGCGCGCCGCATAGCGTGCCAGAAGATCGATCTCGAGATTGACCTCGCTGCCCTCTCCGGCATCCGCGAGATTGGTCACCGACCACGTGTGCGGGATCACGTTGATGCCGAAGATCGTTCCCTCCGCCGTGTCCTCCACCGCGTTTATCGTGAGCGAGATGCCATCGACCGCCACCGAACCCTTGCGGGCAAGGAAGGGGCCGAGGGCGGCTGGCGCGAGGATGTCGACCCGGTGCGAGCCGCCCTCGGGCCTGATGCCCGTGATGCGGCCGAGCCCGTCGACATGGCCGGAGACGATATGTCCGCCGAGCTCATCGCCGACCCTCAGGGAAGGTTCGAGATTGACCTTCGTGCCGACCGCCCAGTGCTTCAGCGTGCTCAGCGCGCGCGTCTCGGCCGAGGCGTTGATCGCAAACCAGCTTCGTCCGTTGCGCGTGCCCTTGGCCACCACCGTCAGGCAGACGCCACTGCAGGCGATGGAGGCGCCGATCTCGATATCCGCCTCCGGCCGCGTGCAGGCGATCTCGACCCGGGTGTCGCCCTCCGCCGCGACGGCGACGACCTCACCCACTTCCCGCACGATCCCGGTGAACATGGCTCTCTCCTCATTGGTTGGGCGGAGGTAGCGGGGCCGGGCGCACCGGGCAAGGTTGCCGGCGAAGTCCCGAACGAGAAGATGGCGGGTCCGGGCCGAACGACCGGACGCAGAGCAATTCGCGTACGTTTTTAGCTCTTTCTCAAGCATGTCACGCGAGAACCGTGCAGGGGCGGCGCAGTAGGTGCCGCGAGATCATCGGAAGGATGACGTCATGGCTCGTACGGCTTCGCGCGCGTTGCGTCTCGGCGCGCTTCTCACGGCAACCCTTGTCCTCAGTGCCTGCGCGCTGCCGCGCGGGGGCCCCTATGTGGCGGAGATCCAGGCGGAGGCTGGCACCGCGCTGCCGTTCGACGTGGTCGAGGTCACGCCACAGGTGCTTGCGAAGGCGCGGCTCGATGAGCGGCTGGGCTTCGATCCCGCCTTTCTGGGCGCTGCTGTCGAGAACACGTCGCTGGTCAATCGCGGCGATGTCCTCAGCATCACGGTCTGGGAGAACAGCGACACCGGCCTTCTCAATGCCAACGGGATCGGCGCCACGGTGCTGCCGAGCGTCAAGGTGGATGAGCGGGGCTTTGTGCATGTTCCCTATGTCGGCCGCGTGCGTGCTGCAGGGCGAAGCCTCTCGGAGCTTCGCCGCGCGATCCGCCATCAGCTCTCCGAGCGCACGCTGGATCCGCAGGTCGACGTGTTCCCCGAAGCGACGGAGGGGCGGCTCGTGAGCGTGCAGGGCATGATCAATGCGCCCGGCATCTACCCGATCCGCAGCGGCGCGCGGCGCGTGCTGCCAATGCTGGCGCAGGCGGGCGGCATCAAGGCCGATCCGGAGGTCGTGAAGATCCGCCTCCGCCGGGGCCCTGCCACCGGCGAAATCTGGCTTCAGGACCTTTACGATGAGCCGCAGATGAACGTGGCGCTGAAGCCCGGCGACGCGGTGATCGCGGAGCGCGATCGGCGCATCTTCACCGCCTTGGGCGCCGTTGGGCGCCCGGCTACCGTGCCCTTCCCGGTGCGCCAGCTCTCGGTTACCCGCGCGCTCGGGCAGGTCTCCGGCTTGATCGAGGCGACGGCGGACCCGACGGGCGTGTTCCTCTTTCGCTCCGAGCCCGAGGATGTGGCCCGCGCCGTGCTCGAGGACCAGACGGTCCAGGGTGCGCGGCGGATCGTCTACGTGATCGACCTCACGAAGCCAGGCGGCATGTTCCTCGCGCGTGAGTTCATCATGCGGGATGACGATACGCTCTACGTCACCACGGCGCCCTTCGTGCAGTTCCAGAAGGTCCTGCAGTCGATCGCGCCCGTCCTTGGCCTTGCCGGCACCGCGCGCACGCTCTCGGGGTTCTAACGCCGCCGGTCCGATCGCCATCGGAGCTTGCTGCCGCTCAAAGTCTCTCGGCCGGGCCGCGCTACCCGGCCGAAGAACCTTCCGGACGAACGCAACCGTTGCCGCCGTGACCGACCTCGAACCGAGTTCGAACGCCGAAGCCGCTCCCTTGGATTAGCGACGCCCGCCTCGTCTCATCCTGTCTTCTCACAGTGACGAAGACCGAGACCGAACGCACCCTCCTCCCCCATGTCGATCTTCGAAGCCATCATTGAAGTCGGCGCCGCGACCCAGCTCCGAAAGATCGCTGAACTGTGCTCGGCTGGTGGGTAAATCTCGATCCGAGAGGTCTATGCCTGTCATTGCGGGCTCGACCGGGCGATCTGAGGTGGCAGGTCTCGAAATCGCGATACGCCTCCGCCCGCCCGGCGATGCGCTTCAGCACGGTCGGACAACGCCGACGGCTGCCCTTCGGTGTTGCGCTGCCTCACCATCCGTCGGCGGGGTCCGGCGATGGCGGGCTGATCCCGCCAACCACTGGCGCGCGCACCGATGTGTTGGCCTGGCGTCGATGACCATCCGGCCCTCGCGTATCGGGGAGCCGGCACATCGGTCGCCGTGCAGGGAGACCTCAACCGGTGCCGTTCTCGGCTTGCCAGACGCTCATCACATCGGCACCGGCGACGGATGTCTCGACGAGGCGGAAGCGTGGTGCGTCAGCAAGGCGGTGGAGCGCGAGACCAGCCACGGCGGGCCGTCCGTCCGCGCCGATGGCCAGCCCCGCTCCGAAGATCACGAGCCGGTCCACCAGCTGCGCGCGAAGAAGTGCCGCCGCCAGCGTGCCGCCACCCTCGGCCAGAACGCTGCCGACGCCGCGCGTGGCGAGAGCGCTCAGCATCCAGTCGAGGTCCAGCGCTCCGGCAGCGCTGCTCGACCCTCCGGCCGGCACGTCGCCGCCTGCAGTTTCTGTCTGAAAGGTTGCCGAGGTGTCGGCGATGCGAAGTGCGGTGCTTCGGCGCTGCGCCGCGTCGGGTGAAGAGGGACAGGGCAGGAGTTGGACACCATGCGCCGTGAGTGCCGCTGCCCGCCTCTCGCCGTCGGCGCCGAGCGCCATCGGGTCATCGAGATGGGCGAGGAGCACCGGCTGCGCGCCAGCGCTCTGTGCCAGCCGTCCCGCCGGATCGAGGCTCAGGCGCGGATCGGCGACCACCCGAAGCGGCTGGCTCGCGCCATCGCCGAAGCCGCGGACATCCAGAGCCGGATCGTCGGCCCGTGCGGTGCCGGCGCCGATCAGCACCGCGTCGCTCCGCAACCGCATGAGATGGACAGCGCGCCGCGCCGCGGGCCCGGTAATCCACCGGCTCTCCCCCGAGGCGGTGGCGATCCGCCCATCGAGCGTCGTCGCGAGCTTGAGCGTGAGATACGGCCGTCCCCGCCGGATGCGCGCGAGAAAGCCGGCATTCACGGCCGCCGCCGCCTCGGCGCCCACGCCGAGCGCCACCGCCACGCCGGCGGCACGAAGCGCCGCGAAGCCGCGTCCCGAGACGCGCGGATCGGGATCCTCGAGCGGGCAGACGAGCCGCGCTATCCCCGCCGCCGCCAGGGCGTCGGCACAGGGCGGCGTCAGGCCGTGATGCGCGCAGGGCTCGAGCGTGACATAGGCCGTTGCACCCTCGACCGAAACGTCGCGCGCCCGAGCGTCCGCCAGCGCGACTGCTTCCGCATGCGGGCGCCCGCCGGGGGCAGTGACGCCGCGGGCCAGAAGCCTGCCGTCGCGAACGAGGAGCGCGCCGACCGCGGGGTTCGGTGCGACCCGGCCGACGGCCCGTGCCGCAAGAGCAAGCGCCGCAGACATCCAGCGTCGATCGTCCTCCCTCGCGCCCGGGCCGCTGACCGGCATCGCCGCCTCCCGTCCGGCGCATCACGCGCCGCCGACACCCCATCCTACGCCGATATCCGGCACGCGTAGAGCGCCGTTCGGCATCGCATGCCTGCCGGCGACCGTATGCCGGCAAAGCCGCCGCCTTGCCTCAGCCGTCGCCGCGCTCGGGCGGCCGCAGCTCGGAGACGAACTCTTCGAAATCCGCCACTTCCTGGAAGTTCTTGTAGACGCTGGCGAAGCGGACATAGGCGACCGTGTCGATCCGGGCGAGGGTCTCCATCACGATCTCGCCGATGGTGTCCGAGGGAATGTCGGTGTCGCCGAGGCTCTCGAGCCGGCGAACGATGCCCGAGATCATCTGCTCGACGCGCTCCGCCTCGATCGGTCGCTTCTGCAGCGCGATGCGGATGGAGCGCGCGAGCTTGTCGCGGTCGAAGGCCTCGCGCTTGCCGTTCTTCTTCACAACCACGAGATCGCGAAGCTGCACGCGCTCATAAGTGGTGAAGCGGCCGCCGCAGGCGGGGCAGAGGCGGCGGCGCCTGATGGCCACATGATCCTCGGCCGGGCGCGAGTCCTTCACCTGGGTGTCGACATTGCCGCAGAACGGGCAGCGCATAGGCCCCCTCCCTCGTGGTTACACCGCACGGAGGCTACCCTGACTGGCGACATTCAGCGAAGCGTTGTGGCACCCTGGCCCCGGTGCCCACGATTTAGCGTGTCCGCCCTGCATCGCCTCAGAGCGCTTGCATCCTGCATCCCGGACCGAGCGCTGCTTTCACGCCCTCTCACGAGAGCGCGAGGGGCGCGTCACGATGCCCCACCTACCCCGGGCATCTGCTAGTCAAGGCGCGACAACAACAGGGGAGGATCACCCATGCATCGCTTGTTCGCCGCCGCTTTTGCCTCGTTCGCTGCTCTCGCCGCGGCCCCCTCCGCCTATGCCCTCGACGCCGCCTGCAATCCCGGCAAGCCCGGCACCGAGCTCTCGGGCGAGGAGGCGCAGCAAGTCTACGAATGCATCGCTGCCGGCCTCGACGAAGGCTGGCAAAAGGGTCCGAAGCGCTGGATCCCGGCCGACCGGATGGCGAACTACCGCGGCTGGGCGCTCGCCTCCAAGTTTCCCGCGGCCCCCGGCTTTCACGGTGAGCGCTTTCTGATCACCCGTGTGAACGGGACCGGGCACGCGGCCTATGTCGAGTATTCCGACACGCCCTCGATCCCGGCCGGCACGCTGATCGCCAAGGAGAGCTTCAAGGTGGGCGACGACGGCAAGGTGCGCGCCGGCCCGCTCTTCTTCATGGAGAAGGTGCCCGAGGGTACGAGCCCCGAGACCATGGATTGGTACTACTACGCCGTCGCGCCCAACGGCACGCCCATGGCGGTGAACGTCATGCAGGCCTGCAATGCCTGCCACATGGGTACCTTCGGCTTCCAGGGCGGCATGGGCTATCCGGTCGAGGAGGCACGGCTCGACTGAGCCATGCTCACCATGCGGGGGCGAGAAGCGCTTTGCCGAGAACGGTGACCGCGTCGTCGTTCTCGAGCCGGAAGACCACGATCTCGCCCGAGCTGGTAGCACGGCCGGTGAGGGCGCTGATGTTCACCTGATGGGTGACGAGCATCAGCGTCTCCGCCTCCGGCGCCTCGGCCAGCATGCGCCGGAGCTCGGTGGTCTGCCCGGGACCTGTCGCGCGGTTCCGGAAGAAGGAGTTGAGGGGCGGCGCCGGCTCGACGGGGCCGAGGCCGAGTAGGCGTGCCGTCTCCTCACAGCGGCACCACTGGCTCGTCAGTACCCGGTCGAAATGGACGCCGGCGTCCCGCAAACGCTCCCCGGTTTTGCGGGCCTGCTCCCGGCCCCGGTCATCCAGTGTCCGTTGCGTGGCGCAGTCGCCGAGCGTGAAGCCCGCGGGATCGCCTGTGCCGGGGGCGAGGGCGTGGCGCATGATCGCGTGGGTGCGGGGCTCGGCGAGCGCCGCGAGCACCTCGCTCGAAGCTTGCGCGACAAGCGGGGCGAGCGCAGCTGCGGCGGTTCCCAGGATGAACTGACGGCGTTTCATGGCGGTGCTCCGCATGTCGCAGCGCTAGGCCGGCGCTACTTCGTTTCATTCGGACACTGGGGCCGCGGTGGCGCCGGGCAAATCGTGCGGCCATATACCGAGCGCCGACTGCAGATGGAGCGCGGCGGAGGCTACGTGCGCGCCAGATGTACCGAACCATCTCGTAGCCAACGCAGGCGGTCTTCAGTCGAAGATTGAAGGCGCCTCGGGCTCTTCGATGCAGAGTGCGCGGGCGCCGAGGAAGTGCGCCTCGAGCGGCTCTTCCCCGTGGTCGCTGTCGATGAAGAGAGCGAGCACCTCGATCCGATCCTCCGGTTCCCCGCCGAAGGCCGCTTCGAAATCGGCGAGCAGGTCGCGCCGTTCCGTGACGACGGTGCCCACATCCGCAGGGCCGCTGCGGACCACGACGCTGCGGAGCGTCGCGGGGAAGTAGGGGCTCGCGACCACTGTGCCCTTGGGTTCGTTCGACGTCGACCAGACATAGCGCAGCGTCGGCACCGGGTCGGGGTTGGAGAAGACGCCGGGATCGCCGAAGGCCACGAAGATGGCGGCTGCCATGTCCTCGGCCTTTCTGGAGGAGAGGTCCGCCGTGCTTGGAAGACCCTCCACGGTCCAGGACCATTCGAGCTGCGGGCAGGTTTCCGGATCGACGCTGACCCTGCGTGCAAGCAGGCCGGAGGCGCCCTTGGCCCTTGCGCGGATCGCGATGCGGTCCCCCGCGGGCACCAGGTCGAAGCTGGTGTTCTGCCAGACATCGAACTTCTGCCAGTCCTCCTCCAGGGCATCGTTGGCTTCGAAGAGCACGAGCGGGATCTCCCCTGGCGGAGCACCCGGATCCGGTGCTGTCGCTGCCTCACGTGCGCAGGCGGCGAGAAGGGGCAGGGCGCCAAGGAGCGCCAGGATGGGCAGGGCGGGGCGGGAAAGCGCTGGCATGGCGGCCTCTCAGGCTGGGCTTGCGCGGCGGAACGGGGAGAGCGGCGAGAGCAGGAAGGCGAGGAGCGCGGCGTGCATCACCGTGTCGACGAGGAGCAGCGCGGGAGAGACGCCGCCCCGGTAGACGTAGAGCTGCGAGCCCTCCAGCAGCCCCTCGGCACCGATGCCCGCGACGCCCACGATGTTGATGCCGACATGGAGCCCGATGGCGGCCGATAGGCTGCCCGTGCGCCATGTCAGGACCGTTGCGGAGAGCGCGAGGAAGGTCGTGGCGGCCACGTAAAGGACGCCGCCGCCCCCTGGCAGCGTCGCGTCGTAATGGAGCGCGCCGAAGAGGAGCGCGGATGGCAGGGCCCAGAAGGCCGGATGCCGGAGGCGCTGTGCGAGCTGCTGGATGAGGTAGCCGCGGAAGAGCAGTTCCTCAGCGCCCGCCTGGACCCAGACGAGCGGCAGGAAGGCGAGGAACCAGAGCGTCCATGGCAAGAAGGCGACGTCGCTCCGCTCCGGCGGGCCTTCCACCAGAAGCGCGGGCAGGAGGGTGGCGAGGCTGAAGGCCAGCGCGATGCCCATCCCCATGCCCGCCTCGCCCCAGCGCGTCCGTCCCTCGGGCGACAATAGCGTGCCGAAGCGCTGGCGATGAAGCAGCCTGAGCGACAGCCAGAAGCCAGGCCAGATGCCCCAGAAGCTGGCGAGGATGAAGGCGATAGCGCCCGGCGACCCGCCTTCGGCGAGATCGGCGATCCGGCCCACATCCGCCTCCATCCCCATCATTATCCGCACGATGGCGACGGCGAGCACCAGAAGGACGATGCCGACCGCCCAGATCGCGAGCGTCAGGAAAACCGCCAGAAAAACCCGCCAGAGCCCGGGCCGCGCACGGGCGGGGGCAAGGTAGGCCTCGAATGCAGGGCTTGCGGGCAGCATGGGAACTCGGTCGGCCGACGGTGGACAGTGACATATGGGTCAGGCGCCCGAATGCCAAACCGACAGGCATAGGATTACCGTTCGAGATACGCATGGAGGCCGCAGGTCGCGGCGCGAAAGCAGTCTCTGAACTTCATTCGGCCACAGCCGAGCGCGGCGCGTCGAAAGAAAACGGCCCCGCAACGGGGGCCGCTCTCGCTGATTGGTCGGTTGGGGTGCTCAGAGCTCCTGGTAGATCGGGAAGCGCGCGGTGAGCGTCGCGACCTTCGCCTTCACGGCCTGCTCGACCTCGCCATTGCCTTCTGCGCCGTTCTTCGCGAGCCCGTCGACCACCTCGGCGATGAGGCGGCCCACCTCCCGGAACTCCTCCTCCCCGAAGCCGCGCGTCGTGCCGGCCGGCGAGCCGAGGCGGAGGCCGGAGGTGACCATCGGCGGCTCCGGATCGAAGGGAATTCCGTTCTTGTTGCAGGTGATGTGCGCGCGCAGGAGCGACTGCTCCGCATCGTTGCCCTTCACGCCCTTGGGACGGAGATCGACGAGGCAAAGATGCGTGTCTGTCCCGCCCGTCACGATGTCGAGCCCGTGCTTGATGAGCTCGTCCGACATCGCCTGCGCATTCTTCACCACCTGCGCGATGTAAGTCCTGTACTCGGGGCGCAATGCCTCGCCAAATGCCACGGCCTTGGCGGCGATCACATGCATCAGCGGCCCACCCTGGAGACCCGGGAAGACGGCCGAGTTGAACTTCTTCGCCAGCGCCTCGTCGTTGGTGAGGATGATGCCGCCGCGGGGGCCGCGCAGTGTCTTGTGCGTGGTCGAGGTCGCCACATGCGCATGCTCGAGCGGGTTGGGATGCGCCCCGCCCGCCACGAGACCCGAGAAATGCGCCATGTCCACATGCAGGATGGCGCCCACGCTGTCGGCGATCTCGCGGAACTTCTTGAAGTCGATCTGGCGCGGGACCGCCGAGCCGCCGGCATAGATGAGGCCCGGCTTATGCTCCTCGGCAAGCTTGGCAACCTGATCGTAGTCGATGCGGTTGTCCTCCTTGGCCACGCCATACTGCACGGCGTTGAACCACTTGCCCGAAAGGTTCGGCTTCGCACCGTGGGTGAGGTGACCGCCCGAGGCGAGGTCCATGCCCAGGATCGTCGTACCCGGCTTGATCGTCGCAAGCATGACCGCCTGGTTTGCCTGAGCGCCCGAATGGGGCTGCACGTTGGCAAACTTGCAGTTGAAGAGCTTGCAGACCCTGTCGATCGCCAGCTGCTCGGCCACGTCCACGTGCTGGCAGCCCGCATAGTAGCGGCGGCCCGGATACCCTTCGGCGTACTTGTTGGTCATCACCGAGCCCTGCGCCTGCATGACGGCGCGGCTGACGATATTTTCCGAGGCGATGAGTTCGATCTCGTCCTGCTGGCGCTGAAGCTCCGAGACCATTGCGCCGAAGACCTCTGGGTCGCGGGCCGAAAGCTCGTCGACGAAGAAGCCGGCATCCTTGGTGAGCGCGTCCATGGCACGTTCCTCTCATGTATCGGCCCGCGGAGCATCGCCCCGGCAGGCTGGTTTTGTCACTGGCGCGCAACATAGGCGCCGTCCGGGCGCGGGATAGTGGAAAATGGTCGAGGTGGCGGCTCGGGGGCTGTTTCTTTCGTCTGGCGAAAGCGGAAAGGTCCGCCAAGGGCGTAAGACGCCGGTTCCGGAGGGCGCGATGGCCTACGAAAGGCTCTCGATCGTGGCAAGCGAGGCGGTGGACGCGCAGGCCTCCTGCGCGGCGCTGCGGGCGCGTTACGGTCATGTGCCCGCCGAGCAGGCCGACGTCATCGTGGCGCTCGGCGGGGATGGCTTCATGCTGCAGACGCTGCATGAGAACATGGGCCGCGGCACGCCCGTATACGGCATGAACAGGGGCACCGTCGGCTTTCTGATGAACGGCTTTGCGTTCGACGGGCTGCCCGAGCGTCTGGCGGCGGCACGCATGGCCGAGATCAATCCGCTCCGCATGGTCACGCATGGTGCGGGCATCGGGGGTGCGGACGACCGTCGCGAGGCGCTGGCGATCAACGAGGTGGCGCTGCTGCGGGAGACGCGGCAGGCCGCGCGCATCCGCGTGCTGATCGATGGGGAGGAGATGCTGGCCGACCTCACCTGCGACGGGGTGATGGTGGCGACGCCCGCAGGCTCGACCGCTTACAATTTCTCGGCCCATGGGCCCATTGTGCCGATCCGGGCGCGGCTTCTCGCGCTCACGCCCGTCGCGGTCTTTCGGCCCCGGCGTTGGCGTGGCGCGCTCCTGCCATACGAGGCGCGCGTGCGCTTCGAGATCCTGGAGCAGGACAAGCGCCCGGTATCGGCGACCGCCGACCATACGGAAGTGCGCGACGTGGCGAGTGTCGATGTATCGCTCGCCGAAGATATTACCCTTCGGCTGCTCTACGATCCGGGACACAGCCTCGAGGAGCGTATCGTTCGTGAACAGTTTGCGGTATGAACGCCGTAACGTCCGCGATAACCATCGAATTTGAAGGAAGCGGACACATTTGCGCCCCGATTCGGCGCGAGGCCGTGGCGACTGAGTAAGCAAGTTGCAGCTTGGGCTGCGCGTCTGGTTGGTTTGGTTTTGTGATGGGTTGGTAATCGCATGCTTGGACGGTGTGGCACGGATGCCCCCGCGAGCGCGCTCCGCCGATTTGAGGCAGAGGAGCGTGGGGCTATCACGCTTGATTGGTTGACGCTGGTTGCGGGTCTTTTGGTCCTCGGCGCCGGCGTGATGTTCGCCGTCGGCGGCGATCTGGGCAGCCTTGCCCGCGCCATCAGCCTCGAGACGAGCGAAGAGGTGACGGGCAATAATCGCCTCGCGCTCTCCGAGAACGGCCGCCCATCGGTCATCCAGAGCGAACACGAGCCGCTGCGTCTCTACTATCCCGACCGTCCGGAGGCGGATGAGGAGGCGATCGCGCGCGCCGCCAGCGTGACCGCCGTGGACCGCCCGACCGATATCGGCGCGAGCGGCGCCTTCGAGCCCCAGATCGCTGAGCCGGAGGACGCTGCACCCGCGCCTGTGCCCGTGGCGGCGGTTCTGGATCAGGAGGTCCTGCCGGTCGAGGAAAGCGTCTCGGTGGAACGCGAGGCACCCCGGGCGCGCTGTGCCCTGCCCGAAGCGGCGATCGACGGCGAGGGTGGCCAGTGGGTGAGCGGCATTCTCGTCGACGAGGTCCGTTGCCGGGAGCAGAAATACGGCCGCAAGGCAGAGCCCAGGCAGGCCGATGCGCTGCCCGAGCCCGCCTTCGCCGCGCCTGTCATGCCGGGCGCCGATCTCGCGCTCGACGGTGCAGCGATCGATCCGGGCGCGACCCGTGCCGAGCGTTGCGAGGAGGCAGGGGCCGGCGACGGCAATACCGCTTCGCCCTGGCTCGGCGGCATGCTCGCCGGGCGCTCCGGCTGCGACGCGCCCGCGTCGGCAGACTGACCCCAGCCTCCGGAGACCTCTGGGGCAAGCACGGGCGTAGGATGCGACGGCCGGCTCAGCCGAGGCATCGTCGCCGTTGGGGGCGCGCGCTCGTGGCGCCCCCGCGTCCGGTCGCCGCTCCATCGCCCTCTAAGGCAGTTGACCGCGCATGCTGGCGCCCTGCACGAAGGGGCGGGGGCTGGCGCGTGCCGGCCTGAACCGGGCAGGGATGTCGATCGATGACCATCGGAGAACAGCTGCGCTGGTGGGGACTCGGGCTCGCAGTCCTGCTGTTGGTCGTCTGGTCGCTGGCGGGACCGCTCCTGCCCTTCATACTCGGGGCCGCCATAGCCTACCTGGCCGATCCGCTGGCCGACAGGCTGCAACGCGCTGGGCTTAGCCGGATGATGGCGACGGTCACGCTGTCGGTCGGGCTCGCCGGCTTCTTCTTCCTGGTCGCGCTCTTCCTCGTCCCGGCCGTGATCGACCAGGTGCGCAGTCTTATCGCCGGTGCGCCGGATCATGTCCGCTCGATCCAGGCATTCCTGACGGAGAAG
>JBCCDG010000015.1:0-47239 GCA_039030915.1 Pseudomonadota bacterium | reverse complement strand
TCTATACGCAGCCACCCCGCCCTGCGGGCCGCGGCAAGGCGCTCCGGCCCTCGCCCGTGCACCGCGCGGCCGAAGCGCGGGCCATCCCCGTCGAGACACCGGAGCGCTTTCGCGACGCGGCGGTCATCGAGGGCTTCCGGGCTCTGGCGCCGGATATCGCCGTCGTCGTCGCCTATGGCCAGATCCTGCCCCAGGCCGCGCTCGACATCCCGCGCCTCGGCTGCCTCAACGCCCACGCCTCGCTCCTGCCGCGATGGCGGGGCGCGGCCCCCATCCAGCGCGCGATCATGGCGGGCGACCGCGAGACCGGCGTCTCTGTGATGCAAATGGAGGCAGGGCTCGACACCGGCCCCGTCCTTGCCCGCGAAGCCACCCCGATCGGCTCAGGGTGTACCGCCGGCAGTCTGCATGACCGTCTCGCGACCCTCTCCGCCCGCCTTATGGTCGAGACGCTCGCCCGCCTCGCGACGGGCCCCGTGGCCGCCGACCCGCAGCCGTCGGAGGGCGTGACCTATGCCGCCAAGATCGAGAAAGCCGAGGCCCGGATCGACTGGGCCCGCTCCGCTGCCGAAGTCAGCGCCCAGATCCGCGGGCTGAGCCCGTTCCCCGGCGCCTGGTGCGAGATCGGCGGCGCGCGCGTGAAGGTACTGATGGCCGAGGCGCTCGATGGCGACGCCGGCCTCCCACCGGGCACTGCCGCGGACGACGCCCTGACCATCGCGTGCGAGAACGGGCGCATCCGCCTCACCCGCCTCCAGCGCGCGGGGCGCGGGCCGCAGGAGGCCGCCGACTTCCTGCGGGGCTTCCCGGTCGCCGCCGGCACCCGCCTCGACATCCCCTGAAGGCCTCCTGGCGCCGCCCCACCGCATCCTGCCTTAGTGCTCGCATCAAGGATAAGGGGATTGGGATCTGCCGAAAGCTGCGCGACGTGTCCTAGCCCGTGCGCCGGGACCGGCCGAGCGTCTCCGTGACGTCCCGGGTCAAGCCCGGGACGCGTCGCGTGTGCCTGCCGGAGTGCCGCGCCAGATGCTAGGCTCCGGGATGATTTCGCCTGGGTCTGCTGAGGCGGGGGCCGCGTTCTGGGACCCACTTTCGACGCCGCGTCTTTCGCCTGCGTGGGCAACCGCGACAGAGTGCCCCGGTGCTGCTTTAAGGATGTGGTTTCCCGCACGCCCTATGATGCGTTCCATGAGGGCGGGCGAGACGGACCCGGCGAAGGGCAGCGAGTCGGATCACGAGGCAGGCACATGGATTGGCGCGACGAAGGCATTCTTCTCAGCGTGGCGGATCACGGCGAGAGCTCGGCGATCATCGACGTCCTGACCTGCTCGCACGGGCGCCATCCGGGCCTCGTGCGCGGCGGGCAGGGGCAGAAGCTTTCGGCGACGCTTCAGCCCGGCACGCAGCTCTCCCTCGAATGGCGGGCGCGGATGGAGGATCATCTCGGCAACTACCGGGTGGAGCCGATCAAGAGCCGTGCCGCACAGATCATGGAGGACCGGGCAGCACTGGCGGCCTTCGGTTCGATGGCTGCGCTGCTGGTCGCCTTCGTGCCGGAGCGTCAGGCGGATTACGAGCTCTACGAGGCGTCGCTCGATCTGGTGACGGATTTGAGCGAGCGGCCGCGGGACTGGCCGGGCACCTATCTGCGCTGGGAGGCGGCTTTTCTCGGCCTCATGGGCTACGGGCTCGACCTGACGGCCTGTGCGGCGACCGGGCGGCGGCACGACCTCGCCTACGTGAGTCCACGCACCGGCCGGGCGGTGAGCCGGGAGGCGGGTGGCCCATTTGCCGAGAAGCTGTTGCCGCTGCCCCCCTTTCTGGCCGGGGAAGGGGTGGTCACGATGTCAGGCGTCCGCTCGGGCCTGCGCATGACCGGCTGGTTCCTTGAGCACCGGCTGAGCGCGGCGATGGAGCGCGAGGGGCCGCTGCCCGAGGCGCGCAACAGGCTCGTCCAGCAGTTCGAGCGGATGGAGCTGCCGCCACGCGCCAACGCCCAGCCCGGCGCTTCGGGCGAGCCGACGCAGGACGATCGCGCCGAGGTCTGGAACCGGCGCCTCGGCACCCTGCGCCACGCGTCCTGACCGGCCGCGGCCCGGATCGGCGGGGCCCGGACGCATCAACCAGATGCCGGTCAACGCGGCCAGACTGCCCCTTCCCAACAGGACGGTCCTGAACAAGCCGGTGGGGAGCAGGATGGCTCGAGCACAGCCGACTGAATAGAATTGCCTGAGCGGGGCGGCCCAGCGCGGGGCCGTGCCGATCACGGTGGGTGCGAGCGTTGCGGCGCCGCCGGCTGCATGGGGCCGGAAGCCGCCCGGTCGGCGAGACAGCGCCATCTCGACCTCAAGCACCGGTCCCAAGCGATCGAGCGCCCGGCCTTGCGGCGAGGCGATCGGCGTCGCGGAATGCCTCCTCGGACCTGCGGACGGAAGGTTGCCACAAGGCTTGCGGCATTCGCGCCGCTTGTCATGGCGGGGCTCGCCGCCCATCTCCGCCCATGGACGCTGCGGCGCCGTTGCGGTAGTGACGCCGCCGGGTGTCTGCCCGCTCGGGGCAAGGGGCCCGCCGCCTGCCGCTGCCGCGCGCGAACGCCGCGACCGACGCCGCCCGACCGGGCCGCCAAAGGGATGCATCGATGACCAAACCGCCCCTCACGCTCTACCTCGCCGATCCGCGCGGCTTCTGCGCCGGGGTCGTGCGCGCCATCGAGATCGTGGAGATGTCGCTCGAGAAATGGGGCGCGCCGGTCTATGTGCGCCACGAGATTGTCCACAACGCCCATGTGGTCGAGGAGCTGCGCGCCAAGGGTGCGGTCTTCGTCGAGGAGCTGGACGAGTGCCCGGACGACCGGCCGGTCGTCTTCTCGGCCCATGGCGTGCCCAAGGCTGTGCCGGCAGGCGGAGCGGCGGGAGATGGTTTACGTGGACGCAACCTGCCCGCTCGTATCGAAGGTGCATATCGAGGCCGATCGCCATCACGACCGCGGCTATCAGATCGTGATGATCGGCCATGAGGGCCATCCCGAGACCGTGGGGACCATGGGTCAACTACCGGACGGCGAGGTGATCCTGGTCGAGACCCCTGAGGACGTGGCCCATATCGCGCCGCGGGATCCGGAGCGGCTGGCCTTCATCACGCAGACGACACTTTCGGTGGACGATACCGCGGAAGTCGTCCGTGCGCTCCAGGCGAGGTTTCCCAAGATCGTGGGGCCGCACAAGGAGGATATCTGCTACGCCACCACCAACCGACAGGCCGCGGTCAAGGCGATGGCACCGAACATCGACGCGCTGCTGGTGGTGGGGGCGCCCAACTCCTCGAATTCCCGCCGTCTGGTGGAGGTGGGCGAAGCGGCGGGTGCGTCCTATGCCATGCTGGTGCAGACCGCTGCTGATATCGACTGGCGCTCGATCGAAGGCGTGACGTCGGTGGGCGTGACCGCCGGGGCTTCTGCGCCCGAAGTGCTGGTGAAGGGCGTGGTCGACGCCTTCGCCGCGCGCTACGACCTGACCATCGAGCGGGTGGTGACGGCCGAGGAGAATGTCAGCTTCAAGGTCCCGCGCGTCCTGCGCGAGCCGGCCTGAGAAGGCCGGCATGTCCGCCGACGACGAGGCGGCCGGAGAGAGCGCGGCGGCCGACGCTGCGACAATCGCCTTCTATGACGCCAATGCCGAGGACTATGCCGCGGCGGCCACGTGCCCCGAGGGCTACGAGCATCTTGCGCGTTTTATGGCCGATCTTCCCCCGGGCGGCAGCGTTCTCGACTTCGGCTGCGGTGAGGGCTGGGCCGCCGGCAGGCTTGCCGCCGAGGGTTTCGACGTGCTGGGAATTGACGCCTCGGAAAGCCTCCTCGCCATCGCGGGCGCGCGACCTGGCGTGAAGGTGCGCCAGGCTCTCTTCGAAGATCTGGACGAACGCCGGGCTTATGACGGCGTCTGGGCCTCGTTCTCGTTGCTGCACGCGCCTCATGCCACGCTGCCCGGCCATCTCGCCCGTATCTCTCGCGCGCTCCGGCCTGCTGGCCGCCTCTATCTTGGCCTTAAGGAAGGGACCGGGGAGAAGCGCGACCGTCTCGGCCGTCGCTACAGCTACTTCACAGCCGAGGAGGTGAGCGCCCATCTTGACGCCGTGGGCTTCGCGCCGCCTGAAATCGACCGGATCGAGGGCCGCGGCATGACGGGCGATGTGGAGTTCTTTCTCCACTTTCACACCCGACGCGCAAGCTGAAGCGTCCGCCCTGAGGCGGTGTCACGGGTCCCGCCTACGGTGCTTCCGCGCCCTGCACCGTCGCATGCGCGCCGAGCTCACTCGGCACATCGTCGCCCAGGAGGTCGTTGCAGCCGGACGCCTGCCAATGGGCGAGAACTTCGTCGATCTGCGCCTGCAGCATCTCGAACAACCCTTCGCGCCGCTGCTGTAACTCCTGGCGCGAAAGCTCCGCCGGTCCCGCATAGTTGCTGTAGAGCCCGTAGAGGAATTGCTCCTCGTCGACCGATTTCATGATCTGCCCGCGGGTCGCCAACAGCTCCTCGTCTCTCCGAGATGCCCACGCTGCGGGGGCAAGCCCGATGGCCGCGGGCTGACGGCGATGGCGCCGCAGTGGTTGCAGCGCGCCGTGTCGCCCTCTCGATCGTTCTGCGTCACCACGACGGTGAGGTGATAGTCCTCACCGGTCTCGGTTGTCGTTGTGGTCGAGCCGCTGTCAGCATCATCTAAGGTCGCCGGTGGTGCCGAAAGCATCGGTGCCGCGACGATCGACAGCGCGCCGCCAAAAGCTACGAACCGCTCACTGTACCCCCACCAATGAAGCGCGACGCCACGGGATGCCGATACGTAAGGAAGGATCCGACCGCGTCGAGCCTTCCGCGGCTGGTTGAACGCCCCGGCCTCTGGTATCGCCATCTGGCTCTCACGCTGCCGCCGGGAACTGCCGCCATGACTGAGCTTCATGCCTATACCGATGGCGCATGCTCCGGAAACCCGGGCCCCGGCGGCTGGGGCGTGGTGCTCGAAGCGGTGCGGGAGGGCACGCTCGTCAAGACGCGCGAGCTCTCGGGAGGCGAGCCTGACACGACCAACAACCGCATGGAGCTGATGGCCGCGATCATGGCGCTCGAGGCGCTGGAGCGCCCCTCCGGCATCACGGTTGTCACGGATTCAAGCTACCTGAAAGACGGTATCACCGGCTGGATCCACGGCTGGAAGCGGAATGGCTGGAAGACCGCCGCCAAGAAGCCCGTAAAGAACGCCGAGCTCTGGCAGCGGCTCGACGCGGCCCAGGCCCGCCATCGGGTAAGCTGGGAATGGGTGAAGGGCCATGCCGGGCATCCGCAGAACGAGCGAGCCGACGCGCTTGCCCGCGCCGAGATCAAACTCCTGAAGGAAGGCGCCTGAAATGCCCTTCCGCGTGGTCGAAGTGATTGCCCCATCCGATCGCGCGGACCAGCTGCGCCGCATCGGAGAGGCCGCGGGCGCGAGCCAGATCAGAATCGCCACCGTCAGCGTCTGGCCACCGCCGCTCGGCCCGCTGGCGAGCCCCGAGGCGCGTGTCGTGACCGCGCCTTCATCCGAGCATGGTCCAGGGGTGGCCGTCGATCCGGCCATGGGCCTGCCGCACGGCGACGGCTCCGAGCCCGAGGAGGCGGCCTCCGTCACGCTCCTGGTGGGCGAGATCGCGCGCCAGAAGCTGCTCGACGATCTGCAGACTGCGCTCGAGGGCTGTCGCAACTGGCGCATCGTGCTCCACGAGACTTCCGCGGTCGTCCCGCACACGGCCGAGGAGGACGCACGCGAGCAGGAACGGGCCAAGGAGCGCACGGAGGAGCAGGTCAGCACGTCGCGCGAGGAGCTCTTCCAGCAAGTCTCCGGCGGCGCGAAGCTGACGCGGGACTATCTCGTGCTCGTCGTCCTCTCGACCGTGGTCGCGAGCGTCGGCCTGGTGAACGACAATGTGGCCGTGGTGATCGGCGCGATGGTGATCGCGCCGCTCCTCGGGCCCAACCTGGCGCTCGCCTTCGCCGCAGCGATCGGGGATCGGTCGATGATCCTGCGGGCGCTGAGCTCCGGGCTCGCGGGGCTCGGCGTGGCGGTGTTGCTGGCAATCCCGCTACCGCTCCTCTTCGAGGTCGATCTTGGGAGCGGCGAGCTTTCCGGGCGCACGCGGGTGGGCTTCGACAACATCGCCCTGGCGCTCGCCTCCGGAGCGGCGGCGGCTCTTTCGATCTCGACCGGCGTCTCCTCGGTGCTGGTTGGCGTGATGGTGGCGGCCGCGCTCCTTCCCCCGGCGGCGACGATGGGTCTCGCCTTGGGGGCGGGCGAGCTCGTCGGTTCGGCCGGAGCGGCGCTGCTCCTCACGGTCAACCTCGTCGCGGTCAACCTCGCCGCGATGACTGTCTTTCTTCTGAAAGGCGTGCGGCCGCGCACGTGGCACGAACAGAGCGACGCGCGGCAATCGCTTCGGGTCACCTTCGCGGTGCTGATCGCCGGCCTCGCCGTCTCCACCGGGATCATCGCGCTCAGTCAGGGCCTGTTCTAGCAGGCGCGGCAATGCGCGCAGGCCGCGTCGGGAACGCTCGGCGCGCGCGCCGTTCGCTCTTCGCGACGTTGCAGCCGCGCGAGCACGTCAGGGTGCCTGCCTTGACCGTGCAGGGGCAAAGGCGCGACACCACGCCCAGATCAGAAATCGGGAGGAAACCATGTTCGACCTCAGCGAACGCAGCCTGCTGGCCGCCCAGTCCTATATCGACGGCCAGTGGGTCGGGGGCGCGGACGGCAAGACCTTCGCCGTGACGAACCCCTCAAACGGCGAGACCATCGCCGATGTCGCCGATTGCAGCGTGGCCGATGCCGAGCGCGCCATCGAGGCGGCGCATCGCGCGCAACCCGCCTGGGCCGCGAAGACCGCGAAGGAACGCGCCCAGATCCTACGGCGCTGGTACGAGCTGATGATGGAGTACCAGGACGATCTCGGCCGGCTGCTGACGGCCGAGCAGGGCAAGCCGCTGGCCGAAGCCAAGGGCGAGATCGCCTATGGCGCGTCCTTCATCGAGTGGTTCGCCGAGGAAGCGAAGCGCGTCTATGGCGAGACGATCCCGGGCCATCAGCCGGACAAGCGCCTCCTGGTGCTGCGCCAGCCCATCGGCGTGGTCGGCGCCATCACGCCCTGGAACTTCCCGAACGCGATGATCACCCGCAAATGCGGCCCGGCCCTTGCCGCCGGCTGCACCTTCGTCGTCCGCCCCGCGGCGCTGACGCCGCTGTCCTGCACGGCGATGGCAGTGCTGGCGGAGAAGGCGGGCATCCCCAAGGGTGTCTTCAACGTGATCACCTCGACGGACTCGAAGGGCGTGGGCAAGATCCTCTGCGAGCACGAGAAGGTCGCGAAGATCACCTTCACCGGGAGCACCGAAGTGGGTCGCATCCTGATGAAGCAGTCCTCGGACACCATCAAGAAGATGAGCCTCGAGCTCGGCGGCAACGCGCCCTTCATCGTCTTCGACGATGCGGATCTCGACGCCGCGGTCGAGGGCGCGATCATGTGCAAGTTCCGCAATGCGGGTCAGACCTGCGTCTGCGCCAACCGCCTCTACGTGCAGGACGGGGTCTATGACGCTTTTGCCGAGAAGCTGAAGGCGGCGGTCGAGAAGCTGACGGTCGGCGACGGCTTCGAGGAGGGCGTGAAGATCGGCCCGATGATCGAGCCCAAGGCCGTGGAGAAGGTCGAGGAGCACATCGCGGACGCAACCAGGCGCGGCGCGAAGGTGATCATCGGCGGCAAGCGGCACGAGAAGGGCGGCATGTTCTTCGAGCCAACGGTGATGACCGGGGTGCCGCAGGATGCGCTGGTGAGCTGCGAGGAGACCTTCGGGCCGGTGGCGCCGCTCTTCCGTTTCGAGACGGACGAGGAGGCGGTGACGCTCGCCAACGACACGATCTTCGGGCTGGCCGCCTATTTCTACGCCAAGGACCTCAGCCGTGTCTGGAAGGTGGCCGAAGGACTGGAGAGCGGGATCGTTGGCGTGAACACAGGCATCATCTCGACCGAGGTCGCCCCCTTCGGCGGCGTCAAGCAGTCCGGCCTCGGCCGCGAGGGCTCCCGTCACGGGATCGAGGAGTATCTCGAGATGAAATACATCTGCATGGGCGTCTGAGGCGGCGCCGTTCAGCAAAGCGGAATCCCGGCTGGTCGCCGGGATACTGGTTGCGGGGATGCCCGTGGTGGGCCGGAAGATCGGATCACGTGCCCATCGCGTGCCTTGCCGGTCGATCGGGCCGGTAGGAGATGTTGGGGGTGCTTGTCGCGCGTGTTTCCGAAGACCGGGCCGCGGCTGGTTCCCGGCGACGACGTTTGTGTTGCTCGGGAGGATGGAGGCTCGGTTTCGATTGGGTCGGCCTTCTTGGAATGTCTTCCGTTCGCCTTTGTCAGTCTCGACTGGCAGATCGATCCCGAACGGGCTGCCGGTGCGCACAACCAGATGTACGGGCCCTGAGAGGTGTTGTTCTGCCGTCGTGCGAGAGAGGCCATGGGGGCGGGTCCCCAACGGAAACGCTGAAACCACGCTCACCGTCCAGGGGCGATGGCTTGACCGCGGGCGTCGACCGCGGGGTTGGGCTGGAAGGTCGGGATGAACCGGCAGACCGTCCCTGAGGCCGTCAGCTTCGCCGAGCGCCTCAGACCCCCGAATGCCGAACGCCGAACGCCGTTCGCTTTGGTGACCAACAGTGGTGCCCCAGAACCCGACCGATCTCGGCAAGCCCGATCATCTCCATCCCAGGATCGAAAGTCGAGCTTAGAAGAGGCAGCTCGGCCGGCTCCGGACATCCTGACCGGGCGCGCCGATGGTCGCCATTTGTCGCATTCCCGCAGCCGCGCCGGGAGCTGTATAATCTCTTCGGAGATGCGGAGGCGGCAATGAGGCCTGTGGCGCTTGCGGATTACGCCTGGCGTGGCGACCCTTCGGTGCCGGCCTGGGACGAGGCTCGCATTCTGCTCGTGATGGACGGAGACTGTGCGCTATGCTCGGCTGCCGCACGGCGTATCGCGCTGTGGGACGGTGCTGACAAGATCCGCATCACCACCGCGGAGGGGCCGCTCGGCCGCGCGCTCCTCCGTCTCTACGGGCTGGACGCAGACGACCCGGCAACATGGCTGATGATCGAGGACGGGCGCGCATACGGCTCGCTCGACGCCATGCTGCGTCTTGCGCCAAGGCTCAAGCGGTGGACGCGCGTCTTCGGTGCGCTTCGGGTCCTGCCCGTGGCCGTCCAGGACTGGCTCTATGCCCGCATCGCGCGCAACCGCTATGCGCTTTTCGGGCGCGACGATCTCTGTGCCCTGCCGCCCGAGGCTCTGCGCCGCCGTCTGGTCGGATGAGAGCGGGCGTCGAGACCGGCGGCGTGCAGACAGGGCGCGCATCACCGACCGCTCTTTCCACGGCGATCGGTGCAGAGCTCGACGCGCTTGCCCCGGCCGTCCGCGCGCTCCATGCGGATCACGGCCGCGTTGAGGGGCGGATCACGGTGCGGCACGGCGCGGGGTTGCTGGCGCCGCTCATCGCGAAGCTGACCGGGCTGCCGCGGGCGACGGACGGCATGCCTCTGCGTCTCACGACGGCGTCCACCCCCGACGGTGCGGACCGCTGGGTCAGGGACATCGGCGCACGAAGCTACCCGTCGCAGATCGCCGCGGCGGGAGACGGGCTGCTCAGCGAGCGCATGGGCCCCGTGACCGCGACGACGCGCATCGCCATCGCTGGCGGCGGGATCGCCATGACGCTCGTCCGGGCGCGCTTTCTCGGTATGCCGTTGCCGGGGCCGCTCGCCCCCGGCGTCGAGACGCTGGAGACGGAGGGGGAGCGGGACGGACGACGCGTCTATCGCTTCGATGTGCGCATCCGGCTGCCGGTTCTCGGCACGCTCCTGGTGCACTACCAGGGCTGGCTCGACACCCTGGGCGAGGGAGGGCCCTGATGGCTCGTATTTCGGCGGGGAAGGCGCGTCAGCCGAAGACCGAGCGGGGAAAGGCGAAGGAGACGACCCGGTTGGGCAGGTTCACGAACTCGCTGATCCTCAGATCGACTGCGCATCGGCCACCGCCGGCCTGCGCTCGGCGGTCCCGCCAAAATGATGACGGTGTATCGTGTCGCCGGGCGCGCCGCAGCGCATGCCGCGAGCCTAGCGCGCCGCTCCGCGGGCCGGCACGGTCCTAAACGTCGTCCTCACGCTCGCGGATCTCGGCCTCGCGCTCGGCCTGCTCCTCCGCCTCGTCCTCCGCGACGGCCTGCAGACGGCCCTCGGCCGCCTTCGCCTCGGCCTGGCGCGCCTTGAGACGCGCGGATTCCGCGAGACCGATGGCCTCCTGGCTCTGGCCCGCCTCCGCCAGGTCCTCGGCCGCGGCAAGCTCGCTCTGCGCCTCAAAGAGCCGGTCCGAGGCATAGCTCGCGGCCTGATTCGTCATCGCATTCTCGACGGCCGTGCGCGCCTTCAGGAGCGCCACCTCCGTGTCGCTCATGCCGCAGCCGGCGACGAGAAGCCCCAGCCCGATGCCAACGGCCGCGATCGTCCGGTTCAGGGTCATGACAACACTCCCTCGCAATGCCCGACGGGCACAAAGTTTTTCGCCTTTCAGCCTAGCGGGCGGACGCGTCGCCCGCCAGAGCGCCATCCGGGCCCTGTCAAACTTGGCGGCGGACGTTGCACGGAGACAATGGCGCCCCCGACAGACATCGAGGCGGAGCGATTTTCCTTGGCGCTTGTCCCGAAACGGGCCGCCCCAGCGATCACGCCTTCGTCGGCAGCGACGGGACAGGCTGACAGGACGAACGAAGATTGTGTAACCAGTGATTCCGCAAGCAGCAGAGCTACGTTCAGCGTCGTGCAGCGTTTACGATGTTTGCGTGCACAAAGAACGGCCCCTTCAGGGGCGCACCATCCTTGGGAGGAACTCATGACCGAGACCACCAACACCCGGCGCAGCTTCCTGCGCGGCGGCCTTATGGCGGGCGGCGCCGCGGCCGCCACGCTGGCCACCCCGCAGATCAGCCGCGCGCAGACCGTCACCATCAAGATGCAGGGTGCCTGGCCGGATGCGAACGTCTTCTCCGACTTCGCCAAGCAGTATGTCGAGCGCGTCAACAAGATGTCTGGCGGGCGGATGCAGATCGACTACCTGCCCTCGGGCGCGGTCGTGAAGGCCTTCCAGATCCAGGACGCGGTCGCCGACGGCATCCTCGACGGCGGCCATCACGTGACCGCTTACTGGTACGGCAAGAACAAGGCCGCCTCGCTCTTCGGCACCGGCCCCGTATTCGGCGCCAACGCCAGCCAGATGCTGGCCTGGATCCAGTACGGCGGCGGCAAGGCGCTCTATGACGAGCTCATCCAGGACGTTCTCGGTCTCAACCTCGTCGGCTTCTTCGCCATGCCGATGCCGACCCAGCCGCTTGGCTGGTTCAAGCAGGAGGTGACGTCGATCGACGACATGAAGGGCCTCAAATGGCGCACCGTCGGCCTCGCCGCGGACGTCATGCAGCAGGCCGGCGTCGCGGTGACCCAGCTCCCGGGCGGCGAGATCGTACCCGCGCTCGAGCGCGGCGTGATCGACGCCTTCGAGTTCAACAATCCGACCTCGGACAGCCAGTTCGGCGCGCAGGACGTCTCGAAGCACTATCACATGTCGAGCTACCACCAGGCGGCAGAGTTCTTCGAGATCATCTTCAACCGCGATGTCTTCGACGGCCTGTCGGAAGAGCAGCAGGCGATCCTCGAATACGCAGCCGAGGCGGCCAACACGGCCAACTACGGCCTCGCGATGGACAAGTACTCGGCGGATCTCCAGAAGCTGATCAACGAGGACGGCGTGAATGTCTACCGCACGCCCACCTCGATCCTGCAGGAGCAGCTGAAGGCCTGGGACGCGGTGCTCGAGAACCTCGAGCAGGACGAGTTCTTCGCCCGTGTGGTCAAGAGCCAGAAGGACTGGGCGGAGCGCTGCGCGTTCTATGATCTTCTGAACGCGGCCGACTACAAGCTCGCCTACGATCACTACTTCCCGGGCAAGCTGCCCTTCTGACGGGTCATGGGCCCGGCGCCGTCCGGGCCCCACTGCTGTCGTCGCAGGGCACCCGCCCCGCGATCCAGGGCCTGTCGCGCCGCAAAGACGGCTCTGGATGCCCCGATCCGGCCCGATCCGGCCGGGGCATGACATCCTCGATCCTACCCGCTCGCGGAGGCACAGAGGGCGTCCAATGATCGCGACCATCCATTTCATCGACCGGCTGACCAGCTGGTTCGGCCGGGCCTTCGCCTGGTGCATCCTGATCATGACCTTCGGCGTCGCCTTCGAGGTGTTCAGCCGCTACCTCTTCGGCGCACCGACCGCCTGGGCCTTCGACCTCAGCTACATGATGTACGGCGCGCTCTTCATGATGGGCGGCGCCTATGCGCTGGCGACGAACGCGCATGTCAGGGGCGACTTCCTCTACCGTCTCTGGAGCCCGCGCGTGCAGGGACGCGTCGAATGCGTGCTCTACATCATCTTCTTCTTTCCCGGCATACTCGCGCTCATCTTCGCCGGCTGGAAATACGCCGAGCGCTCGATCCGCTTCACCGAGGTGAGCGTGATGAGCCCCGCGGGCATGCCGATCTTTCAGTTCAAGGTGCTGATCGTAGCGGCCGGCATCCTCCTTCTCCTCCAGGGCATCGCGCAGGTGCTGCGCTGCATCTGGGCCATGCGCCACAACGAGTGGATCGGGCATGACGAGGATGTCGAGGAGCTCGAGGACGTCATCCTGCGCGAGGCGCGGGCCAAGGGTCTGGGCGGCGGCATGCCTGTCGGCGGCTCGGCCGGCGGGCAAAACGTGACCAAGAGCATCGTCAAGGACGCCGAACGCAATCGGCGCCATTGAGTAGGGGACAGAGAGAATGACCGACCCTCAAATCGCGATCATGATGCTCGCGATCTTCATTCTGACGATCTTCCTGGGCTTTCCAATCGCCTTTACTCTCATGGCCGTCGCGGTGATCTTCGGATACTATGCGTATTTCGACGTCGACCGGCAGTGGCGTGGGCTGGACCGGCTCGGCGAAGACGCGACGACGCTCGAATATACCGGTGAATGGTTGGGCGGCTTTCTCAACAACCGTATCTTCGACCTCTTCGTGAACCAGACCTATTCCGTCATGTCGAACGACGTGCTGACGGCGATCCCGCTGTTTCTCTTCATGGGCTATATCGTCGAGCGTGCGAACATCGTCACCCGGCTCTTCGACACGCTCTACGTGACCGCCAAGCGCCTGCCGGGCGCGATGGCCGTGGCGGCGCTCGCCACCTGTGCGCTCTTCGCGACGGCGACGGGTATCATCGGCGCGGTCGTGACGCTGATGGGCATGCTGGCCCTGCCCTCGATGCTGAAGGCCAAGTACGATGTCTCCTTCGCCTGCGGTGTGATCTGCGCGGGCGGCTGCCTCGGCATCCTCATCCCGCCCTCGATCATGCTGATCGTCTACGCCGCGACCTCCAACGTCTCGATCGTGCAGCTCTATGCCGGCGCGCTCATCCCGGGCTTCCTCCTGGCAGGGCTATACATGGTCTACGTGGTGGGCCGCGCGGCGCTTCAACCCGGCCTTGCGCCCAAGCCGCCGGCGGACGAGACGGACGACCTCAGCTACGGTCAGATCATCGTGAAGCTCGTAACCAGCTTCTTCCCACTCGCGATCCTGATCCTCGCGGTGCTGGGCGCCATCCTCTTCGGCCTCGCCACCCCGTCCGAGGCCGCATCCCTCGGCGCACTCGGCGGACTTATCCTCGCCATCGCCTACCGGTCGCTGACCTGGGATCGGCTGCGCGAGAGCGTGTATCTCACGATGAAGACCTCCGCGATGGTCTGCTGGATGTTCGTGGGCAGCTGGACCTTCGCCTCCGTCTTTTCCTATCTGGGCGGCGAAGGCCTGATCGAGGAATTCGTGCTGGGGCTCAACCTTACGCCGATCCAGTTCCTGATCATGGCGCAGGTGATCATCTTCATCCTCGGCTGGCCGCTCGAATGGTCGGAGATCATCATCATCTTCGTGCCGATCTTCCTGCCGCTCCTGCCGTTCTTCGAGATCGATCCGCTGTTCTTCGGCATCCTGATCGCGCTCAATCTGCAGACCTCCTTCCTCACACCGCCGATGGCCATGGCAGCGTACTATCTCAAGGGCGTGGCGCCACCCGGCGTGGAGCTGACGCAGATCTTCAAGGGCGTGATGCCGTTCCTGGTGTTGATCATCACGGCGATGGTCCTCGTCTACAACTTCCCGGGCATCTATCTATGGCTGCCCAACGCCATCTACGGTTGAGGCGCGGATGGCCGACGGAGCAAAGCCCAATCCGGCCGACCTGACGGCCACCGAGTCGCGCGCGGCGCTCGCCTCGGGCGCCCTGAGCGCGGAGGCCCTGGTCGCGGCCTGTCTCGCCCGGATCGACGCGTCGGACGGGGAGCTGCGCGCCTGGAAGCATGTGGATCGCGAGGGCGCGCTCGCGGCCGCCCGGGCGCGGGACGCTCATCGCAAGCGCGGCCTGCCGCTGGGCGCGCTCCACGGCATCCCGGTCGGCGTCAAGGACATCATCGATGTCGCGGGCATGCCCTGCGAGAACGGCTCTCCCGTCGACGCCGGGCGCGTTCCCGAGGCCGATGCGACCTGCATCCGCCGCCTGAAGGCCGAAGGAGCGATCATCCTCGGCAAGACCCACACCACCGAGATGGCGGGCGCCCCACCCTCGCCGACGCGCAACCCGCATGATGCAGCCCGCACGCCCGGCGGCTCCTCGGCCGGCTCCGCCGCCGCCGTTGCCGCCGGGCACGTGCCGCTGGCGCTCGGCACGCAGACCAACGGCTCCGTCATACGGCCATCGAGCTTTTGCGGCATCGTCGGTTTCAAGGCGAGCTTCGGGGCCGTGCCACGCTCAGGCGTCCTGCCCGTCAGCAACGCGCTCGACCATGTCGGCCTTCTCGCCCGCAGCGTCGAGGACGCGGCGCTACTCGAACACATGACGGGCCCCGACGGCCTCGACGGCGATGCGCTGCCCCACCGGCTGCCCCTCACGGCCACGGCAATGCAGGAGCCGCCCGTTCCGCCAGCGATCGGTTTCTTCGAGGGCCCGACCTGGAACGAAGCAGAGCCCGGAACGCCCAAGGCCTTCGACGAGCTCGTCGCGGCGATCCCGGGCTGCGCGCATATCGCGACGCCGGGCCGGCTGGCCGGGATCAAGGGCCTGATCGCGCGCATCATGCAGGTCGAGGCGGCCCAGCTTCTTGGCCACTATCTCGACAAGGGCGGGGAGCGGGTCCATCCCCTCTACCGCGAGGCCATTCTCGCAGGTCGCGGCGTGCCGGCGCTCGCCTATCTCGAGGCACGCGCGCTCCAGCCCCGCCTGCGCGCCGCCTTCGCCGAGATCTTCGAGGAGGTCGATGCGCTCGTGACCCCCGCGGCGCCGGGCGAGGCACCCGGACCGGAGACGACCGGAAACCCGGCCTTCTGCAGCCTCTGGTCCTTCACCGGGCTGCCGGCGATCACCCTGCCGCTCCTCACCGGGCCCGGGGGCCTGCCGATGGGTGTACAGCTCGTCGGCCCGCATGGTGACGATGCGCGCCTCCTGCGTACCGCGCGCTGGCTCGTCCGCACCCTCGGCGGAGAGCCGACATGACGGCGCCCCGGCCCTCAGAGCTCCACTTCGCAGAAGAAGCGGTAGAGGACGGCAGCGGTCGCGATATCCGGGGCCGTGCAGCAGGAGCGGCCCTCCCAGAGTTTCTTCCCCCGCTTGGCCGGGCAGTGCTTGTTGACGCATTCGAAGTTGTTGCGGAAGTAGACGAGCGCGGCCGCCTCGGCCGCGGCCAGCGCCCGCGCCTTGTCCGCCGCGCCGCAGTTGGGCGCCCGAACCACCTGAACGGCATAGAGGACGATGCCGCGTTCGCAGTCGTCATGTTTGACGCTCGCGGGCTCGACCGTGCCGTCCGCACCGACGAAGACGTCGAAGCTCTCCCAGGTGCCCTCCGTCTCGTCGAAAGGCGGCTCGGGGATCGACGCATCCCTCGCCGCCGCCGCGGGGATCGGGATGCCGGCCCTTATGCCGTCGAGTTCTTCGTCCTCGCCCATGACAGTCTCCTTTCATCCGGTCCGGATCGCGGCCCTGCCGGCCGCCCCACAGTGTTGCCCCTAGGGCAATCCCTGTCAGCAGCGAAATCACCTGCCAGCCACCTCGGAGCGACCCCATGATCCTGCTCGAGATCATTCTCGCCATACTGGCCCTCGCGGGCTTCGGCGGCTTTCTCTACGTCATCGTCAGCTTCGTGCCGGAGCTCGAGCTGATCGTGATCGTCGGCATCGTGGTCGCGATGGTCGCGTTCGACTTCGTGCGCGATATCACGCTCAAGATCCGCGGCCGGCGCTGATGAAGCGCCTGCTGATCACCCGCCGGCTGACGGATGCGGTGCAGGAGCGGGCGGCGCGCGACTACGACGCGGTTCTGAACATGGAGGACCGCGTCTTCTCGACGGAGGAGCTCGTCGCCGCCTGTCGCGACGTCGATGCCGTCCTTCCCTGCCACTCCGAGCTTTTCTCCGCCGAGGTGATCGCCGCGCTGCCGGAGCGTCTCAGGATCATCGCCAATCACTCGGTCGGCGTCGATCACGTGGACCTGGGGGCCGCAAAGGCGCATGGCATCACGGTCACGAACACGCCGGACGTGCTGTCGGACGCAACGGCCGAGATCGCGATCCTCTGCATGCTGGGCGCCGCTCGCCGCGGGGCGGAGGGGCATATCATGGTGCGCGAGGGCAAGTGGGACTTCTGGTCCCCCGCCTTCATGGTCGGCCGGCAGGTGACGGGCAAGCGCTTCGGCGTCGTGGGCATGGGGCGCGTCGGACAGGTCACGGCCGAGCGGGCGCGCGGCTTCGCAATGGAGGTGCACTACCACAACCGCCGGCGGCTCGACCCCGCGCTGGAGAAGGGCGCCGTCTTTCACAAGACGCTGGAGAGCCTGCTGGAGGTCTCGGACGTGCTCTCGCTCCACTGCCCGGCGGGGCCGGAGACGACGGGCATGATGGACGCGGCCGCCTTCGCACGCCTGCCGGAGGGCGCTATCCTCGTCAACACCGCCCGCGGCGCGCTGGTGGACGAGGAGGCGCTGATCGGCGCGCTCACCTCGGGCCGCCTCTTCGCCGCGGGGCTCGATGTCTTCCGAACCGAGCCTGGCGGCAACCCGGCCATCGCGGCACTGCCCAACGTGTTCCTGCTGCCCCATATCGGCTCGGCCACCGCTGAGACGCGGGACGCCATGGGCTTCCGCGCCCTCGACAATCTCGACGCCTTCTTCGCCGGGCGGGAGCCGGGGGACCGGGTGGCCTAGGCGCCTGCGCCGCTCGCCTGCTCGCGCGGCTGCAAGGCCATCAGGGCGACGAAGGCGACCACCAGCATCGCCGTCGAGCCGAGGGCACGGAGCCGGAAGATGCCCTCCCCTCCGCTTGCGAAGAGCGTGTCGAGGTCGACGAACCAATCCGTCATGCCAAGGACGGTGAGCGCGACGCCGAGGGCGAGGCGCGGCAGCAACGGGCCCGAGGCGACCACATAGGCGAGAGCGGGGAAGAGGAGCAGCGCCGAAGGAAGATGCGTTGGCGCCGCGAAGATGCCGACAGCGGCCGCGCCCATCGCCACGACGAGCGGGTCCACCGTGCCGGCACGCCAGATCGCAAAGCCGCCGGCAAGCCCCACAGCGAGGGTGACGGGCGCCCCGGCCGAAAGCCCGATGATATCGAGGAGCGGCGAGGCGCCGACGAGAACGCCCGGCACATTCACCGGATCCGCCGAATATCCCCCGGCCTGCGACAACCAGTCGAAGGCGAAAGCGAAGATGCCGTGCGGCAGGGCGGCCAGCAGGTAGAGCGCGCCGCAGGCGGCAACCGCCCCGGCCGCGGCGAGGCGCCAGCGGGGAACGAGCGCCGAGACGACGAGGAGCGGCAGCGCGAATTGCGGCAGCGCCATCACGACCGCCAGCGCGACCGCCTGCAGCGGCCACCAGCCAGCCCGCGCGGCCCATGCCCAAACCACCAGCCCGAGCAGTACCGCAGGCTTGATATGCCCGTAGACCACCGTCGGCACCAGCGGCTGGAAGACCAGGAGGCCGAGGAAGAGCGCGATGGCCGCGGCGAACTGCCAGGCCAGCACGAACCCCCGGCCGCGCACCATCCAAAGCGCCAGCGCGATGGCCGCCGCGGTCGCCACCGGCCCCAGGATCATCAACGCCAGCCCCGCCATCTCCGGACCCACGTAGCCGAGCGGCGCAAGGAGCGGCAGCGTGTAGGGCGGGTTGAAGAACGCCCCCATCGTGAACCCGTAGACGTCCTCCGAGAGCTGCCAGAACGCATCGCCATAGGGGTTCAGCCCCTCGAGATAGGACCGGCCCGCCAGGAAGAAGGCACCCGCGTCGCGCTGCGCGTAGGCCGGAGCCATCCTGTGGACGATGAGCCCAAAGCGCAGCAGCGCAAGCAGCAGCACCGCCGGAACGGCCGCCCACAGAACGACGCCGAAGAGACGGGGCCCGAGAAACCGCTCGAGCACCGCATCAAGTCGCTGCATCCGCTCGCCCTCCTTCGACCGCAACACGCCCGGCCGGCACTATTTCACGCGCGAGGAGGCCAAGACCCGCGAGTGCCGCCGCGAGGCCCGCCGTCGCGATCCAGGACCGCAGCACCTCCGTAGCCGGCGCTGCCGCCCCGAAGCCTGGCAACGCGTGCTCGACCGAGCCCAGAACGAGGAGCGCCAGGCCGAGGAGCAGGCGGGGCAACACCGGCCCGGCGGTCAGCACAAGCGCCAGCCCGGGCATCAGCAGCAGCGCGTTCGTCAGGTGCCCAGGCGCCACGGCGATCCCGATGGCGACGGAGAGGAGCGCGGTCGCATAAGGATCCCGCCGCGCGGGCAGGAGCGCCACCGTCAGCCCCGCGCCGAGAAGGCAGAGCGCACCCGTCAGAAGCGGGCCGGTACCAATCCCGATATGCCCCAGCAGGAAGGGCAGGCCGATGAGCCGCGCGCTATCGTTCTCCGGCCGCACGGCATAGCTCGACACCGCCTCGACAAAGGCGACGGCGTATTCGACCAGCCCGTGCGGCCAGGCGGCGACGACGTAGAGAAGGGCCGAGAGCGCGGCTGCGCCGAGCGCCCCACCCCGCCAGGCGGGCGTCAGCAGCGCGACGAGGTAGAGCACGAGCCCGAGCTGCGGGATCATCATGAGGAGGGTGAGGCCGATCGCCTGCGCCAACAGCCGGCCCCGCAGCGCCCCGGCGATCCAGAGGACGAGGCCCGCGAGCATCAGGAACTTCACGTTACCCAGAAAGAGCACGGTGACCGACGGGGTCAGGATCGCGGCACCGAGCACCACCATAGCCGCTCCCGCAAGCCGCCAATCGACGGCCATCAGTCGCGCATGCAGAAGCCACGCCGCCCCTGCGAGGCTTCCGACCGTCACCACCGCGTCCGCGACCATGAAAGCGGCGGAGGCCATCTCCGGCGGCAGGAGGGAGAGCGGGGAGAGAAGCGGAAGGATCGTCGGCGCATAGAAGAAACGGGCCTCGAAGGATGCATCATAGAGCGCCTGACCGAGCGCGAGATAGGCCTCGCCATAGACCGAGACGCCCTGGCCGAAGGCGACGGCGGCCGTGTAAAAGAACCGGAAGTCGACGATGGCGAAGCGCGGCGCCATTCCCTCGACCACGAGACCGAGCCGCAGGAGCGCCAGGATGCAGGCGGCCGGCAGCGCGACGGCCGCAAGCGCGAAGTAGAGCCGCCGCACAGGCGCCGGTAGCCGGGCGGACAGCGCGTCCCCGCCGGCGGCCACCTGCCCCGCGCGCATCGCGCCACGGTCGTCTTCGGTCATCCGCGCAGCCCCCTTCTCGCGCCTGCACCGCCCCGCCTCCGGATACTGGCGCCCGGCGCGGGTCGCAACGGCTGCGCGGGTTCAGGCGCCCTTGGCGTCGAGCCACGCACGGATGATCGCCCGATGGCGCGCGCCGTCATAGCTCGGGAAATGGCCGCCATGCACGATGCGCGCCGGGATCGCGAGGAGGCGCTGCATCGAGGCGACATAGGCATCCGGATCCGCATGATAGGTGTCCTCGATAAGCGGCCCGTCATAGACGAGATCGCCCGAGAAGAGCGTGCCCGTCGCCTCCTCCCAGAGCGCGATGCCGCCGGGCGAATGGCCGGGCGTGTGCACCACCTCTAGTCGCCTGTCGCCCGTGTCCAGCATGTCGCCGTCCTCGAGGAGTCGCGTCGCGGGCGCCGGCGCCACCTCGTAGCCCGCGCTCGGATAGGGCGCGGGCGGCAGCGTGGTGAAGATCTCGTCGGTCACGTAGGGGTCGGCGAGCGTGGCCGCGCGGGTCGGGGCGGCGATGAGCTCTGCCTCGGCGCGGTGCACGGCGCGATGCTCGAACTCGTGATGGCACCCGATATGGTCGAAATGGGTGTGGCTGGCGACCGCCAGCAGTGGCCTCTCGCTGACGAGCGGCACCCAGCGGCGGAGGCTGACGACGCCCATGCCGCTGTCGACCAGGAGATCCCGGTCCCGGCCCCGGATGTGCCAGCAGTTGCAACGATACATGGGCTCGATATGCGGCTCGTCGATGAGGCTGACATCGTCGGCAAGGCGGGTGACGCGCCACCAGTCCTCAGGCTTGGCGCGGGCAAGCTCCGTCATTCTCGGTCCTCCGCATCGTCCCCGGCTGGCAGGATCACCGCATCGTCCGGGTCGAGCGACAAGGTCAGCCGGCTGCCCGGCGACGGATCGGCGCGCTGCGGCAGATGGGCGATGAGCGTCGGGCCCGCGGGCTGCGGCGCGACGACCACGCGGTGATGGGTGCCGAAGAAGGAGGTTTCGCGCACCTCCGCGGGTATCTGGACCCGGCCGGACGGGGGCGCATCCTCCTCTGCAAGGCCGAGATGCTCGGGCCGGATCCCGAGGGCGGCCCGCCCCTCGGGCAGCGTTCCTGTCGGTGCCGGCAGCGGGCCGAGCGGCGTCTCCAGCATCACGCGCCCGTGCCGCCGCGGCAGGGCACGGACCGGCAACAGGTTGATCTCGCCCATGAAACGCGCGGCAAAGCGGCTCGCGGGACGGAGATAGACGCGCTCCGGCGGGCCGGCATCGGCGATCCGGCCCTCGTTCATCACCACCACCATGTCCGCGATCGCCATCGCCTCCTCCTGATCATGCGTCACATGGACGAAGGTCGTTCCGAGGCGGCGCTGGATCGCCTTGAGCTCCCGCTGCATCGCGCGGCGGAGCGCGAGGTCGAGCGCGCCGAGGGGTTCATCGAGGAGGAGGACGGCCGGCTCGACGGCGAGCGCGCGGGCCAGCGCCACGCGCTGTCGCTGTCCGCCCGAAAGCGCATGGGGCCGCCGGCCCGCCGCTCCCTCCAGCCCGACGAGGGCCAGCACCTCCGCCGCCCGCGCCCGGCGCTCCCGCTTCTTCCAGCCGCGCATCCGGAGGCCGAAGGCGACATTGTCGGCAAGATCCATATGCGGGAAGAGCGCGTAGTCCTGGAAGACCGTGGTGGTCGGGCGCTTCACGGGGCCGAGCGCCGTCACGTCCTCGCCGCCGATGCGCACGCGCCCCTCGTCCGGGTCGATGAACCCGCCGAGGAGGCCAAGGAGTGTCGACTTGCCCGAGCCCGAAGGCCCGAGGACGACGGCGTAAGCCCCCTCCGCTACCTCGAGCGAGACCGCATCGAGCGCCGCGGCGCTGCCGTAGCGCTTCGTCACCCGCTCGACGGCGAGGCCCGCGCTCATGCCCGATGCCTGCGAAAGACCAGGAGTTCGACGAGAAGCACCGCCAGAACCGAGACGAGGAAGACGATGGAGCCCGCGGCATTGGTCTTGGGACTGAGGCCCGAGCGTAGCAGCGACCAGATCTCGACGGGCAGGGTCACGTCGAAGCGGGTGAGGAGGAAGGCGATCACGAACTCGTCCCAGGAGAAGGTCAGGCTGAGGGCGAAGGCCGCGAGGATCGCGGGCCAGAGCACCGGAACAGTGACAAGCGCGAGGACGCGGAGCTCGGACGCGCCGAGATCCCGCGCCGCGCGCTCTAGGTTCACGTGCTGCGCCCCCATCGATGCCGCGCAGATCGCGAAGCAGAGTGGCGTGTTGATGACCGCATGCCCGATCCCCGTGGTCATGAGCGAGCGGTCGATACCGGTGAGGTTGAAGGAGATGAGCAGCCCGAGCCCGATGATGAGATAGCTGACCGTGAGCGGTGCCATCAGGAGCGTGCGGATCGCGCCCCCGCCCGGCAGCGCGGCGCGCGCAAGCCCCCAGGCGGCGAGAAAGCCGAGCGCGCAGGCCGCGGCTGAGGAGAGCGCGGCGACGCCGAGCGAATTGAAGAGGGCCGCCACCACGTCGTCGTCCTCCAGCACCGCCGCGTACCAGCGCAGTGTGGCCGGCCGGAAAGGCGGGATCGGCAGGCGGCCGTCATGGAAGGAAAAGAGCACGAGCACCACGACCGGCAGGTAGATGAAGGCGTAGAGCAGCAGCGCATAGCCCACCGCCAATGCGCCTGATGCGGCCCTCACTGCAAGCCTCCAAGGCGCCGCGTCTGCCGCTGCGCCCGTGGCGATGCCGGGTCCGCGGCGCGGGGCAGGCAGCAGCGCCTGTGGCCCGGTGCGGCACGGCCAGCGCAGCATGGCATGGCGGCGGCGCAGGCGATCATACGCGGTCGATCCTCAGCCAACAGGCAGCGGTAAGCCAGACAAGGGTCACGATGACCATCAGCACGATCGAGAGCGCGGCCGCCATCGGCAGGTCCGCCCGCCGGCCGAGCTGGAGCATGATCACCTGCGGCAGCGTGAGTTCGGCACCGCCGCCGAGGATCTGCGGTGTCACGTAGTCTCCGATGCAGAGCACGAAGGTGAGGAAGGCACCGACTGCGACGCCCGGCAGCGTGAGCGGTAGGATGATATGGCAAAACCGCGCGACGGGCCCTGCGCCGAGATCCGCCGCCGCGCGAGCGTAGGAGCGGGGCAGCTGCGCCAGCGAGGCATAGATTGTGAGCGTCAGCAACATGACGAAGAAATGCACGAAGCCCGTGACCGTCGCAGCCCGGCTCGCCGCGATCTCGAGCACAGGCAGGCCCAGCACCTCGAGCCCGCGATTGAGCGGACCGTTCGAGGCCAGCACCAGCGTCCAGGCATAGGAGCGCACCACATAGGAGGTCCAGAACGGCAAGACGGCGAGCGCAAGCGCAAGGCGCTGCCAGCGCTGGGGCACGCGAAAGGCGATGATGGCGGCCAGCGGGTAGGCCAGCAGCACGGAGACGACGGTCACGAGGACAGTGATCTCGAGCGAGTTCACCAACGCCTCGACCATGGCCGGACGCTCGATGAAGGCGGCATAGTTGCCGAAATCCCAGACCCACTCGATGCCTTCCTCGCCGCGCCGCCAGAGGCTCATCGCCGCCATCGCGCCGAAGGGCGCGGCGAAGAACATGAGCGTCCAGAGCATCGCCGGCAGCACCGCCGCCCAGGCCGAGGTCCGCTCCCGCGCCGCCGCGCTCATGAGCGACCGCCCGTGCGACAACGGGCGGCTGGCTGGCGGGTGGGCGGAGCAAGGCGCGGGGCAACGCCCCGCGGCGCGCGAACGGGCCGCCCGTCGGCCGGCCGCCTCACTGCTGGAGCATCTCGGTCCAGGCGTCCTGCATCGCCCGGTCGAGCTCAGCCGAAGGTGCGGGGTAGAGCTGGGCCCGCTCTAGGTACTCCGCCTGCTCGTCCCAGCGGAGCGCGGCCTTCTGATCCGCTGTAAGTGCCTCGCCAGCCTTCATGTTCGCCGGCATCGCCCAGTAGCAGGAGGACGTGGCGAGCGCCGCCTGCCCTTCGGGCGAGAGCACGTGCTGCACGAATTTGAGCGCCAGGTCCTGCCTCTGGCTATCCGCGAAGATGCCGATCGATTGCGACCAGCGCACCGCGCCCTGCTCGGGGAGCACCCAGTCGAGATCGGGCAGCTCCGAGGTCAGGGAAGCCGTCACCCACTCGCCCCCGCCGACAAGGATGTCGACTTCGCCCGTTGCGATGGCCGTCTGCGAGGCCACGACCTCGCCCACGGACTTGGCCACCTTCTTCATGGCGAAGAGCTTTTCCTTGATCTCCGGCAGGTCGTCTTCGCCCAAGGATGCCGTCTCCTTCCCAAGACCGATCGCGACCATGCCCATCACCGGCAAGTAGTAATCGTAGATCGCGATCCGGCCTGCGTACTTGTCCGACCAGATGACGGACATGTCCTTCATGTCCTCGGGATCGACCTTCGCCTTGTTGTAGCTGATCGTGTTATAGCCGAACTTCTCGCTGATCGCGTATGTCTTGCCATCGATCACGTGGTTCTCGGCCATCACCAGTTCCGGGAAGAGATCGCGCGTCGGCAGCGCATCCTCCGGCAGGGGCGCTAGAACCCCGGCGGCGACGGCGCGGGGCACGTCGATCCCGTCGATCACCAGAACGTCCCAGTCCCCCGGCCGGCTCTGTTCGATGAGCGAGAGGGCGGCGCCAGTGCCCTCGTATTCCTTGAGGTTCACGGTGACGCCATGCGCTTCCTCGAAGGGCTCGATCAGCGCATCGTCCGTGTGATCGCACCAGACGAGCGCGTTCAGCTCATCGGCCTCAGCAGCAGCCGCAGCCAGGACCGCAACCATCGCCAGCAGGGATGTCCTCATCGTAAGCTCCTGTCATTGCTTCTTTTTTCTCATCCGGATAGCGCGCGCCCGGCAGCACGCAGAGCATTTCGTAGAGGAGGTTCGAGGCGATGAGCGCCGTGCTGCCGGAGGGATCGTAGGGCGGCGAGACTTCGACGAGGTCGCAGCCGACAAGATTCAGACCGCGCAGCCCCCGGACGATCTCGAGCGCCTGGATCGTCGTGAGCCCACCCATCTCGACCGTGCCGGTGCCGGGCGCGAAGCCGGGATCGAGGCTGTCGATGTCGAAGGTCAGGTATACCGGCGCCTCGCCGACGGATTTCCTGAGCTTGGCCATCATGGGCTTGAGCGACCGGTGCCAGCAATCCTCCGCCGGGATCACCATGAAGCCCTGGTCGCGCGACCACTGGAAATCGTCCGGGCCATAGCCCGTGCCGCGCAGGCCGATCTGCACCGTGCGCTCGCCATCGATCAGGCCTTCCTCCACCGCGCGGCGGAAGGGGGTGCCATGAGCGACAGGCTCACCGAACATATGCTCGTTGATATCCGCATGCGCGTCCACGTGGACAAGCGCGACCGGCCCATGCTTGGCGGCGATGGCGCGCAAGATGGGGTAGGTGATTGTATGGTCGCCCCCCATGGTTAGCGGTATCGCGCCCTCGGCCAGCACGTCCGCGATTGCCGTCTCGATGATCGCCACATTGGCCGGCAGGTTGAAGGTGTTGATCGCCACGTCACCGATATCCGCGACCTGCAGGCTGTCGAAGGGTGCTGCCCCGGTGCCCATGTTGTAGGGCCTGATCATCGCGCTCTCGGCCCGGATCTGGCGGGGCCCGAAGCGCGTGCCGCTGCGATGCGATGCGCCGATATCGAGCGGGATGCCGAGAAAGGCCGCGTCGAGCCCCTTCGCGCTCTCGGCCGCGGGCAGGCGCATGAAGGTGACGGGCCCGGCGAAGCGCGGCATCTCGTTGCCACCTAGCGGCTGGTTGAAGTCGCTCATATCGGGCTCCTCCGGCAGGTCTTAGCTCCATGGCGCATTGCACGAGGCGCCGGGTCAAGTCTGCGGACGCAACCGATCTGCGGGCTGCCGCGGGTCGGAAGGATGGCTCTCTCGCTCTCCAGAGCGCCAGCGTGGCCATGGCGAAGACCCACCGACCGCGAGAGTTAACGCGGCCTTAGGGGCGATTTGGCCATTCCTGTTCAGGGGGCTGGAACATAGTGCGAACCACACACACCCTGTCCCCCATTCCTCATCCAAGGACCGTGCGCCGATGCACGGCGCAGGTCGGCGGCGAATGCTCCCTTCAGCATTGCCGAACCGTGCGCGGAACGCCCGGCTCACGCCGGAGGGAACCGGCGCTCCGCCACCTGCCGGAGCGCCATGTCCCGCAGACCGTCCCTGCGACACTTCGCCCGCCTCAGTTGGGCAGGTCGCCCTCCACGCCTTCCACGAACCAGTTCATGCCCAGCATCATCTCGTCTGAGGCCGTCTCGCCCTCGGGCACCTTCAGCTCGCCCTCGCGGGACGTGATCGGGCCCGTGAATGGATGGAGCTCACCCGCCGCGATCGCCTCCTCGGCCTGCTTGGCCATGGCGGCGACCTCCTCAGGCATGTTGGCATAGGGCGCCATCACCACCTCGCCGGCAGCAATTCCCTTCCAACTGTCGCCGCTCTCCCAGGTACCGTCGAGCACGGCGCGCGTGCGCTCGATGTAGTATGGCGACCAGTCGTCGATGATCGCGGTAAGCTGGGCCGTGGGGGCGAAGCGCGCCATGTCGGAGGCCTGGCCGAAGGCCATGACGCCGGCCGCCTCCGCCGCCTGGAGCGCCGCGGGGCTGTCGGTGTGCTGCATGATGATGTCCGCTCCCTGCGCGATCAGCGCCTTGGCCGCGTCCGCCTCCTTGCCCGGGTCGTACCAGGTGTTGACCCAGACCACCTGCACCTCGATCTCAGGGTTCACACTGCGCGCCGCCAGCGTCGCCGCGTTGATGCCGCGCACCACCTCGGGGATCGGGAAGCTGGCGATGTAGCCGATCTTGTTCGTCTCGGTCATCTCGCCCGCGATAAGGCCGATGATGTGCCGGCCCTCGTAGAATCGCGCCGAGTAGGTGCTGACGTTCTCGGCGCGCTTGAAGCCAGTCGCATGCTCGAACTTCACGTCCGGGAACTGCTTCGCGACCTTGATGGTCGAGTCCATGAAGCCGAAGGAGGTGGTGAAGATGAGGTCGTGGCCCGACGAGGCGAGCTGTCGGATCACCCGCTCAGCATCCGGGCCCTCGCTCACGCTCTCGACGAAGGTCGTCTCCACCCTGTCGCCGAACTCGGCTTCCACCGCCTGGCGGCCCTGGTCGTGCTGATAGGTCCAGCCATGATCGCCCACCGGGCCGACATAGACGAAGCCGATCTTGAGCGGATCGGCCGCAGGTGCAGGGCCCGCACCGAGGCCGAAGCCGAGAGCGGGCAGGAGGGCGAGGGCCAGAAGATGGCGGCGATGCATGGGCAGGTCTCCCCGTTGGCGCTGGTCGCAAGCTGTGTCGGCAGACAGAAAGCATGAAGCGGCGCGGCTTGCAAAGCCGCCATCGGCGGCATCGCGCCCCGCGGAACGCCCGCAATGCGGGCAGCGGTGCGCCTCCTGCCTATCAGGCGGGCGGCCGCTCCGATGCATTCACAACCGCGAGAGCGGATTTGACGGATCGTGCGCGCATTGTTGATGAGCATTTTGCGGCGTCCATCCCCATGTCCTGCGGATAGTCGGAGAGAACATGGCCCTCGAGGACAAGCCCGTGCAGACCCCAGCAGCCTCCGCCCGCCCACATCGCCTCGCCGCTGCCGTTGCCCTCATGGTCGCGCTCGCCGCCCTGCCCGGCCTCGTCGCCTCGGCCGAGACACGGGTGACGGCGGCCGGCCCCTCGGACGGTGCCGCGACGGTCTATGACCTCGGGGCGGATCGCGGTCGGAAGGCGCCCCTCCCCGATGCCCCCCTCCGCCTGGAGGAGAAGATCCTGCTGCCGGGCCTGACCCCCGGCATGGGCCGGATCGAGACGCTCGACCTCTCGCTGGCGCTCGAGACCCGCATCACCCTTGCCGGCAGCGTTGGCGACGGCCTGCCGCTCGACGAGGCGGGGGAGACGGTCGCCACCGCCATCGCCCTGCCCGCGACGCTCAGCCTCCACGGCCCCGACGGCGCGCTCCTCGCAACCCGGACGCTCGGGACGGTGACGGCCGACTGCAAGGGGCGCCGCGCCTGCGCCTTTGCTGCGGATGCGCGCGAGACGGTCCACATGGCGCTCGCGCCCGCGCTCGATGCCGAGACGCTGGCGGCCTTCGCGCGCCCGCTCGTGCCGCTGACGCTCAGGCTCGAAACCGCGGGCGGCGTGCGTGCTGCGCTCTGCCCCGAGGCCGGGGCCTGGGGCCGCTGCCGGGTGCAGCATGCGCGCGTCACCCTCGCGGTGCCGGAAGACGGGCTGAGCGCGACCTATGGCTACGTGCCGGCCGCACCGAAGGGTCCGGCAAAGAGCGCGGTAGTCCTCCCCGGCGTGCCGCGCGAAGGCCTGCTTGCGGCCCTTGGCGCGCTCGTCCTCGTCGCGGCGGTCGCGGGCTTCTTCTCGCGTCGCCTCCACCCATAGGACGGCAGGCTCTGGCGCCGGGCGGGCGCGGCGCTAGCATGGGCGCCATGCAGAAACCGATTCCTCCCGCCGCCCCCGCCACCACCGCCAGCGGCACACCGGGCGCAGCGTCGCCCAAAGCCACCGCCGAGGTACAGGTGGCGCAGCTCTTCCCCACGCCCGTCGTCACCTTCCGCCTGCCCGATCACGAGCGCCTGAACACGGCGCTTGAGACGGCGATCTTCGCGCGCGAGAAGGCGGTGGCGTCCGTCCAGCACTCCAATCTCGGCGGCTGGCAGAGCCCGACGGATTTCGCCCAGTGGTCGGGCGAGGCGGGGCAGACGGTGCTGAAGACGGCGACGCATCTCGCCAACCAGCTGACCTGCGACCGGCAGGGCAGCCCGGTCGAGACGCGCTGGCGCCTCAACGCCTGGGCCAACGTGAACCGGCAGGGCCAGGGCAACGAGTTCCACACCCATCCCGGCGCCTACTGGTCGGCGACCTACTATGTGCGCGACGGCGGCTGCGCGGCGGACCCCGCGCTCGGCGGCGAGTTCGAGATCGCCGATCCGCGCGGCATCGGCCCGGCGATGCTGGCGCCCGAGCTCGGGTTCCGGACGCCGAACGGCCTCTCGGTCGGGCTGTCGGAAACCGTGCGCCCTCTGCCCGGGCTCCTCGTGATGTTCCCGTCCTGGCTGAGCCACGCGGTACGCCCCTATCGTGGGGACGATGTACGCATCTCCATCGCCCTCAACCTCACGCCTCTCTACAAGCTCGCCGAGGGCTGAAGCCCGCCGCATGGCGCAATCGGCGGGCGCGTGGCTGGCGGGCGGGCCCCTGAGGGCGCGAAGCGGCCGAAGCGGGGGCGCCCTGCCGGCCCGCGCCCCTCAACGGTCGGCGCGGAAGCCTCGTCCGATCGCGGCGGGCTGGTGCGCCCGGGCGATTGCGGGGTTTCGGCTGATCAGCACCAGCGCGACGATGGTCGCGAGATACGGCACCATCGCCAGGAACTGCGAAGGCAGGGCGACCCCCCAGTCCTGCCCGTAGAACTGAAGCTGCGTGAAGGCGGCGAAGAGATAGGCGCCCAGCACCAGCCGCCCAGGCTTCCAAGTCGCGAAGACCACCAGCGCCACGGCGATCCAGCCGCGCCCTGCGGTCATGTTCTCCCCCCACATCGGCGTGTAGACGAGGCTCAGATAGGCGCCGCCGAGCCCCGCGGCCGCGCCCCCGAAGAGGACCGCGAGCGCGCGCACACGGATCACCGAAAAACCCAGCGCATGCGCCGCCTCCGGGCTGTCGCCCACCGCGCGGAGCGCAAGGCCCGCCCGCGTGCGCGCCAGCATGAACCAGACCGCGCCGCAGAGGAGGAGCGCCAGATAGACCAGCGGGTCCTGGCCGAGCAGGATACGGCCGACCCCGCTCGCATCCGTGACGCCGGGAAGCACGAGCCCGGCGGGCGGCGCCACGGTCTGGCCGACGAAGGGCTGGCCCGCGAGGCCGGAGACCCCGATGCCGAAGATGGTGAGCGCAAGCCCCGTTGCCGCCTGGTTCGCCAGGAGCACGATGGAGACGATGACGAAGACGAGCGCCATCGCCGCCCCCGCCGCCGCGCCCGCGGCGATACCGAGCCAGGGATTGCCGCTGGAGAAGGCAACCGCGAAGGCCGTGACCGCGCCGACCAGCATCATGCCCTCGACGCCGAGATTGAGCACGCCCGAGCGCTCGGCCACCAGCTCCCCGATCCCGGCGAAGAGAAAGGGGGTCGCAGCGACGATGACCGAGGCGACGAAGGCTTCCATCAGCGCACCTCTTCCCAGTCGGGCGCATCGTCCCGGCGATCTCCGTCATCCGTCCCGCGCCCCTCGGGCGCGGCGGCGGACGCGCGGCCGACCCGCAGCCGGTAACGCAGGCTCGTATCGGCCGCGAGCAGGAAGAAGAGCAGCATCCCCTGAAAGATGCCGGTGACGTTGCGCGGCAATTGAAGCTGGATCTGCGCATTCTCCCCGCCGATATAGCTCACTGCCATCAGGAACGCGCCGACGAGCGCGCCCGCCGGGTTCAGCCGGCCGAGAAAGGCCACGATGATCGCCGTGAAGCCGTAGCCCGCCGAGATGTCGGGCTGGAGCTGCTGCACCGTTGCCGATACCTCGATGGCCCCGGCCAGTCCTGCGAGCCCGCCCGAGAGCAGCAGGGCGAACCAGACGGCGGCGGGGCGCGAGAAGCCTGCGAAGGCGCCCGCCCGCGGCGCATCGCCCAGCACCTTGAGCTCGAAGCCCTTGATCGTGGCGCGCATCATGAACGCAAGGCCAAGGCAGGCGACGATCGCGACGATCAGCCCGGCATGGAGGCGCGTGCCCTCGAGGATGACGGGCATCAGCACCGCCTCCGGAAAGTCCGCCGATTGCGGAAAGCCGAAGCCGGCGGGGTCGCGCAGCGGCCCGCGCACCGCCCAGTCGAGAAGGAGGGCGGCCACATAGGTCAACATCAGGGAGACCAGGATCTCGTTGGTGCGAAGGCGCGTTGCCAGCAAGGCGGGGATGGCGGCCCAGGCCATGCCGCCCGCCACACCCGCCGCGAGGTAGACCGCGAGCCAGTGCAGCCCGTAGGCTGAGGGTTCGAGCGAGAGCGCCAGCGCGCCGGCCGTCAGCGCGCCGAGCACGTATTGCCCGGCCGCCCCGATGTTCCAGACATTGGCGCGGAAGGAGACGGCGAGCCCCGCCCCGATCAGCGCCAGCGGCACCGCCTTCACCAGCACCTCCGAGCGGCTGTAGCCGTCGAGAAGCGGAGAGACGAAATAGACCCATAGCGCTTCGAAGGGCGGGTGGCCAAGGATCGCGAGGAGGGCCGCCCCCGCCGCCAGCGTCAGCGCGATGGCGGCGACCGGCGCGAGGAAGAGCGCGCTCCGCGAGGGCGCGGGCCGCGGCTCGAGCGCGATCCTCATGGCGCCCCCTCCTCCGCGGGCTGGCGGATGCGCGGCTTCTTGCCTGCCATCAGGAGGCCCAGCGTCTCCGCGTCGAGCCGCTCCACCGGGCGGAGCGGGGTAAGCCGGCCGCGATGGATGACGCCGATCTTGCCGCAAAGCTCGAAGAGCTCGTCGAGGTCCTGGCTGATCACCAGCACGGCGCCCCCCGACGCGGCGAGATCGAGGATCGCCTGTCGGATGGTGCGCGCCGCCGCGGCATCGACGCCCCAGGTCGGCTGGTTGAGGATGAGAAGGCGCGGGCGGCGCTGGATCTCCCGCCCCACCACGAATTTCTGCAGGTTGCCGCCCGAGAGCGCGCCGGCCAACGGCTCGGCCGAGCTTGCGCGGACATCGAAGGTTTCGCGGATGCGCGCGACCCGGTGCTCCGCCGCGGCACGGTTGACGATGCCGTTGCGGGTGTATTCGCGCTCGGCATGCTGGGTGAGGACGACGTTCTCCCACAGCGTCATGCCGGGCACGGCGCCGTGGCCGAGCCGGTCCTCCACCACGAAGCCGCAGCCGGCCTTGCGCCGTGCCACCGGGCCCTTGTGGGCGAGGCGGCGGCCGTTGAGCTCGATGGTGCCCTTGTAGTCGCAGAGCGTCTCGCCCGTGAGCGCGGCCATCAGCTCGTCCTGGCCCTCGCCCGCCACCCCGGCGATACCGACCACCTCGAAGTCGCGCACCACGAGGTTGACGTTCTTGAGCGGGCGGCCGCCGCGCCCCTCCCCTCCGCCGGCCGTACCGCGATCCCCGCCGAGCGCAGGCGTGTTGAGGCTGCTGACGAGGAGGCGAACCGCGCCCTGCGCCTCCGGCGGCTCCGGCTTCTCGACGCTGCGGACGCGCTCGCCCACCATCATGGCCGCGATCTCGCCGGGCTCGGCGATGCGCGGATCGGGTCGGCCGACCACGCGGCCGCGACGCAGCACCGTGCCCGCTTCGCAGAGATCGGCGACCTCCTGGAGCTTGTGGCTGATATAGAGGACCGCCACGCCGCTGGCCGAGAGGCGGCGGAGCGCCTTGAAGAGCGTCTCGGCCTCCTGCGGGGTCAGGACGGAGGTGGGCTCGTCCATGATGAGGAGGCGCGGTTTCTGGAGGAGCGCCCGGATGATCTCGACCCGCTGCTTCGCGCCGGCGGAGAGGGTGTGGACGCTGCGATAGGGATCGATGGGCAGCCCGTAGGTGTCCGCCACCGCCTCGATCCGCGCGGGCAGCCCGCCCAGCCGCTCGCCCGGCAGGGCCAGCGCCACGTTCTCCGCCACCGTCAGCGCCTCGAAGACCGAAAAATGCTGGAAGACCATGCCGATGCCGAGGCGGCGGGCGGCCGCGGGGCTGGCGATGCGCACCGGCGCGCCCTCCCAGTGCAGCGTTCCCGCATCCGGGGCCAAAAGGCCGTAGAGAAGCTTGACGAGCGTCGACTTGCCCGCGCCGTTCTCGCCCACCAGGGCATGGCGCTCGCCCGGCCGGATCGCGAGGGTGACATCCTCGAGCGCCGTGAAGTCCCCGAACCGCTTCGTGAGCCCGCGCGCCTCGATCAGGGGCGCGGGGAGCGCATCGCCTGCGGCGGCGCGCCCGGCCGGGGTCATCGCGGCGCGTTCCTCAGCGGATCGACATAGAGGAGCGCCATGTCCCAGGGGAAGAAGATCCAGGTGTCCTGGCTCACCTCGGTGATGAAGGTATCGACCATCGCGACGCCCTTGGGCTTGGCATAGACCGTGGCGAAATGGGCCTTGGGATAGAGCCTGCGCACAAGCTCCAGCGTGCGGCCCGTATCCGCGAGATCGTCGACCACGAGCACCCCCTCCCCGTCGCCGATCAGCGCGGTGTCCGGGCTCTTGAGCACATGCGCCTCGGACTGGGTCTGGTGGTCGTAGGACTTGACACTGATGGTATCGACGGTGCGCACATCGAGCTCGCGGGCGACGATGCAGGCGGGGACCATGCCGCCCCGGGTGATAGCGACGACGGCCTTCCAGGCGCCGTCCCGGAGCGGGCCGCCCTTGTCGAGCCGCCAGGCGAGCGCCCGGCTGTCGCGATGCATTTGCTCCCAGGAGACGTGGAAGCCCTTCTCGAACGGGAGCTGATCCTTCATCGCCTGTCCCTCCTCGTCTCGTCACGCAGTCAAAACGCCCGTCATTTCCCCTAGCTCATTGCGACGCGCGGGAAAACCGGGGGCTCAGCCGGCCAGCATCCGGTCGAGCTCGGCCGCGAGCGCCGCCACCTCCTCGCCCGCCTTGCCGGCGCGGCGCATCTCGCCCGCGCCATGCCCGGTCATGAAGGCCTCGGCAAAGGCGGATCGCGCGCCGAGCCGGGCGGTGAGGATCGGCGCCTCCAGATCCTCGGCCTCGGCCATCGCCGCCTCGGCCACGCGGCCGCGCGGGGGCACGCGATTGAAGAGGATGGCGTGGGGCACGCCGAGCTCGCGCAGATGGTCGAGCGTGGCGCCCGTGGCCCAGACGTCGGCGGCCGAGGGCTGGCAGGGCAAAAGCGCGAGGCTCGCCGCGCGCATGGCCGCGCGGCCGATGCTGTCGGCCGAGCCCGGGGCATCGACGAAGACCCAGTCCGCACCCCTTGCCGCATCTAGGATGTCCGAGCGCGCGCGCCACTCCGCGCTCTCGATAAGGGAGACGGGCGCGAGGTCCCGTGCCGCGCGGGCCTTGGCCCAGGTGGTGGTGGAGCGCTGCGGATCGAGATCGAGAACGGCCACCCGCGCGCCGCGACCGGCCCGCTCGGCGGCGAGCGAGGTGAGAACGGTGGTCTTGCCGGCACCCCCCTTCTGCTGCGTCAGCAGGATCACATGGCCCATGGCGCCCCTCCGCACAGTCTCGCCCAGAGCCAGAAGCGTTAACGAAGCGGCACGGCCCCGCCAAGGGCCGCACGCGCCAGGGCGCCCTGCGGACGAGCACGCCGCCGCTGCTGGTGGGTCCGTGGGGCCGGATCTCCGGGAGCGGGTCCCGGGACTGGGTATCTGGGAGCGGGCCTCTGGGAGCGGGCCTCTGGGAGCGGGTCGGCGGGTGGGCGGCCGCGGATGCCGGACGGCCGCAGGGACGGCCGGCGAGGAGGCCGGGCACCTGCCGGCCCGCGCCGCTCAGTTGCTGCCGACGGGGCCCGCGGTCTCGAAGCGCATGGTGCAACCGCCCCGGTCGCTTTCCGCCCGCTGCCAGGACTGGGTGCGTCCCAGAAGCGAGATGCCGTAGTAGCCGCGCACCTCGAGCGTGTCGCGATCGACGAGATTGACCTCGAGCCCGTAGGTCTTGCCGTTCTTGGCGTTGTAGATCCGCCCGTCCCCGAAGCTCTGCCCGCCCGAGGGCGCCAGGCTGTCGATGAGCCGGAGCCCGCAGAGCGGGCGCGCCCGCGCGCCGGGATCGGGATTGTTGGCGTCGGTCTTCAGCCGGCCCGAGATGTCGCGTTGCTTGCGCAGCCAGGCGATCCGCCCGCAGAGCCTCTCCCCGCAGCTCACGATCTCGATGATCGCCTTGCCGTTCTCCGTAAGCCAGTGACCGAGCACGCCGCTCTGGTTCGCCCCCGCCGGCAGCGCCGGCAGGAGGAGGAGCGGAAGGGCCAGGAGGGCAGAACGGACGGAATTCGCGGTCATCGCTCGGTCTGGGATGGGGGCGGGGTCGCACTCGGACGGGGCACAGGTAGACGCGGTCTGAAGCCCGAAATTAGGGACAACCGGGCGGGCGAGAAAGGGCGCAGCGCGTCACGTTCGCGTGTCGCCGCCGCCTGTCCCAGCCCCGGCCCCGCCGCCTCCCCCCGCCTCGGCCGTTGCGGCAGCCGGCGGGCTCTCCTCCTCCCAGCCCGCCAGACCGCGCGCCTTGGCGCCGATCCAGCGGGTCAGCACGTAGAAGACGGGCGTGAAGAAGAGCCCGAAGATCGTGACGCCGATCATGCCTGCGAAGACCGCGGTGCCGAGCGCCTGGCGCATCTCCGCGCCTGCGCCCGTGGCGATGACCAGCGGCACGACGCCGAGGATGAAGGAAAGGGCAGTCATCAGGATCGGGCGGAGGCGGAGCCGGGCGGACTCGACCGCCGCATCCACGCGCGAAAGCCCCCGATCCTCCGCCTGGCGCGCGAACTCGACGATCAGGATCGCGTTCTTCGAGGCGAGGCCGACCAGCACCACGAGCCCGATCTGGGTGAGGATGTTGTTGTCCATCCCGCGGAAAAGTACGCCCTCGATGGCCGCGAGCAGGCACATGGGCACGATCAGGATGACGGCGATGGGCAGGAGCCAGCTCTCGTACTGTGCTGCCAGAACGAGGAAGACCGCCAGCACCGCGAGGCCGAAGAGGAAGGCGATGCTGCCCTCGGCGAGCTTCTCCTGAAGCGACAGCCCCGTCCACTGGTAGCCGAAGCCCGAGGGCAGCGTCTCTGCCGCCGCAGCCTCGATGAGGCCGATGGCCTCGCCGCTGCTGATGCCGGGCGCGGTGCTGCCCTGGACGGATGCCGCCTCGAAGAGGTTGTAGCGGGCCACACGCCACGGGCCGGTCTGGTCCTCGAAGGTCGCGACGGCGCCGATGGGCGCCATGTCGCCCGCCGCGGAACGGGTTCTGAGCCGCGCGATGTCCTCGGGCGTATTGCGGAACTGCCCGTCCGCCTGGGCCGTCACCCTGTAGGTCTGACCGAGGAAGTTGAAGTCGTTGACGAAGGAGGAGCCGAGATAGACCTCCAGCGTCTCGTTGACCTGATCGGCCGTGACGCCCACGAGCTCGGACTTGACCCGGTCGATATCCGCGAAGATGCGCGGGGTGCGGGTGTTGAAGAGGGTGAATGCGCCGGTGATGCCGTCGGTGCCGTTGGCCGCCCCCACGAGCGCCTGCGTCGCCTCCTGGAGCGCATCGAGCCCGCGGCCCCGTTCGTCCTGGACATAGAGGTTCCAGCCGCCCGTGGTGCCGATGCCGCGCACGGGCGGCGGCTGGAGGAGGAAGATCACCGCCTCCTTGATCTCGCCGAAGAGCTGGCCCTGCAGCTCGCCCAGGATGCGCGTGTCCGGGTAGCCGTTGGCGTAGCGCTCCTGAAACGGATCGAGCGTGACGAAGATGGCCGCGGCGTTGGGCGCGTTAGTGAAGGTCGCACCGTCGAGCCCCACGATGGGCACGGTATGGGCGACGGCCGGGTGCTGGAGAATGATCTGCTCGGCCTTGTTGGCCACCGCGTCCGTCCGGCTGAGCGACGAGCCTGCGGGAAGCTGCACAACGGTGATGAGATAGCCCTGGTCCTGCGCGGGGATGAAGCCGGTGGGGGCTGCGTTGAAGCGCTCCACCGCGAGGAAGATCAGCCCGCCATAGACGAGGAGCGCAATGGCCACCCCGCCGAGCACGATGCGCACAAGCCAGGCATAGCCGTTCTCGAGCTTGGTGAAGGCCCAGTTGAAGCCCTTGCCGAAGGTGCGCATCGGCCAGCTCGCGACCTGCCCGATCCGCCCGACGATGCCGCGCTTCGGCTCCTCGTCCGGCGGGCTCATGAAGAGCACGGCCAGCGCGGGCGAGAGCGTGAGCGAGACGACCGTGGAGATCGCCGTCGACGCCGCGATGGTGAGCGCGAACTGCTGGTAGAACTGCCCGGTGATGCCTGCGACGGAGGCGACCGGCAGGAAGACCGCCATCATGACGAGCGAGGTGGCGACGAGCGCGCCCGACACCTCGGTCATCGTCTTCTTGGCGGCATCGCGAGGTTTGTACCCCTCCCGCAGATAGCGCTCCATGTTCTCGACCACGACGATGGCGTCGTCGACCACGATGCCGATGGCCAGCACGAGCCCGAAGAGCGAGAGGGTGTTGAGCGAGAAGCCGAAAAGCGCCATCGCGAAGAAGGTGGCGACCAGGCTGACGGGGATCGCGACCACGGGGATGAGCGCCGTGCGGAGCGACTGAAGGAAGATCACGATCACGAGGATCACGAGGGCGATCGCCTCGAAGAGCGTGCGCTGCACCTCGGCGATCGAGGCCTCGATGAACTCGGTCGGGTTGTAGACGATGGTGTATTCGACACCCGCGGGGAAGCTGGCCGAGAGCTGGTCGAGAAGCGAGATGATCGCGTCCGCCGTCTCGAGCGCGTTCGATCCCGGGCGCTGGAAGATGCCGATGGGCAGGGCGGTGTCGCCATCGAGATAGCCGTTGATCGAATAGTCCGCCGCGCCGAGCTCGACCCGGCCCACATCCGCGATGCGGATCGTGCCGCCCTGATCGTCGGTGGCGACGACGATTTCGGCGAAATCCTCGGGCTCGATCAGCCGGCCCTCGGTGGTCACCTGCAGCTCGTAGGCCGCCTGGTCCGGCACCGGCAGGCGGTTGATGATGCCGGAGGCGACCTGGGTATTGTTGGCGCGGATGGCGGCGACGATCTCGCCCGCCGTGAGCCCGCGGGCCGCCACGAGCTCGGGATCGAGCCAGACGCGCATGGAATAGGCGCGCTCGGCGAAGATGGTCGCACGGCCCACGCCGTCGATGCGGGCGAGGCGGTCCACCACCTGCGTCTTGGCGTAGTTGGAGATGTAGAGCTGGTCGCGGCTGCCGTCGGGCGAGAACATGTGCACGACCATCATGAGGTCGGGTGAAGCCTTTTGCGTGGTCACGCCCTGCCGTCGCACCGGCTCGGGCAGGCGGGGATCGGCGGCGGCGACGCGGTTCTGCACCAGCACCTGGGCCTGATCGATATCCGTCCCGAGCTCGAAGGTGACGCTGAGCGTCATGTTGCCGTCGCCGGTGGACTGCGAGGTCATGTAGAGCATGTCCTCGACGCCGTTCACCTCCTGCTCGATGACGGCGGCGACCGTGTCGGCCACCGTTTCGGCCGAGGCGCCGGGGTAGCTCGCGCGCACCTCGACGGAGGGCGGGGCGATCTCGGGGTATTGCGTCACCGGAAGCTGGACGTAGGCGACGGCGCCCATGAGCGTCAGCAGGATCGAGATGACGGCGGCGAAGATCGGCCGGTCGATGAAAAAATGCGAGAAGCCGCCCATGTCGCCCTGCCTGTCCTTCTAGCGCCGGATGCCGCGGAGGCGCCGGCCTGGCCACGCTTGGCCGTTGAAATGCCCGATGGCTCAGTTGCCGGAGGACGCAGCCTCGCCCGTCCCGGCGCTCTGCTGCTCGTCCGCGAAGGAGAGCGTCGTCTCTTCGGGCGTCACGGTGCTGCCCGGCATCGCGCGCTGCACGCCGGTGACAATGACCCTGGTGTCCTTGTCGATGCCCGAGCGGATGACCCGCAGGCCGCGATGGAGCGGGCCGAGGGTGACGCGGGCGGGCTGGACGCGCACGAGGCCCTCCTCCTCCGCCGGCACCGCGGTCATGACGATCTTGTTCGCCTGATCGGAAAGCACCGCCTCGTCCGGCACCAGCAACGCCTCGTAAGGTGCGCTCGCCGCCACGCGGATGCGGCCGAAGACGCCGGGGACGAGCTGGTTCGACGGATTGTCCACGACGGCCCGGACGCTGATGCTGCCGGAATTGGGGTTGAGCCGGTTGTCCACGAAGTCGAGCCGGCCCTGATGCACGAACGAGTCCTCGTCGAGCAGCCGGATGCCGACCGGCCAGTCGCCGCCGCCGTTGGCGGAGGGGCGATCCTCGAGCGGGACGAAGCGCGTGTAGCGCAGGAAATCCGCCTCGGAGACCGTGAAGGTGAAGAAGATGGGCGCGACCGAGACCAGCGTCGTCAGCGCCGTCGTATTGGACGTCCCGCCGATCACGAGGTTGCCCGCATCGACTGTCGTCTCGGAGACGCGACCGTCGAAAGGCGCCTCGATGGTGGTGAATTCGAGGTCGAGCTTGGCGGTGACCAGATCGGCCTCAGCCACCTGGACCTGCGCCATCGCCTCGGAAAGCTGCGCCTGGGTGCGGTCCACCTCCTGCTCGGTGCCGACATTGCGCTCGGCGAGCTGGGTGGCGCGGTCGAGCTCGATCTGGGCGAGCTCGGCGGACGCCCTGGCGGAGGCGAGCGCGGCCTCGGCGCGGCGCACCGCAGCCTCGAACGGGCGCTGATCGATGGTGAAGAGCACGTCGCCCTGCTTGACCAGCGTTCCGTCCTCGAAGGTCACGCTGTCGAGATAGCCGGAGACGCGGGCCCTCAGATCAACCTCGCGCGCCGCCTCGAACCGGCCGGTGAAGACATCGTAATCCGTCACCGTGTCCGCGAGCGGCGTGGCGATCTCGACCGGCGGGTTGGGCGGCATCTGTGCGAGCGCCCCGGTGGCGGCGAGCGCGAGGACGGCTGCCAGGGGGGCGAGCGGAAGGCAGGGACGTGACGGCATTCGAGGCTCCTTCGGCGGGCCGCAACGCCGCGCGACCGGAGGAGAGCATTACCACGCCTAAGGGTCTCCGCACGTTCGTATCAGCAACTGGACACCCCCGGACACCGTTTGAGGCGGCGTTGTTGCCCGTCGGTTCGAGCCCTAGGTATCGTACGAGGACGGAAAGGCCTGGCGTCAGAAGTCCTTGCGCCAGTTGACGCCGACGCTCGTCGAGCCCTCGCTGCCGACCTCGCCGTCGACGGTGACGTTGTCGAATATCTCGACCTCGACGGTCACCTTGCTCTCCCCGCCCGCCACGGGCTGCGTGGCGCCGACGAAGACGCCGTCGGCCACGTTCTTGCCGACCGTGACCTCGGCCGCGCCCTCCGCATCGGTATCGAAACGCAGCACGTCGACGCCCACCGCGCTGCGGATATCGTCGAAGGTGCCGCCCGATCCGTCGAGGAGCGTGGTGACGGCGGCACCGAGCTGGATCGCCTGGCTGGGGCTCAGCGACTGCGAGGACTGCCCGAAGACCGTGCGGGGCAGCACCTCCTCCTCCGGCAACGACGGCTCCGAGGTGAAGCTGATCTGCGGATCGGACGCGTTGCCACGCACGTTGATGAAGCCCGTAACGCCTGCATTCTCATGCGCGAGCGTGACGGTGAGGCGCGGATCGATCGTCCGCCCGCCGGTGAACTGGACCTCGCCCTCCGTCAGATCGAAACGCCGGCCGAGAAGATCGAGGATGCCGCGGATGCGCTCGACCGATCCAACCATCCGGGGCTGGGCTGCGGTGCCGGTGATGTCGAGGTCGATCCGCCATTCGCTGTCGAGCCCACGCCCCCGGACGAAGACGTCGCGCGGCGCCTCGACGCTGAGATCGAGGTTGATGGTGCCGCCGGCGCCATCGCCGTTCTCCTCGATGGGCGCGCCCTTGATGCGCACATCGCCGAGGGTGGCGACCGAGGGGGGCGTTGCGTTGATGAGGCGCACCTCGGCGCGCTCGATAAGCGTGCGGCCGGTGACGTCGAGGCTGTCGAGCGGGCCCCTGACCGCGATGTCGGTGCTGATCTGGGCGGTGACGTCATCGCGCCTGACAAGCACGGCGCTGTCGGCCTTTACCGACGCGTCGAGCCCGCGGGGCGAGAGCGCGAGGCGGCCCTCGACAGTGCCGGAGGCGCCGTCCCGCCCGCTGAAGACGAGCGTGAAGGTGTCGGTCGACTGAAGCTCCGTGTCGAGGCTGAGATGGGTGAGGATCGTGCCGGCGTCGAGGTTCTGGTACTGACCCTCCCGCATCTCGACCCGGCCGTCCACCTGGGGCGTGTCGATGGTCCCGGCGAGGGCGAGGTCGATGAGCAGCCGACCGTCGAGCACATGGTCGGGCAAGGGCACGAGCACCCAGAGATCGCCCACATCCCCCTCCCACCGCACCGTGCCGTCGAGACCCGCATCGTCCGGCACCCGCGGTGCAAGGCCGCCGGAGGGGACGAGGCCGAGGGCGGCGTTGACGCGGAAGGGGTCGCCGAAGGGGCCGGAGAGCGCGATGTCGTTCTCGATGCGCCGTCCGTCCCACCGGCTGGTGAGATCGAGGCCGAGATCGCCAATGGCCGCGACGGCCTGGTCGAAGGCGAGGTTGCGGGCCTGGCCGTCGATCTCGGCACCAGCGCTGCCGCGGCGCGTGTCGAAGCGGGCATCGAGGCGCAGGCTGCCGCGCTTGACCGGGCTCGCCTCCGCCAGTTCCTTGAGGCGGCCGAGATCGGCGAAGTCGAGCGCGAGGGTGCCGGCCGCGCCATTGGCGTAGAGCGTCGTATCCCCCGTGATGCGCCCGCCCGGCAGCGTGAGGGCAAGGCCCTCGACGGCCGTGGCGCTGCCGCGGCTACGCAGGCGGAGGGGGCTGTCGAGGGCGGCTTCCGCCTCGCCGAGCCGGAGGCTGAGCGTCGCGATCTCGGCCTCGAGCGGGCCCTCCGCATCCACCCTGGCGCGAAGGGTCGCGACAAGGTCGCGCTGGTCGAGCTCACCGGACGCGTCGAGCGCGATGGCGAGGTTGGAGAGCGGGCCCGCGACGGTGAGCTCCGTTCCGACGAGCACCAGGCCGTCGCCCTCGACGCTCTCGGCGCGGAACCGGCTGTCGAAGCCCGGGCGGCCGAGCACGTCGCGGATGGCGGCTTCGAGGCTGAAGCCACCGACGGCGAGACCCTCCGCCTCGATGTTCGGCGCGGACAGCGTCGCGTTGACGTCGGTCTGCCCGCCCCGGTCCGTGAGCCGCGCGTCGAGGCGGGCGGCGCCGATCTCGGCACCCGCCGCGGAGAGCCCCTCGGTGCGGAGCTGGACCGTGCCGGCGGGCGGCGTGAGGGCGCTCAGGTCCGCCGTAAGCGTGACGCTGCGGGCTGCCGCCGTGCCGGAGAGGCCGTTGAGCGTCACGCTGGCAGTGCCGCGGCCCGCGGCGGCCAGGTTCGCGAGATCGGCCTCGACGGTCGCGCCCGCGGCGGCGATGCCGGGTCCGTCGATCCGGCTGGTGCTGGCGGTGAGGGTGACAGCGGGGCTGGAGACGAGGCTTGCGAGGCGGGCATCCGCCTCCACGCGGTCGATGGAGAAGCCCGCGGCGGTGAGCTGTGTCACCACGGCATCGACCGTACCCTGCGGGTCGCCGGCAAGATCGTCCATGTCGAAGGCGACCTCGGCCCGGGCGAGGCCCGCCTCGGCGCCGGACACGGAGGTTGCGCTGAGGGTGCCCTCGGCGCTCGCGCTGCCCGTGAGGTCGGCGAGCCGGGTGTCCGCCGTCACGCGCTCGATGCTGTAGCCCGCCGCGGCGAGCTCGGTGATCTCGGCGCTGACGCGGCCCTCGGGCGAGGTCGTGAGCGCGGTCATGTCGAAATCGACCGCCGCGGTTGCGAGCGCAGCGTCCGGGCCGTCGACGCCGACGGCGAGGATGCTGCCCTTGGCGCTACCGGCACCGGTCAGGTCGGCAAGCTCCGTCTCCGCCGTCACGCCGCGCACGGCGTAGCCCGCGGCACGGATGGCATCGATCTGCGCGCTGACGGTGCCGCCGGGGCTGCCCGCGAGATCCTGCAGATTGGCGGTGACGCGCGCTTCGGCGACCGAGCCGCCCTCGACGGCGGCGATCGTGATCTCGCGCGCAACGGCGTCGATCGCCGCGTCGGGCGAGGTGTCGATATCCGTCAGGATCGCCGAGCCCTCGAAGACGGCCAGCGCCGCCTGATCCGGCGCCGTGATGTCCTCGAGCCGGTAGCGGATATCGGCACGGCCCTTGCGCGTGAGGCTCTGAAGCACGGCCTGGACCTGGCCCGAGCGGATGCTGGCGGCGGGGTGGCGCGCATCCCGGAGCGCGATGGTGAAATCCCCGCCCGGCTGGCCGAGCAGGTCCGAGAGCTTGCCGGCGATCCCGAGGGAGGCGACCTCCGCCTCGAAACCCGCGAAATCGGTGATGGCGAAGGCGATATCGGCCACCTGCATCTCGCGCGAGGTGCCGAACTTCTGCTCGAGCGTCTCCGTGCCGAGGATGATGCGACCATCGGCATTGCCACGGAGGGCGAGGCCCGTTGCGGCCTCGGTCCGCGCGAGGGAGGGCACGGCCATCACCACCTCACCGGTCATGAGCGTGGTATCGAGATCGACGGTCACGTTGCCGTCCACCTCCGCATCGAGCGCACGCAGCGCCAAGCTGGTGAGCGCGAGGTCGGAGCCGTCGAGGCGGAAGAAGCTGCTGAGCTCCGCCGGGCCGAAGCGGGAGCCCTCGGCCGTGAGGGCGATCTGGCCGGCGGGCTCCTCACCGATGGTGGCCTGATGCGTGAGGCGTACGGCGCCGTAGTCCTCCCCCTCGAAGCCGAGCCCCTCGAGCGCGAGTGTGCCGGTGAGCTGAGGTACGTCCGGCGTGCCCTCGACGCGGCCCTCCAGCCGGAGCGCGCCCGTGGCGTCCGCGTCATAGGCGGCGGCGATGGGGGCGATGCGCTCGGCCGAGGCGAGATAGTCGAAGCCGAGGGTGTTGGCCGCGGTGTCCGCCCGCCCCTCCGCCTCGATGCGAAGCGGCTGGGAGGTGAAGCGGAGCTCTGCAAGCTCGAAGACGCTGCCCTCGCTGCTGCCGCGGGCGGTCAGCGTGCCGTCGCCGAGAACGTCGGGGCCGAGACGGTCGATGCGCAGTGCGTCGAGATCGCCATCGACCGCAAACTCCAAACGCTCCCCGCGCTGGGTGACGCGGGCCTCCAGAAGCGCGAGGCCGATATCGGCGGAGGGGCTGGAGAAGCGGGCGACGCGAAGCTCACCGTCGGCGTCGAGATCGGTGCCGTCCCCGTCGATGCGCGCGGTGAGGCCCATGGTCTCGAAGCTGGTGCCCTCCGCATCGGCGAGCAGGCCCGGGTTCGCGGTGAGATCGACGTCGATATCCACCGCGCCCGAGCCCGTGTCGTAGAAGCCAGCGGCGGTCAGATTGACCTCCGGGCTCTCGACGCGACCGCGCTCGATCCGGATCACGCCGTCCTCTCCCTCGACGACAGAAAGGGCGAGGGTGGCCTGCGGCTCGAGGAGGCGGCGGGCGGTAGGGCTCAGCTCTTCGCCGGGATCGATGGTCAGATCCGCCACGACATTGGTGGCGCCCTCGAGCTGGACCGTGAGCGCGCCGTTCACGTCGATCACCCGGTCGGACGCGATGGCGAGCTCGAGCTGCCAGTCCGTGAGCGGGCCGGAGGCGTCGATGCTGGCACGGCTGGCGCTGGTCGCGGGCAGGCCCGCGAATTCGGCGACGAGCCCGCCCGCCGCCTCGTCCGCCTCGAGCTCGAGGGCCAGGGTGTTGGCGTCGAACGTGCGCAGGTAGTCGATGAGGATCTTGCCGGTGACATCGTCGGTGCGCGTGACCTCGAGGTTCAGCGCCTGGTCGTCGCCCTCGTCTCGGGCGCTGCCGACGGCATCGAAGGCGAGGCCCTGCTCGGCGATGGCGCCGGGCGCGATGCGCACCCGCTCGAGCCGCAATTCCTCGACAATGGTCGTGAGGGGCGCGCGGGGCCATTCGAAACCGGCCTCGTCCTCCTCCGCCGGCTCCTCGTCCTCCTTGACCGTGACGGCGGCACCGGGGGCGCGGAGATATTCGACATCCTGTGCGGCGAGGCGGCGGATCTCAACGGTTCCGCCGAGGAGCGCGGTCGCGTTCCAGTCGAGCGAGACCTGCCCGATGCGGAGCCAGATCCCGTCCGCATCCGCGATGGCCAGACCGCGGAGCGCTGTCGAGCCGTCCTCGGGCTCGATCACCTCGTCCGCCGTCACCTCGAACTCGCCCGGCACGCTGATCTGGTCGAGCAGGAGCTGGACCAGGTTGTTCTTGAGGCCGAGGAAGGAGAGCTGCGCAGCCGCCGGCGGCGCGAGGAGGCCGGCGAGGACGAGCGTCGCGATGGTGAGGCGTCTCATACCCGATGTCCTCATGGCGCTTCTCTCCCCGGCTCAGAAGGCCTGGCCGATGCTGATGTAGAACTGGAACGTGTCGTCGGCGTCGCGTCCGTTGATCGGGAAGGCGATATCGAAGCGGATCGGGCCGACGGGGGAATAGTAGCGCACCCCTGCGCCGCCCGCGAAGAGGAAGTCCTCCTCGAAATTCGGGAACACCTCGGTCGAGACCGTGCCGCCCTCGACGAAGACCACGCCGCCCACATCGTCCCAGATAGGATAGCGGAGCTCGGCGCCGGCCTCGATCACGGAGCGCCCGCCGATGGGATCTTCATCCTCATCGAGCGGACCCACGAAGTCCTGGCGGAAGCCGCGCACGCTGCCCGCGCCGCCCGAATAGAGGCGGCGGGTGGCGGGGATGTCGTCGAGCTCGGCCGACGGGATGGCGCCGAAGCGGCCGCGCACGGCGGCGACGTAGCGGCCGTCGGCGCTCAGCCGACGATAGAGGCTCGTCCGCAGATCGGCGACGAGAAAACCGCTGAACTCGCTGTCGAAGATGCCGCCGAAGGGGGTGAGATCCACGGTCAGCCGCTCGCCTCGCGTCGGATTGAGCTTGCTGTCGCTGCCGTCATAGTCGGCGCGGAAGGGCAGGCCGAGAAGATAGGCGGTGGTATCTTCGCCCTCGTCGGTGATCGCGCTGAACTCGACGAGCCCGCCGCCCGAGAGCGTCCAACGCTCCGTCACCTCGCGGGAGAGGACCAGGCTGAGCGTGGTGCCCAACTCGTCGAAGGCGTCGTCCTCGATGCGCCGCGCCTCCGCGGTGGCGATCAGCGCCTGTCCGTCGCGCAGGAACTGGGGCTTGAGGCCAGTCGCGGTGAGGCGCTGCTCGTCGACCGTGGCGTCGAGCACGAGATTGAGCTGCTCGTTCGCGCCGAAGAGGTTGCGATGCTCGAAGCCGAGCCGGACGCCGGGGCCGTCATCGCTATCGAAGCGGGCGCCGGCGGTGAAGGTGCGGAAGGGCGCCTCCTCGAGCTCCACGGTGACGGGAACGGTCGCGTCCTCGGGTTCCTCCGGCGGCAGGGTGACGAAGCCCGCACGGAAGAGGCCGGTGGCCAGAAGCTCGCGCTGGAACTCGGAGAGCTTGGCGGGATCGGCGAGATCGCCCTCCGCGAAGGGCAGATAGGTGAGAATGTAGTCGTCCCGCACATTGGGCGCGCCCTTGACGGTGACGGGACCGAAGCGATGCTGCCGGCCGGTGAAGAGCCGGCTGTCGATCTCGATCGTATCGGCCTCGAGATCCGCCACCGCGTCGCGCCCGCGCCCCTCGGCATAGGGAAAGCCCTGGGCCTTGATTGCGTCGAGCGCGTCGCCCTCCGCATTCAGGATCTTCTGGGCGACGGCGGGACGGCCGATGGGGGCGCCGTATGCCTCGGCCGGGCCGAGGGCCGGTTGAGGCCCGTCGCCCGCGCCGCTCAGCACGAAGTCCTGACGCGCAAGCGTGAAGGCGGGGCCGGGCTCGATCCGCACGATGGCGACGGCTTCGGTGGGTTCGGCTTCCTGGGCCTCCACCTCGGTGGTCGGCTCGGCCTCGGCGGGCGCGGCCTGCGCCTCGGGGGAAGCGCCTTCCTCAGCCGCTGCATCCTCCGGCGCGTCCTGCGACTTCGCGCGGACCTCCGTCTCGACCAGCGGCTGATAATAGCCGTAGGAGCGGAGGATCTTGATGACGGTCGGGACATCTCCCTGGGCGCGGCGGCGCAGGAAGGGCAGCGACTGCGCGCCATCCTCCTGCCGGCGGTAGAGGAGGAGGCTTTCCTCGATGAGCGCCTTGACCTCCTCGGTCGGCGCGCCTTCCAGCACGACCTCGTAGTCGACCAGCGTTTCGGGCTCCTCGAACGCCACCGGCGCCGCGAAATCCTGTCCGTTACCGCAGGCGGTGAGCGCGAAAAGGACGAGACAGGCTAGAAGCCGCGGGGCGCGGCGGCGGAAAATACGGGGGATGTCGGTCACGCGTCGTCGCCCTTCAGGGACCGCGAGGCCGATGCCGGCCTCTGCCGATGGCTACTGGTTAGTCCGATACGACAGATTTGAAAACGTCGGAATGCGGCACGCGCAGCATTCATGCGCCTTCGAAACCCGTCAGGACGTTGACCGTGTTGATGCCGACCTCCGCGACCGCATAGCCACCCTCCATGACGAAGAGCGTCGGCAGGCCCGCGGCGGCGATGCGAGCGCCCATCCGGGTGAAGTGCTCGCTCTCGAGGCGGAAGAAGCTGATGGGGTCGTCCTTGAACGTGTCGACGCCGAGGGAGATCACCAGCGCCTCCGCACCGAAGGATGCGATGCGGGCGAG
>JBCCDG010000014.1:0-48537 GCA_039030915.1 Pseudomonadota bacterium | reverse complement strand
CGTTTTCATCAACACCCGGGCTCAGGCCGAGCTCTTTTTCCAGGCGCTCTGGGCCGAGAATACGGAAGCGCTGCCCATCGCACTCCACCACGGCTCCCTCGGCCGGGAGGCGCGGCAGAAGGTGGAGGCGGCGATGGCGGAAGGCAGCCTCCGCGCGGTCGTCGCCACCGCCTCGCTCGATCTTGGGCTCGACTGGGGGGATGTGGATCTCGTGATCCAGGTCGGTGCGCCCAAGCAGGTGAAGAAGCTCGTCCAGCGCATCGGACGGGCAAATCACCGCTACGACGCGCCCTCAAAGGCGCTGCTCGTGCCCGCCAACCGCATGGAGGTCGTGGAGTGCCATGCAGCGCTCGATGCGGTCGCGGACGGGGATTACGATGCCGATCACCTCCGCCCCGGCGGGCTCGACGTCCTCTGCCAGCATCTCCTTCTCACCGCCGCCTCCGGCCCGTTCGAGGCGGACAAACTTTTCGAGGAGGTGCGCGAGGCGGGGCCCTATGCGGCGCTGACGCGCGTGGAGTTCGACCGCTGTCTCGACTTCTGCGCGACCGGCGGCTACGCGCTCCGCGCCTATGACCAGTGGCGGCGGCTGATGGAGCGGAACGGCCGCTGGCAACTTCGCGACCCACGCACGGCCCAGCGCCTTCGCATGAACGTCGGCACCATCGTCGCCCCGGAGACCCTCGGCGTGCGCATGGGTCGACGAGGAGGCGGCGCGAAGATCGGCGAGGTGGAGGAGATGTTCGCCGCCACCCTGACGCCGGGCGACAGCTTCCTCATCGGCGGCCGGGTGGTGCGCTACGAGGGCCTGCATGAGATGACCGTGCAGGTCAGCCCCAATGCGACGGACGAGCCCAAGATCGCCGTCTTTGCGGGCACCAAGCTCGCGACCACCATCGGGCTCTCCCACCGCGTGATGCAGCGGCTCTCCGAGCCCGCCCGCTGGGCCGAGCTACCGGAGCCGGTGGCGATCTGGCTGCGGCTACAGGAGCGGCATTCGCGCCTGCCCGCGCCCGACCGGCTGCTGGTCGAAACCTTTCCGCGCGGTGGACGGCACCACCTCGTCGTCCATGCCTTCGCAGGGCAGAACGCAGATCAGACGCTGGGGCTGCTGCTGTCGAAACGCATGGAGGAGGCGGGGCTCGACCCGCTCGGCTTCGTCGCCAACGACTATGCAGTGATGCTCTGGGGCCTGCAGCCGATCGAGGATCCGGCGGCCCTGCTGGAGCCCGAGGGGCTTCTTTCTGGTGCGGAAGCCTGGCTTGCAGGAAACGCGGTGATGAAGCGAACCTTTCGGCAGGTGGCAGTCGTGGCGGGGCTGATCGAGCGCACGACGCCAGGGCGGCGGAAGACCGGCAAGCAGGCGACCTTCTCGTCGGACATCCTCTACGACACGCTGATGAAATACGATCCCGACCACCTGATGCTCGAGATCACACGGCGGGAGGCTATGCGCGGACTGGTCGATTTCGGGCGGATCGAGGCGCTCCTCGCGCGCATCGGTGGGCTGGGAGGCCAACGGGTCGACCATGTTGCCGCCAGCCGCTGCACCCCGCTCGCTGCCCCCCTGATGCTCGAGATGGGACGCGTGCCGATCAAGGGCGGTGGCGCGGAAGAGACGCTGCTGGCCGAGGAAGCCGCGCTTCTGGCGGATATCGACGGCGTTGCGCCGGCCGACCTCTCCACCGGCATACGCCGCGTGCAGGATACGCTCGAAGCCTCAGGCGAGGCCCGGCGCGATCCGCCCCGCTCGCGGTCAAGGCCGCACGGTCGACAGCGGCGGCGCTGAGCCCTCCAGCCAGGCGGAATCCCGGCTTGTCGCCGGGATGCTGGATTGTGGTCACTGCGCCATCGAGGAATGGAGAAATACGGGCGAGCGGACCGCCTGGCCTGCCCCGCGCTGCGGTCACGCGGCGTCGTCCTCGCCGTCCTCGGTTGCACGATCGACGAAGCGGGCCGTGAGCGGGGCCACGATCAGGCTGATGAGAGGGACGGTGCAGAGCGTGGAGAGAAAGATGTCGACGGGCAACGGCAGGCCGAGGGGGCGGAGCAGGTACGAGAAGAAGAGGACCGACGGGAAGACGCCGAGCCATATGCCGAGCATCTGGAGGAGCGTCTCCTTGGCGAAGGGGTTGGGCATCATCGTCTCCACAAGCCGCGAGCGGCCGGGCACGGGGTGGACGGGCGCTGGAGCCATTCCCAGCCGTCGCACGCGCCGCGCGTTCTGCAAGCTCGGTCAGCGCATACCGTAATAGAGCGCCTGCACGTGCTCCGCCTCGGCGAAGAACAGCCAGCGCAGCGCCATCATGCCCACCGCATGGGCGAGGAGCGCCAGAAGGAGGAGGAGCACGGAGCCCACGGGCAAGACGGCGGCAAGCACCGTCAGGAGGAGCGGCAGGCCGAAGCCGAGGCCTGCGCCGAGGCTCCGAAGCTGCCAGGCGCGCTTGCGGCCGACGCGATAGGCCATCTCGTCGAGGAGATAGTTGCTGCCCGTATGCGGCGCCTCGAAGGCGCTTACGCGGCCCATGCGGCCGAGGCCCGTGGCGGTGCCCATATCCGAGCCCGCCGCACGGCGATTGGCCCCGGCCGCCGCCGTCTGCCAGCGCACATAGATCATCGCGGTGGCTATGAACGCGGCGAGGAGCCACCAGGCGCTGATCGCGCTGCCGCCTGCGAGCCGGGCGGCAAGCTCCGTGCCGAGAAGGCCGCCGAGCAGCGCGACGGCGAGGAAGAGCCCGCGGGTCGGCGCCATGGACCAGCGCGGCACGGTCGCGAGCTGCGCGTAGATCATGGCCGTCGCATAGACGGTCCCGGCCGCGAGAGCAGCGGCGAGCCAGCCGAGGAGCGCGAGGCGGAGATCCGCTAGGAGCCAGAGCGCGGCGTAGAGCAGGACGGCGGCGATCGTGGCGATCATCAGGCAGGCCTCGCGGCTCAGCCACGAGCTCCGCCACTGCGAGAAGGCCCGCCAGGCGCGGGAGGGGCGCGCGAGGTGGAGCGTGGAGGCCGCCCCACCAGCGGCGGTGACGGCGAGTGCGAGCGGGACGGCGATCCAGCCGAAGAGATGCCCCTCCCCCAGCCCGAGGCCTATGCAGAAGAGCATGCCGAGCCCCAGCCCCGAGAGCACGGTGAAGACGATGATCGAGGGCGCCGGATGCATCAGGATGCCCCTTCGAGCCGTGCGAGCGCTCGGTCGACCCAGCCGAGAAACCCGGCCGCCTCCGGTTCGTCAGCGACCGTGCCGCCGGTGCCGGAGGCGCAAAGCGCTGCGAGATCCGGCCCATGGTCCGGGATCGCCGCGGCATCCCGCGGGCGCGGCGGCAGGTAGCGGTTGACGGGCTTCGTGCCCTGCTCGGGCATGAGATCCATGCCGCCTCGGGAGGCAGAGAGCCGGCTCGCTGCGCTCTCAGGATCAGCAAGGTCCCCGAAGGCGCGGGCGCCGGCGGGGCAGGCGCGGACGCAGGCGGGCACCCGATCCACTTCCGCCAGCGCCTCGTCGTAGATGCGGTCGACGCAGAGCGTGCATTTCTTCATGACGCCCGCCGCCTGGTCGAGCTCACGCGCGCCGTAGGGGCAGGCCCAAGCACATAGGCCGCAGCCCATGCAGGCATCCTCGTTGACCAGCACGATGCCGTCCTCGACCCGCTTGTAGCTGGCGCCCGTGGGGCAGACGGTGACGCAGGGCGCGTTCTCGCAATGTAGGCAGCTCTTGGGGAAATGGACGAGCTGGGCCGGGGCGCCGGCGCCCGGGCTCACCTCGTAGGAGTGGATGCGGTTGAGCCAGGTACCGGAGGGCGCGGCACCGTAGGGTTCCTGATCGGAGAGGGGAACACTTGCCACGTCCTCGAGCCCGGTGCCGCCGCTGGACTGGGTGTTCCATGCCTTGCAGGCGACGGCGCAGGCATGGCAGCCGACGCAGATATCGAGGTCGATCACAAGGCCAAGCCGCTTGGCGGGCCTCTCTGGCAGGCTGGTCACGCGTCTCCCTCCCTCGTCATGGTGGGGCCCTCACGACGTTGCGAGGGCATGGTCGGCAAAGATTTCGAGGCGGGCGTCGAAGGCGGCCGGCTGCTCCCAGAAGGGCATGTGGCCGCAGCCCGGCATCACCTCGAGCGCCGCGCCGGGGATGGTGGCCGCAAGCTCCTCGGCCTGGGGCAGGAAGCAGACGCGCTCGGCCCCGCCCTGGAGAACGAGCGCGGGGCAGCGGACGGCGGCCCAGGCGTCGCGCCAGTCCTCGTCGCGCAGCCGTGCCGCACGACGGACCGCCGGCGGGCAGGACATCATGAGGCCCACATGAAAGGCGAGATCGCGCTTGGAGAGCGGCGACGTGGTCATGGCGCGGGCGAAGGCGATGGCCGTGTCGAGCTGGACGAGATGGTCCGCGTGGTACATCCCCTCCGCCCGGACATCTGGCTTGCGCCTGGCCATAAGCACCGGATCGCCCTTGGCGCCCATCCGGGGCACGGTGCCGACCGTGACGATCCCGGCAAGTGCTGCATCTCCGTGAATCCTCAGATAATCGGCAAGGACCATGCCACCCATCGACCAGCCAACGATCACGGGCCGCGCCGGGGCACAACGGGCAACGAGCGCCGCGATGTCGGCCGCCCATCCCCCGCCGCTGGCATAAGCCGCAGGGTCCTCCGGCTTCGACGAGGCGCCATGGCCGCGCAGATCGGGGGCGAGAAGGTGGAAACGCTGGGCGAGCGTCCCCTCGAGCTGCTGGCGCCAGGAGAGGGAGGATTGCGACCAGCCGTGTAGCAGGATGATGGGCGGCGCGTCCTCGGAGCCCGCTTCGCGCAGGGCCAGCGAGATCCCAGGCGCGCCCTCGATCTCGGAGAGGCGGATCGCGGATCGCGCCATCAGTAGCTCCGCGTCCAGATCTGGCTCCGGCAGATCAGGCCGCCCGCAACACAGCCCTTCACCTCCAGCCCTTCGTCGATAAGCTTGATCTCGGAGCGATAGGCCTCATCCTTGCCGGGACGCAGGATCTCGCCGCCCGTCCAGTGCCCATCGCCACGGCGCTCCATGTTGCGCAGTATCGGCTCGCCCACGATGTCGGGCCGCGCGCCGCCATGCGCGCCCGCGACGATGCCGCAGCGCTTGGCGCTGTCGGTTAGGCAGGGGACGATGCGCACGCTGATGAAGGCGCCGTTGTCGCGCTTTTCCGTGTACCAGATGCCGTTCACATCCGCGGGCGCCCCCGCGGCGGGCGAGCCACAGGCGAGAACAGCCGCGCAGACGGCCGACCGCCCTAGCGTCAGCACGGGAAAGAGGGTGCTTCGCTCAGCCATCGCGCCTGCCAAAAGCCATACCGTCGGGTGCAGGCGCGACGGGGGATGCCTGCGGTGGTGGCGCTGGCCTGGAGAGACCGTCGACATCCTCCGGCCTCGCCTTCTCGAGCCGGACGCGGAGATCGAACCACGCCGCCTGTCCCGTCACCGGGTCGGAGTTGGACCAGCGCAGACCGTCGCCCCGGGGCGGCAACAGCTCGTGAATGAGATGGTTGAGGAGAAAGCCCCTCGTGGCCTCCGGCGCCTCATTGTCGAGCGCCCAGGCGCCACGGCGCTTGCCGATGGCGTTCCAGGTCCAGACCGTGCGCTCATTGACCGCCTCCATGCCGCGAACGGGGACCAGGATGCGCGCATGGTGCGAGATCACCCACGCCCAGTCCCCATCCGCCAGCCCCGCCTCATGCATGACCTTGCGCGGCACGTAGAGCGGCACGGCACCGTGGATCTGGCGGAGCCAGGCGTTCTGGCTGCCCCAGGCGTGGTACATGGCGGCGGGGCGTTGCGTGATGGCGTGGAGCGGAAGGTCGCCCTCCCCGTCCGCATCCGCGCAAAGACCCTCGAAGGGCGGCCACCACACCGGCAGCGGATCCATCGAACTCTTGATCCGCTCGCGCAGATGTTCCGGCGGCTGGCGCTCGCCATGCCCCTCCGCGGCGAGCTGAAAGCGGCGCAGCGGCTCAGCATAGAGCTGAAACACGTAAGGCTGCGGCTTGTCATAGAAGCCGAGCTTTACTGCCCAGTTCTGATACGCCTTGTTGAAGGGCTTCATGAAGCGGGCATCGTCCGGCACCTCTGAGGTCCAGAAGCCGCCGTTCTCGATATAGCGCTCGATCTGGTCGGGGTTCGGTTCGCCGCGGCCCTCCTCGCTGCCTTCAGGGCCGCGCCAGCCCGCCAGCGGCCCGACCCCCGGGCGGCGCTGGTGGTTGACGATGTAGTCGGCGTAGTCAGCGTATTTGGGCGTGCCCTCGTCATCGACGAAGCCGGGAAGCTTCAGCTTGCCGCCGAGCTGGATGAGGGCGGACTGGAAGCAGCGCACGTCGCGCTTCTGCCGCGCCCCACCGTCGGCACCCGGCTGGAAGCCTTGCGTCGCTGGGTCGACCACGGGCCAGCGGATGGCGTCGGCGGCGAGATCCGGCTCCGCGATGGGACGGTCTAGCATCGAGATGCAGTCGTGCCGCTCGAGATAGGTGGTGTCCGGCAGCACGAGATCGGCAAACGCCACCGTCTCGGAGCTGTAGGCATCGGCGACGATCAGCTTGGGGATCTTGTATTCGCCGTTCTCATCCTTGGCCGTCAGCATCTCGACCACGGCTTCGGAGTTCATGGACGAATTCCAAGCCATGTTGGCCATATAGAGGAAGAGCACGTCGATGCAGTAGGGATCCTCGGCCACAGCATTGGCGATTACCATGTGCATCGCGCCGTGAATCGCCAGCGGGGCATCCCAGGAAAACGCCTTGTCGATGCGCGCAGGCGCGCCTTCGTCGTCGAACGCCAGATCCTCTGGGCTGCGCGGCAGGCCGAGATGCGGGCCGCCGAGCGGACAATCAGGCTGCGCATGGCAGTGGGGGGTCGGATGGGCCTCCACGGGCTTGGGATAGGGGGCGGCGAAGCGGAAGGAGCCCGCGGTCTCCACCGCGCCGAGGAGAAGCTGGAGGAGGTGGATGGCGCGCGCCGTCTGGAACCCATTGGAGTGGGCCGAGACGCCGCGCATGGCGTGCATCGAGACCGGCCGGCGCGGCACGCCCATGTGCTTCTCGCCCCGGAAGTCCTCCCATGCCATCGGCAGGTCCTCGGGCTCGGAAAAGGCGGTGGCCGCGAGCTCATGGGCGAGGCGACGGATCGTATCGGCCGCAACGCCGCAGCGGTGGGCAACGGCCTCGGGCGCGAATTCGGGCTCGGCGTATTTGCGGGCGAGGAGCTCGAAGACCGGCGTCGACCGTCCCCCGTCGCTGCCCGGGAAATCGCCCTTGAGCGCGGGCTTCAGGCCTGGGGCGTCGAAGGGCATAGCGCGGTCCGTCCCACGGTCCCAGACCATCGGCTTGCCGTCCGCGTCCCGCTCGAAAAGGCCGAAGCCAGGGCCCGGCGTGCGGCTTACAAGATAGGGCGCATTCGTCCAGCGCATGAGGTAGGCGAGGTCCACCAGCCCTTCGTTGAGCAGGACATGGACCATCGAGAGGACGAAGAGCCCGTCCGTTCCCGGCGTGATGCCGACCCACTCGTCAGCGACAGCCGAATAGCCCGTCCGCACCGGATTGATCGAGACGACGCGGCCGCCCGCCGATTTGAGCGCGCCGATGCCGCGCTTCATCGGGTTGCTGTCATGATCCTCCGCCACGCCGAAGAGCAGGAAGAGCTTCGTGCGCTCCCAATCCGGCCGGCCGAACTCCCAGAATGCACCGCCGAGGGTGTAGATGCCGCCCGCCGCCATGTTGACCGAACAGAAGCCTCCATGGGCGGCGTAGTTGGGCGTGCCGAACTGCTGCGCCCACCACGAAGTGAGCGACTGGGACTGGTCGCGCCCGGTGAAGAAGGCGAGGCGCTTGGGATCCTTCTTCCTGATCGGTGCCAGCCACTCGGCCGCAAGCGAGAGCGCCTCGTCCCACGAGATTTCCTCGAACTTGCCCTCGCCGCGCGGGCCGACCCGCTTGAGCGGGCGCATGAGACGGGCGGGCGAGTAATGCTGCATCACGCCGGATGCGCCCTTGGCACAGAGCACGCCGTGGTTTTTCGGATGGTCGCGGTTCCCCTCGATCAGCCTGATCAGGGGCACGCCGTCCGCCGTCTCCCGCACATGCACGTCGATACCGCAGCGGCAGGCGCACATGTAGCAGGTGGTGCGAGCGGGCTTGACGGGGGTCGCGGAGCTGCTGCTGCCTGCCGGATCGATCTTATTCATGCCACCGCCCGCTGTCGTCTTGCCCGTACGATCTGTGGCACAGCGGAATGCGGTTGGCGAGGCCCCCAGGCGCCGCGCCGCTGCGCGGAGGCCGACCCTGCTAAGGCTTTGCTAGGATTAACCCTTATATGTGAGGATCGTCACATATCAGTCAAATCCGAAGCGCAACATTGTTACCCTCTGAAGAGATCCATGCAGGGGGTGCAGAGATGGGTCGTCTCGACGAGCGCTACGCGGTGGCATGGATGCCGCCGCAACATACGCTGCTTGCAGAACTCGGCCGGCGCTGGACGGGGCGTGAGCTGCCGGGCTTCCAGCTCGTCCGCGACGCGGCGACGCCCGACTTCCTGCCCACCGATGCCGTTCCCGCCACGCAGCGCGCGCAGTTCCTGATGCCGATCACCGCACTCCGCCTGCCGGCGGCAAGCTGCGGGGTCGGAAGCCTCGATCAGGCCGTCGGGGACGTGGCGGGCCGGCTCACGAGTTTCAAGCTGCCGCCCCTCGAGGTCATGAGTCGGCAGGGCGCGCTCGTCCTGGCGCCGACCGCGCCGTGTCCGGACCACACGCTCCTCCTCGACGCGCTCGATACGCGGATCGCGCGGTGCTGTGCGGCGCATGCCGCGCTACTCAGGCTGTTTCCGACGGCCTACCCGCCGGAGATCCCGCTCACGCGCGCGCTTTCGCCGGGGCTGGCCGACGCGCTGCTGCCGCGGCTTTCGGAACTGCTCGCGCCCTTCCTGCGCGAGCCGGTGCAGATCCGTTCCCTCGCCCTCGTCGCCGCGGCGCACTGGCGCTCGGACATCACGGTCATCGAGCACTATCCGTTGATGGGAGAGCGCCGCCGCCCGCTTCCCGAGAATTTCTCCGCGTCGGGCCCGGATCTCTACAGCGATTTCGGGGACAGCCTGATCGCCCCGCCGGAGGACTTCTTCGAGGACTGAACCGGCCCCATCGGCCCGCGCATGGTTGAAGCAGGCCGAAGACTGCGCCATTTCGTCGCCGCAGCGGCAGCGTACGCGAGGCGACGGACGGCATGGCGGATACCGGAGCGGAACGGGCGGCATCGCCACTCGCGAGAATGCGGGCAGCGGCGACGTCCCTCACCGAAGACACGCGCTTCGGCAACTTCATCATCGGCGTTATTATCTTCAATGCCGTGGTGCTCGGGCTTGAGACGTCGGACAACGCAATGGCGTCGGCAGGCGGGCTCCTGCTCACGCTGGACACGCTCTGTCTCGCAATCTTCGTCATCGAGATCGCGCTCAAGCTGGTCGCGCAGGGCTGGCGCTTCTTCACGCGCGGCTGGAACCTCTTCGACTTCGTGATCGTCGGCGTCAGCCTGGTGCCGGCGGGCGCGGGGCTGAGCGTCCTGCGCGCCCTCCGCATCCTGCGCGTCCTGCGGCTCATCACCGTCGCGCCGAGGCTGCGCCGCGTGGTCGAGGGCTTCGTGACCGCGCTGCCGGGCATGGGCAGCGTCTTCCTGTTGATGGCAATCATCTTCTACATCGCAAGCGTCATGGCCACGAAGCTCTTCGGCGAGAGCCATGCCGAATGGTTTGGGACGATCGGCAAGTCCGCCTACTCACTCTTCCAGATCATGACGCTCGAGAGCTGGTCGATGGGCATCGTGCGCCCCGTGATGGAGATCCACACATATGCCTGGGCGTTCTTTGTGCCCTTCATCATGATCACTACCTTTGCGGTGGTGAACCTTCTGGTGGGTCTCATCGTTAACTCGATGCAGGACGCCCACGCCGAAGAAGCCAACGCCGCCACCGACGACTACCGCTCCGAGGTGCTGCGCAAGCTCGCCGCGATCGAGGGGCGGCTCAACGAGATCGAGGGCCAGCGCAGAGAATGACGCGCCGTCCTGCAAAGAGGGGAAGCAACGATGCTGAAAGTCTACCTGTCCGGCGAGATCCACACCGACTGGCGCGAGCGCATCGTGGCCGGCGCGAAGGCCCGCGGCCTGGCCGTGGAGTTCAGCGCCCCGGTGACCGATCACGCCGCCTCGGACGATTGCGGCGTCGCGATCCTCGGCAGCGAGCCCGACAAGTTCTGGCATGACCGCAAGGGGGCCGGTGTCAACGCCATTCGGACACGCACGCAGATCAAGGCGGCGGATCTCGTCGTCGTGCGCTTCGGCGAGAAGTACAAGCAGTGGAACGCCGCCTTCGATGCCGGCTATGCCTCCGCGCTCGGCAAGTCGCTCGTGATCCTTCAGCCTGCCGAACATGCCCATGCGCTGAAGGAGGTCGATGCAGCCGCCGACGCCGTGGCCGAGACGCCCGAGCAGGTGGTGGCCATCCTGGACTATACGCTGAATGGCCGACTGCCGGGGACGGTGCCCGAGACGATGAGCGCCTGACGGCATGGATGGTGAACCCCACGACCTGAAGGAAGGCACGCGCCTCCACCGCCAAGCCATCCCCCGCTACACTGCGGTGGCGGTGGGCGCGGCGGCCACGCTCTGGCTTCTGCAGGAGCTGCGCGTCGTCCTTCAGCCCGTGGTGCTCGCCGTCCTTGTCTGGTTCCTTCTCGGTGCCGTGGCGCGTCAGTTCGCCCGCATGTCCCGGGGGCCGGAGGCGCAGCCCGGCGGCTTCTCGTATCTGATGAGCGGCCTTGCGCTGACGGCGACCGTGACCGCGGTCGTCATCCTCTTCTGGAACAGCGTCGCGGATCTGCGGGAGAACCTGCCAGCCTACAAGGAGAACCTGATCAGCATGATGCGCCCGATGGCGCAGGCGATCGGGCTTACCCGCGTGCCGCGCTTCGAGCAGATCACCGAGGACCTCGACTTCACAAACGTGCTTCTGGGCCTCCTCGGCTCAGCCGCCGGGCAGCTCGGCCAATTCGTTATCATCGCCTGCGTCGTCTTCTTCATCTTCGCCGAGGCGCGGTTCTTCGAGACGAAGCTCCGCGCGGTCGTGGGCGAAGGCAAGCCCCATCGCGAGGCAGATGCGGTCTTCAGCGAGATCAGCCGGAAGATCGAAGCCTATCTCGGCGTCAAATGCCTGATCGGCCTCGTGCAGGCCGTGCCGACCTACGTCGTCCTGCAGCTGGTCGGGGTAGACAGCCCGATGATCTGGTCGGTCTTCATCTTCGTGCTGAGCTTCATTCCCACCATTGGATCGCTGGTAGGGATAGCCCTTCCGTCGCTCCTCGCGCTGGTGCAATTCGACAACCCTGCGAACTTCTTCATCACGCTCGCCTGCCTCGCCCCCATACAGGTGCTGGCCTCAAACTGGCTTGAGCCGCGGGTGACCGGCACCTCGCTCAATCTGAGCCCGCTCGCGGTGCTGATCTCGATCTTCGCGGGCGGCGCGGTTTGGGGCGTGGTCGGCGCGCTCATCTCCGTCCCCGCGCTGACGATCACGGCCATCGCGATGGCGCAGAGCGAGCGGACGCGCCCAATTGCGGTCCTGCTATCGCTCGATGGCCGACCGATGAGCTGAAATCTGCGCGCGATCCCGTCGCGTTCTGCACGGCCTGCGCAGCCTGCGGCGGTTGCCTCGACGCAATCGGGTCGCCATGTTCTGCGTCCCGCCGCGCCAGAGGAAAGCTCCATGCCGCCTTTTGCCAAGTCCGCCGTCTCCCGCCTCCCGCACCTGCCGCTTGCCGCCCTCGCACTGATGGCCGCGACACTGGCCGCGCCGGTACCGGCGCCCGCGCAGGATGCGGGCGAGCCGCGGCGCACGATCACGGTGCAGGGCGCGGGCGAGACGACGGCAGTGCCGGACATGGCGCACATCACCCTTGGCGTGACCACTGAGGCGCGCAGCGCGGCCCGTGCGCTCGATGAGAACAGCGCCGCCATGACGTCGGTGATGGACGCACTCTCCGCCGCCGGGATCGAGAGCCGGGACATCATGACGGCCTCGGTCAACCTCAATCCCGTCTACGATCAGCGGCCGGACCAGAGCGGACGGCGCGCGATCCGCGGCTATCGGGCCTCCAACCAAGTCCGCATCCGCGTCCGCGCGCTCGAGAGCCTCGGCAGCACGCTCGATGCGGTGGCCAATGCCGGCGCGACCGACATCCACGGCATTTCCTTCGGGCTCTCAGAGCCGGAGGCCGCGATGGACGCCGCACGGCGGGATGCGATTGCCGATGCCCGACGACGCGCCACGCTCTATGCCGAGGCCGCGGGTGCGGCGCTCGGCCCCGTGCTCACGATTTCGGAAGTCGGCATCGCGCGCCCCTTCCCCATGCAGAGCGACATGATGATGCGCGCGGAAGCGGCGATGGCGGTCCCAGTCTCGCCCGGAGAGCAGAGCATCGGCGCCAGCATCACCGTGGTCTACGCGCTCGAATGAGCGGTGGCGCGCGACAAGGCAGCACCGGTGGGCCGCGATGGAGCGTGGCGCTCGCGCTCTTCGTCGCCTTCAACGCCATCGCGGTGCCGATTGCCGGGCGGCTGACGGGCATGGGCATGGCGGCGATGGCGGCGAACGGGCAGGTCTTTGCCGCGGTCGGCCTCAGCGTCGCCGTCGCCGCGGGCATCCTCGCGATCAACGTCGTGCTGATCCGCGACGCCGCGAGGGCGGGGCTCCCGCGGCTCGGCCAGATGGCGCAATGGATCTTCACCGGCGCACAGTTCGCCGGCACCATTGCGGCTGGCACGTTTAGCCTCGTCAATCTCGCGATCTGGCTGACGGGCGCCTGACCCGGTTTGGGCTGTGAAGGCGCGGCGTGAGGCGGAAGGCGTGGAGGGCGTGGAGGGCGACCTTCTGGGCGCCGGTGTGCAGCGCCAGCCGCCCCTCCGGCCCGAAGCGCTCGATCGCCATGTCGAGATGCAAGGCACAGAACGCCGCCGCCGTCGCCTCCGCATCGGCGACACAGAGAACGAAATGGTCGATGCTTTCGCTCGCGATCTTCGCCATGGCAAAGGGCTGCTCGAGGATCGGGAGGAGGACAAGCGCATGGGTGAGGGCGAGAACGACTGGTCGGACCGGCAGGACCGGGCATGCGATGCCATGGACCCCTTTGCGGCCAACGCGCTCACCGCGACGCTGGCGCTCGACCGTCCGAGCTTCGCGGCGGGCGACGCGCTGCCACCTTTCTGGCACTGGATGCATTTCGTGGAAGCGGCGCCCCGCGCGGCGCTGGGGCGCGACGGGCATCCCACGCCCGGCTGGTCCCTGCCCGCGACAGGGCTGCCGCGGCGCATGTGGGCCGGCGGGCGGCTCCGCTTCCACGCCCCGCTGCCCCTCAGTGCGCCGGCCGAACGCGTCAGCCGGCTCGGCGCCCTTGTGCGCAAGGAAGGGCGAAGCGGGCCGCTCGCCTTCGTGACGATGACGCGCGCAATCAGTGGCGCCGCAGGGCTGGCCGTCAGCGAGGAACAGGACATCGTCTATCGGGAGGATCCGACGCCCGGCGCAATCCCGGCCTCGCCGGCCTCACGTCCGGCGCCCGAGCCAGGCCGATGGTCGTGCCGATGGCAGCTCGACGAGACGGTGCTCTTCCGCTACTCGGCGCTCACGTTCAACGGCCATCGCATCCATTACGACCTCGCCTATGCCCGCGAGGTGGAAGGCTATGAGGGGCTTGTGGTGCACGGGCCGCTGCTGGCAACGCTGCTGCTCGAACTCGCACGGGAGGCCGCGCCGGAGCGGTTCACGCCGTCCTTCGAGGGCCGCTTCGCCTTCCGCGCCGCCTCCCCCGTGATCGCACACGAATCCTTCAGCACCCACGCCGAACCTCGCCCCGGCGGCCTCGCCCTATGGGTTGCCGCCGGCGAGGCGAAGACGACCGAAAGGCTCGCCATGACGGCCGAAATCGAGTGGGGCCGCGGCGTCTAGGGACGGACCGGCCCGTCCAGGCAACCTCGCCTGCCGTCGCTGCCCGTCGCAGGTAGGGCGCGACCTCACGCCGTATGCTGCGGTCACCCCATCGCAAACCGTCGCTTCAGGAACGGCAACACGATGTAGACCGCACCACCTCCGCACCGCGCTGCGCGCAGAGCGCCAACCCAGACCCGCGCATGCCCCACCGACGAACCCAGTTTGAAAGGCGCGGGATCAGTGCCGGCGCGGGGGCGCGACAAGCGACTGGGGCCGCTGTTGTGCCAGGCGGCGCCTTGGCTGGCGCACCGGACATCCATAGTCGAGCACACGATCGGCGGTCCTGGCTCCGCGGCTTGTTCCTCCTATGCTCTCCCGCTCGCGGTGTTCCGACGTATGGTGGGCGAGGACGCCGAGAATCGAATAGCGGTAGACGTAGAGCTACCGCAGCCCTCTGATGTCCCGGCGGTACCAGGCATTTCGGGTAGCATGCGCTGTCTGATTGGCACCGGATCGATGCGCCTCAGGCGCCCGACCCCTGCACCGGGTCACCCTTCTGCCGCGCGCCATGGGGCACGGCGGCTGCGAGGGCTACGATGGCGCGGCGCTTTATCTCGTAAGCCGCGCGGCCATCTCGCTCCCAGGCGAACTGCACCAGGAGGCGCGCCACCCGCTCGGCCCCGGCAAAGAGATCGACCGTCCCCCGCATCGGCGGACGGCCGGCACTCTCGACCACCACCTCGCGCTCGGCAATCCGCAGCACGCCATAGCGCTTAGCCCCGGAAACCGCCGTCAGCGGCGCCCGCGGGTCGATAGCGAGCCACGGCGCGGCGCGGCCCTCGCGGGCGCCGGCGCGGCTCATATCCTCAGGAATCAGGCTGTCCATCACGCAACTCCCGACAGGTCACTGGAGGCTGCACCATATCGGCCAAAGCTCAAAGAAATCCTATGCAACTCTTGCGTGTTTTTTCGGAGTTTCGTCCGCCTTGGCATCACCCCCGTCAGCCGCTACGGGAGCGACAGTGCGACGTATCGAGGGAGTTGGCGATGACGAGAACGATGGGGCCGATGCCCGACACGATGGCGCTGCGCAACGGGCCCGCCGCCACCCTGCCCTTCGCCGCCTCGGAATACGCTGCCCGCCTCGCCGGGCTCCGCGCGATCATGGCGCGCGCCCGATGCGATGCGGTGGTGCTCAGTTCCATGCACAGCATCGCCTACTACTCTGGTTTTCTCTACTGCGCCTTCGGGCGGCCCTACGGCATGGTCGTGACCGAGGAGCGCGCGGTGGTGATCGCCGCCCTCATCGACGGTGGCCAGCCCGCGCGCCGCGCAGCCTGTGAGACGCTGACCTACACCGACTGGCGGCGCGACAATTTCTGGCGCGCGGTGGCGGAGGTTGCGGGCAGCCCGCGGCGCGTCGGTCTCGAGGGCGATCATCTGTCGCTTTCCCAGGCAGAGAAGCTCGCCGAATTCCTGGGCGCGCCGGAGGCTGCGGACATCGCCCCCGCCACGATGAGTCAGCGGATGGTCAAGAGCCCGGCTGAGATCGCACTCATCCGCGAAGGCGCGCGCATCGCCGATATCGGCGGGTACGCCGTGCGTGAGGCGATCGCGGAGGACGTGCGAGAGATCGATGTTGCCATGGCCGGGCGCGACGCGATGGAGAGCGCCATTGCCGACGCCTTCCCCCACGCCGAGTACCGCGATACCTGGGTCTGGTTCCAGTCCGGCCTAAACACGGATGGCGCGCACAACCCCGTCACCGGTCGGCGGCTCCGGAAGGGCGACATCCTCAGCCTCAACACCTTCCCGATGATCTCGGGATACTACACCGCTCTCGAACGCACGCTGTTCCTCGGCGAACCGGATATACGCTCGCGCGAGGTGTGGGAGGCAAATGTCGGCGTGCATGAGCTCGGCCTCTCGCTCATCAAGCCAGGTGCCAGATGCAAGGACATCTGTGCCGAGCTCAACGCCTTCCTCGCTGAGAAGGGGCTCCTCGCCTATCGGAGCTTCGGCTACGGGCACAGCTTCGGGGTGCTCTCGCATTACTACGGGCGCGAGGCAGGGCTCGAACTTCGGGAAGACATCGACACGGTGCTCGCGCCCGGCCATGTGGTGAGCATGGAGCCGATGCTGATGCTGCCGGAAGGGACACCTGGCGCCGGCGGTTACCGCGAGCACGATATCCTGATCGTGGGCGAGAACGGCGCGGAGAACATCACCGGTTTTCCCTATGGCCCCGACCACAACATCGTCGCCGCCTGACGGAGTCGAACACCTCCGCAGGCGAACGGCGGCGGGCGAAACGAGAAAGGGCCGCCCCTGCCGGAGCGGCCCTAGACCCCTTGCGCCGTGACGCTCAGAGCGCCTGATCGGTGATCTTGTGCGTCCAGGCACCCTCGGGTGCCTTGGTGATCACCGGGTCGGAGCCGCCCTCGAGCAACGTCTCTACCGTGCGCTCATAATCCGCCGGATCGAGCGCGCCGTTCGAGCCTGCGGTGAGCTTAGCGATCTCTTCCATCATGCGTTTCTGGTGCTTCTCGGTCTGCGCACCGGTCGCATCGTTGTCGAGCACGATCTCGGCCGCCTCGTCCGGGTTCTCCTCGGCATACTTCCAGCCTTTCATCGAGGCGCGTACGAAGCGCACCATCTTATCGACGAAGGCCGGGTCCTCGAGGTTATCCTCGAGCACGTAGATGCCGTCCTCCAGCGTCGCCACGCCCTGGTCCTCGTACTTGAAGGTCACGAGCTCATCGGGGCTGATCCCCGCGTCGATCACCTGCCAATACTCGTTGTAGGTCATGGTCGAGATGCAGGCTGCCTGCTTCTGCAGAAGCGGGTCGACGTTGAAGCCCTGCTTCAGCACGGTGACGCCGTTCTCCGAGCCGTCCGTCGGGATGCCGAGCTTGGCCATCCAGGAGAGGAAGGGGTACTCGTTGCCGAAGAACCAGACACCCAGCGTGTGCCCGGCCAGGTCCTCGGGCTTCTCGATTCCCGTCTCCTTCAGGCAGGTCAGCATCATGCCGGAAGATTTGAAGGGCTGCGCGATGTTGACGACCGGAAGGCCCTTTTCCCTGGTTGCGAGCGCGGAGGGCATCCAATCGAGGATCACATCCGCGCCGCCACCGGCGAGCACCTGTGCGGGCGCGATATCGGGGCCGCCGGGCTTGATGGTGACGTCAAGATCCTCCTCTTCGTAGAACCCCTTGTCGAGCGCGACGTAGTACCCCGCGAATTGGGCCTGCGTGACCCATTTGAGCTGGAGCGTCACCTCGTCCGCCGCCTGGGCGGCGCCGGCCGTGACGAATGTGGCCACCCCGGCCGCCAGAAACACGTTTCTCACTCTCGTCTCTCCCTGTTGGTCCAAAGCCTGGCGCGCTCCCAAAGGCGCCTGTACCTGCGCAACCCTTCCAGCCAACCGCGCCGCTTGCAACAGCTTGCAACGGCACTTGACCGTCTTCGCGCAGCGCGCGATCCGTGCGGCGATGAAGAGTGTGTCGCAGGGTAACGAACGCCTCGATTTCATTGACGCGGGGCGCGGGCTTGCCATCGTCCTGGCGCTGGCGGCACATGCCGTGCAGGCCTTCGTGATCTATCGAAACGACTTCGGGATCGTGCTCCGAACCGCGATGCCGACGCTTCTGGTCGTCTTCGGCGCGATGATCGAGATCGCCTATCTCTCGCGCCTGCGGACGGGGCGGGCAAAGGCGGCGGCGCGCCAGCGCATGGGCGCGCGGGTCGTGGCCTGCATGGCCGGCTTCGCGCTCATCACCCTGACCGAGTACTTCCATGACGACCGCGGCCTCACCCGGGTAATCCAGTCGCTGTTCTTCCTCGAGATCGGACGCTTTGGCTACATCCTCGCCTACTATGCCGCGTGGCTGTTGCTCGCGATGGCTTTTCTCGAGCCGCTGTTGAGATGGGGGGCGAAGGGCGTTATCGCTGCCGCGCTCGGCGCTTGGGCGATCTCCTTCGCGGCCATGTGGGCCGGGCTGCCGGACCAGTACACGCTCCACTGGATCCTGGGATATGGCGACGTGTTCGGGCCGGGCCTCCTGCTTGCGCTGACCTTCCTCAGTGCAGGGATGCTTCTGGGCGAAGCGTTGACGGGGCGCGGGGGATGGTGGCCGGTCTGGATCGTGGTCGCCCTCGCGGTGCTGACGATCGGGATCGACCTTGTCGTAAGCCCGCGCGATTACGTGGGGAAGCTCTCCGGGCTCTACCGCCGGCTCAACCACCCGGTCTATTATGCCTACGGCATCCTCGCCGCGTTTGTCTGGCTGGCGCTTCTGGCTCGGATCGACGGCTGGCTGCGGGGTGGACCGCAGGGTGCCGCGGCCCAAACTGTGCGCTTCGGCTACCGGCATCTGGTGCTTGCGGGGCGGCAGGCGCTCTTCTGGTACGTAGCGGGCAACACGGCACTCAACTTCATCCCCCCGTTCTGGCACGGGCCCGCGCTGGGATACCTCTACGCGATCGCGTTCATGGCCTTGCTCTGGGTGCTGAGCGTGGATCGCGCGCGGGAACGATCCGTCATTCGCTGGCTGAGCGGCGGGCTCTTCGTCGCGCTCGGGGCCTTCTGGCGGGCGCAGGTGGCACGCGCGGGCACTTGGCTCGCCAACCGGATGCCAGCCATCGGCAGCTAGCGGCGCTGGGAGGGGTGCCAGAAGGTCGCCTGCCGCTCGGCCAGCGTGACGGCGCCGTAGAAGGCGGAGCCGGCGACGGCCGCGACCGCGATGGTCGCCCAGACCATGTCGAGGTTCATGCGGCCCACCTCCGTCGAGATGCGGAAACCCATGCCGAGCGTCGGCGTCCCGAAGAACTCCGCGACAATGGCGCCGATGAGGGCAAGGGTGCTGGCGATCTTGAGGCCGTTGAAGATGAAGGGTGCCGCGGCGGGCATGCGGAGCTTCCACATCATCTGCCAGTAACTCGCTGCATAGGTGCGCATCAGCTCCCGATGCAGGCGGTCCGCCGCGTCGAGCCCCGCGACCGTGTTCACGAGGACGGGGAAGAAAACCATGACGACGACCACGGCGGCCTTCGACTGCCAGTCGAAGCCGAACCACATGACCATGATGGGCGCGATGCCGATGATGGGCAGCGCGGCCACGAAGTTGCCCACAGGCAGAAGCCCGCGCTTGAGGAACGGGGAGCGATCGATAGCCAGCGCCGAGAGGATGGCGGCACCGCAGCCGAGCGCATATCCCGTGAGCGCGCCCTTCACGAAGGTCTGCACGAAATCGCCCCACAGCATGTCCGGCGAGACGACGATGCGGGCGGCGATGGCCGACGGGGCGGGCAACAGGACCGGGGAGATCGAGGCGCCGACCACCACCTTCTCCCAGAGAAAGACAAGCGTGACGCCGAAGGCCACGGGCGCAGCGAGCCCGAGTGCGCGCCGCGCGCCCGAGCCCCGCGGACGGATCGCGGCGATCAGTCGGACCGCGCCCCAGGCCGCGAACCAGAAGGCCAGCAGGAAGAGCCAGAAGCCGGGCGAGCCGGGCTCGGGCCGGGCCCAGAAGGCGACCGCCGAGGGGGCGAGCATCTGCGCCGTATAGGCCAGCGTCGCCGCGATCACGGCCCCCTCGAAGACGAGGCGCCGGCGCAAGATCACCGTAGCTGCGCGGGGCGAGAGCGCTGCGACCAGCACGACACCTGCCGCGGCGCCCGCCACCGTCGCCTGGAGGACGGCGAGGACCGCCGCCGCCCCGTCGCGCGCCAGGAGCTGTGCGATCCCGTCGACCAGCACACCCGCGAGCAGCAGAACAAGGGCCGCCATCACCTGCCAGGCGAGGAGGCGCACCCGCCCCCCAGAAGGGCCAAGACCCGGATCGGTCTCCGCAACCGCGCTCATGCCGGCTCACCCCGCATCCCCATGCGCGCGTTCACCACCCGCCCGGCCAGCCCGACGATGGCGACGAGCGATGCCGCGAGGATGGCGGCGGCGAAGAGCGCGGACCAGATCTGGATCGTTTGCCCATAATAGCTGCCGGCCAGCAGCCGCGCGCCGAGCCCCTCCACCGCACCCGTCGGCAGCTCGCCCACGATGGCGCCGACGAGGCTGATGGCAATGGCTACCTTGAGCGAGGCGAAGAGGTAGGGCAGCGAGGCCGGCAGACGGAGCTTCCAGAAAACCTGGGCGCGGCTGGCATGATAGGTCGCCATAAGATCGAGTTGCATCGCATCCGGCGCCCGCAGCCCCTTGGTCATCCCCACCACCACCGGGAAGAATGAAAGATAGGTGGAGATAAGCGCCTTCGGCAAAAGGCCCGAAAGCCCCACCGCATTGAGCACCACCACGATCATCGGCGCGATGGCGAGGATCGGGATCGTCTGGCTCGCGATCACCCAAGGCATGACGGAGAGCTCCATCGCCCTCACATGCACGATACCGACGGCAAGCAGAATGCCGAGCACCGTGCCGAAGGCAAAGCCCAGCAACGTCGCCGAGAGCGTGATCCAACCGTGATAGACAAGGCTGCGCTTGGAGGTGATGCGCTTCTCCGCCGTCGTCTCCCAGAGCTCGACCGCGACCTGATGCGGCGCGGGCAGAACCGGACGCTCCTGCGCCATTGTGTTGGCGAGCATCGTGGCGATGCCTGGTTCGGTGCCCGCACGGGCGGCCTGATCCCGCTCCCAGGCGAGGTTCATGAACGCGGCCGCGCCGTACCAGACGGCCACGATCACCGCGACGACGGCCAATACCGGCAGGACGGACTTCACCGGTCGTCCTCCAGCCCGCTGCGGCGGACGGGAACCATTTCGTCGAGGAGGCGCCCCCAGAGGATCAGCGCCATGATCGGCATCCATACGACGCCGAGGAGCGCGAGGATGACGATGATAGACGGGGCGATGCCGAGGATCGCCATCACGATCCCGCCGCCGATCAACCAGACCCAGGCACGCGTGAGCCCCAGCATCCGGCGGAGGAACCGATTACGCGCGCCCTCACGCGGGCAGCTTTCGGATGAATGTGGCGCAGGCATCCTGCCGGAAGAGGCGGCCATGCTCAGTCGTCCTCGTGCCCGGCGCGGAGCCCCTCACGCACGCGGCGCGCGACCTCGAGGAACTCGGGCGTCTCGCGGATCTCGAGCGGCCGTTCGCGGGGCAACGGGCTCTCGATCACGTCGACGATGCGGCCGGGGCGCGGGCTCATCACCACGATCCGCGTGGAGAGATAGACCGCTTCGGGGATCGAATGCGTCACGAACCCGACAGTCTTGCCCGTGCGCGACCAGAGGGCGAGGAGCTGCTCGTTGAGATGGTCGCGCACGATCTCGTCGAGCGCGCCGAAGGGTTCGTCCATCAGCAGGATGCCAGCGTCGAAGGAGAGCGCGCGCGCGATGGAGGCACGCTGCTGCATGCCCCCCGAGAGCTGCCAGGGAAACTTGCGCTCAAACCCGTCGAGCCCGACGAGGGAGAGCACGCGCTTCACCCGCTCGCCCTGCTCCGCCTTCGAAACCCCCATGATCTCGAGCGGCAGCCGGATATTCCCGCCCACGGTGCGCCATGGAAAGAGCGCGGAGGCCTGGAAGACATAGCCATAGGCGCGGGCCTGTCGCGCTTCCTCCGGACCCATGCCGTTGACGGCAATCTGCCCACCCGTCGGCCGCTCCAGCGCAGCCACGACACGCAAGAAGGTGGTCTTCCCACAGCCTGATGGGCCGATGAAGCTGATGAAATCGCCCGGTGCGATCGTGAGGTCGATGCCAGAGAGGGCGTGCACCGGGCCGTCCCGCGTCTCGAAGACGAGGTCGAGCCCGCGTGCCTCGACGGCCGGCGTGCCGCGCGCGCTACCGGTATCTTGGCCGATCTCCTCCGCGACGCTCATCATGCCTCCTTCTCCGCACCTCGTTCGACCTGGCCGAAGAACATGCTCAGGACCCTCTCCCGACCGATCTCATTCACAAGCTCCCCAAAGCCCGCATAGGCGAAGAAGAGGATGACGAGCCAGAGCTGGATCGCAAAAAACCGCGCCCATCCGAAATGGGCCGCCTCCGCCTCGATGCCAGCAGCAAATCCGTACTCACCGGCTGCCGCCGAAAGGAGCTTCTTCAGCAGACGGAAAAGGAACGTGACGAGGACGTAGAGGCCGGCCTTCCAGGCCGTGTTCCAGATCAGCGGGTGCTCCGGGTAGCGGTTGAAGAAGGGCAGCCGGTCGGCAACCAGCACCGCCTTGCCGCAGACCATCCCTGCCAGCGTGGCGGCGAGATGCGCGGAGGCGGAGGCGACCCCGCCGCGCTCCACCATCTCGACCGTGAGCACGATGACGTTGAAGCTGATGACGAAGAAGACTGTTGGCGGGAGCATGTGCCTGAACTCCTTCGCCATGAACGCCGCCGCACTGGCCATCGCACGCCCCCATTCTCCGCTGCACCGCACATTTCTAAGAGGCCATTGAAGGGGGCGCCAGCGAAAGCCAGGTTTGAATGGCAAGAAGCAGGCAATGCAGGGCCGCGAAGGAGAACGCGATGAGCAGCGAGCCGAAACAGACCGCGCCAGGCGGACCAGCCTGCGCGCGGCTGCGCCCGGGCGGGACCTATAGCGGCAAGCAGGGCTTCGACTATTTCGAGGGCATCGCGGCCGAGACGGTGGGTTCCGAGGGGATCTGCATGCATCTCCTCACCATCCCGCCCGGCGCCCGCGCCAAGGCGCATCTGCATGAGCATCACGAGACGGCGATCTACACGCTGGAGGGCGAGGTGGTGATGTGGTGGGGCGAGGCGCTCGAGAACCGGATGGACACGAAGGCGGGCGATCTCGTCTACATCCCCGCCGGCATGCCGCATCTGCCCGCCAATCTCACCGACCGCGAGGCGAAGGCGGTGATCGCGCGCACCGACCCCAAGGAGCAGGAGAGCGTGGTGCTCCGCCCCGATCTAGAGGACCGCGTGCCGAGCTAGAGCAAACTCCTTCCCCTGCGAAGCCATGGCGTGCGGATCGCCCACTCAGACGGGGCAATGACGTGTGGCCCTACGATCTGAACACACGCTGGCCGCGGACGCGCGCTGCGCCTGTCCTGAAGAAAAAGAGGCCCCGACCCAGGGGCGAGCATGGCGAACGCCGCGGGACGGGGCCACCCGATGGTGCCGGCAGGGGACGATGCGGCCCCATCGGGATCGGGAGAGAGAGGGCAGACGCCCGATCAGAACGTCATGTCGTCCTCTCCGATCTCATGGGTGAACCGCGCGAAGGCGGCGGCGAGATCGCCGCGGCCGAAGTCGTCGTCCGCCAGGCGATCTACCCAGAATTCCTTGCCCGCCTCGTCCGCATCGCGACCGAGGGCGCGCAGGTAGGTGTGCTCCACGAATGCCTCGTCGCTCAGGTTCTCGCCCCAACGATCGGTGAATTCGAAGGAGTCGAGAAAGATGTCCGCCACGTCCTCGAGCGAGGTGCCGCCAAAGGTCTTGGCGGACCAGAAGTCGCGCCCGCCATCATCCGATAACCGACCGAAGACGACCTTGAAGAGCTCATCGACGAACGGATCGAAGGCGGGCAGATGGACCCAGCCATCGGTATCGATGCGGTTGCTCGCCGCCCCTTCCGCTGGCTCGGCCGCCATCCAGCTTGTGAGCGGCAGCTCCTCGAACGGGACATCCGCCGGATCGAATGCCGGCAGATGCACCTCGACCGTCACCTCGCTGTAGGCTTCCTCCGTCGGCGCCGGCTGCTCTTCCACGATCCAGCTCGTATAGGGCAGCTCCTCGAAGGGCGTGATGGCCGCGTCGAAGGACGCATCGCCGTCGGGGCGCGCCGCCGCGGTTCCGGTCGCTTCCAGCGCGAGGGTGTCTCTCATGGCTCGTCCTTGATCTGGCTTGGCTGGAGCGTCGCCCACCGGCGGCGCCACAGCTTCTCTATCCTGAGAAGCAGTATTTGTGAAGCAAATTCTGCTATTCAATATCTGCTTGACATTTTTTGCCCCTGAAGCGAGCAACTGCCGAGGTTCATGGAGGTCAGAGGATGTGTGCAGAACGTGCGCGAAAGGCTCCCGTGAAGGCGTCCGAGGACGCAACCAAGGAGCTGCGGCGCCGGCTCGGACGATGGCTGAAGGAGCGGCGGGAGGACCGCGGCTTGACCCAAGCCGATCTCGCGGAGCGTCTGGGCCTGCGCTACTATTCCTTCGTCTCGCAGGTGGAGAACGGCCTCGGCCGGATCCCGCAGGACCTCTATGCGCCATGGGCGGACGCACTCGATATCGACGGGCGGGTCTTCGCCTGGACCGTGCTGGCCCATCTCGAGCCTGGCCTCTACGACATGCTCGGCCAAGATGCGCCGCCCGAACTGCCCCAGCGCCTGCCATAAGCGGCAGGTTGCGATGAATGTCTGAGAAATACCCGGAGCAACGGCCGTGAAAGAGACGCGCGACGGCACGGTAATCGGCCTCGATGTCGCCTGGCAGGCGCCGATCGCCGAGTGGACGGCAAGCGAGCGAACGGAGCTTGCGACGCTGCGCCATGAACTCGAACGCGTCGCCCCGCCGCTCGACTGGGATGGCGGCGCGACCGACGCCGGCGACCCGTGGATCGTCGCGACGAACCCGGCAACCGACGAGGTGGTGCTCCATATCGCGCGGATCGGGCGCACCTACGCGGCACTCGACGAGACGCTCAGCACCGTGGCGACCGGCCATGGTCTGCGCGGGGTGCTGGAAGCGTGCTTGCAGAACTGGCGGCCAGCGATGCTCAGCTTCGGGGAGCTTTCGCGGCCCCTGCGTCTCTCTCCGGCGGCGATGACGGTGCCGGCACCGGAGGGCGTGCCGTTCCTGCATCTTGGCGAGGAAGCTCGCGCATCGGATCAGTCTGGGAGGACGGAAGGCGCAGATGATGAGGCCCGGCTCGAGGCGGCGGATGCCGGGAGCACGTCACAGGCCCAATCGCCCGAGCGCCACGCCCCAACCGGGACCGAGCCGGGCGTGCTCGACGGCAGGGTGGTCGTCGAGCCCAAAGAGCCGATCGAGCGGGCCGATGGTGCAGAGCCCGCTCGCGCAGAGGAGGAGGAGGCAGCGGCCTATGTCGCGACGGCGCGTGAGCCCGTATCCGACGAAGCGACCGTGGACGCGATGGACCCTGCCGCCATGCGGTCCGAACCGCATGTCGAGAGTGCGACCCACGTTTCCCGGGGAGAGGCGGCGCCCGAGGTGACTGCGGCTGCGCCGGCCGGCGCAGCAACCCTGTCGGATCCGGCAAATACGCCGTTGCCGGACAACGTCATCCGCATCGACTTCACGATCCCGAGGCCGAAGGGCGACGGGTCCCTGGCTGGCGATACCATAGACGGCAGCGTCTTCGTGACCGTCGAAGGAAACGCCTCCGACCCGAACCCCTCCTTGTCGCCCGAAGACCTGGCGCCGGACGCTGATTTGCAGAGCGGTCTTGCCCTCGGCCCCATCGACAATCTCGTTCAGGCAGTGCGCAATGCGGTGCTCGACCGCTTCGACTTCACCGACGAGGCGGTTATCGAGGTGATCTTCGATGCCCCGATCTTCGGCGATGTCGCGCCTTGGCAGACCGAGGGGGCTGAGGCTGGTGCGGCGATCGAGCCGACCTTCGCGATCCCGGACGACAGCGTCTTCATCGAGATCCCCGAGGCCGACGCCCTGATCTTCGGCTGACCGGCCTGGTCCGCGGCCCCACCACTCACGCTCTGCAGCGGAGGAGCCTCGAGACGATCCGACACACCAACGCCATCGATCCCGAAGCCCAGGCCACATGCATACGGAAAGGCGGCCAGGTCAGAACGCGGCAGGTGGTAATGCGCCTCGGCGCTCAGTCGATCTCGGAGGATGCCGGCGGCAGGCCCGGGGGCGTCTGGCGCAGGCTTGGCGGCACTGTAGGCTGCCCGCTCTCGCTCGGCGAAATCGGCTGCAGGCTCATGATGTAGGTCCCCGGCGTCTCCTGGCGGATCGCGGGCGCGCTCGAATGGCCGACGCGCGTGCTGCCCGTCGTGCCGGTATCGGCGGCAGCACGCGCCGCATCCGGCTGCGCACCGAGCCCGCTATCCACCGAGGGACGGCTCACCGCGACGCTGCCCGCATTGGGCGGCTCCTCGACCGGGCTGTCGAGTGAAGGAGACCGTGTCCTCGCGATTTCGCGGCCCTCCGCTCCCTTGCCGAGCTTAACCGCACCGGGGACGAGGCGCACGAACCGTTGGGAGGGCTCGTCACCCGCGATCCCTCCCGCAGGGTCGAGCGTGCCCGTGCGCGCCGCATGCAGGAGATGCACGTCCGAGATCCCGGCAACCTCTGCCAGAAGAAACCAAGCGAGTGCTGCGATTCCGGTGCCGTCGCTCTCGATATGCACGGGCTCCTCGCCCCAAGGCAGATCGAGCGACTTGAAGTTGCCAACCGTGTCCACCGCAAGATCCACCAGCGGCACGTCGACCTCGGCGCTCAGCGTCGCGCCGTCGGTCGCATCGCTCGGCATCGATGCCTGTACGATCGCCACCGCCTCGGGCAGCAGCTCGGGCCGCGCGCCGACACTCAAAGACCCCTCGCCGTTGGCCGGCAGATCGAGCGGCACGGTGATCAGCTTCGAGACCGCAAGGCCCTCGCGCTGCCAAAGCGCGCGGTCCCCGTCGAGGACCGACAGCCGCTCGGCGCCCGCAGCCTTGAGCAGCCAGTAGGCGCGCGCCGCCTCCTCGAGATCGGCATAGGTATGCCCGCCCGGAACAACGACGATGGGCTCCGAGATGCCGACGCCCATCTCTACGAGAAATCCGCGCAGCGCGACCTCATCCGTCGCGAAAGCACCCCAGGTGTCGAAGGGCAGCGAGATTGCCCCGGCAATTGCGCCATCGCCGAGCGCGTCGCGTGACCGCAGATCGATGATCCGCGTGCCGCCCTCTGCCGCGATCAGCCGCGCCAGCCGTCCGGGGGAGACGACGACGCCGGAGCGCGCTGCGGTGGAGCGCACACGATCCGTCGGGACGGTGAACTGGATGCCCAAGGGCGCCCGCCGCGTCACCCGGCTCGCCGCGGCGGTATCGACGCTCGGCGATGTCGCATCCGCGCAGGGCACACGCAGCATCATGCCCGCATGGATGATGTTCGGATTGCTGCCGATGGTGCCGGCATTCTCCTCGAAGAGAAGCGGATAGCGTGCTGCATCGCCGTAGTGTTGTTGTGCGATCAGGCTGAGGGACTCACCGGGCTTGACGAGATGCGTCATCTCGCAGGCATGCGCCCCGGTCGAGACCAGAAGCGCGCCGCCTATCACAGCGGCCGGCAGGGATTTGCCGGATCTGAGCCTCGTCGCGGCACCCGACCATTCGCGGAACGCCCTATGGAGAGCCCCGAAAGCGACGGAGTCCGCCGCACCAGCTTCTACACCACGCTGCATTCTCAACTCCAAGCCGTAAGCGGCACCGCTGAAACCACGCATAGTTGCGCGTAGTCATAATCCGACCCAGAATTGAACCAATTTCAACCATAATCGGCGAATGGGTGAAATCCCGACGCTTCTGCCCACAGATTATCCACTTTCTGCACGATCATACACGCAGCAGTTGAGGCGTTCGCACTCAATATTGGGGTTCGGACCGAATCGCGCCACAACCCCTGCGCGCTCCGCAGCAGACTGGGAAAGCACCGTTCAACCTGCGAGGTCGCAGCACAAAGCCCGCCCTCGGGGCGGGCTTGCAAGCCGATCGGTGCGCCTATGGGCGCGGACGGTGAAGGCCGTCAGACGCCGGAGGGGATGTTCTGCGGGTCGCGATGCACCCCCTTCGGCGCCGTCAGCTCCTTCCATTTCGAAAGCGCCTTGTGCGCGGAGGGGAAAGCGGGGCGTGGGATGAAGCGGCCGCGCCCGGGCTGGGGCTGGCTGTTCTTGCCCCAGGCCCAGACGACCTCACCCCGGCTCAGCGTGTAGCGCGCCTGGGCGCTCACCTCGATCCCCTCGAAGACGTTGTAATCGATGATCGACTTCTGGGTGCTGGGGCTGATCGTCTTTGAGATCGTCGGGTCCCAGACCACCACATCCGCATCCGCGCCGACGGCGATCGCGCCCTTCTTGGGATAGATGTTAAGGATCTTGGCGATGTTCGTGGAAGTGACGGCCACGAACTCCTCCGGCGTCAGGCGGCCCGTATCCACACCCTTGGTCCAGAGCACGGCCATCCGCTCCTCGGTCCCGCCGGTGCCGTTCGGGATCTGCGGGAAGCCCTTCAGGCCCATCCGCTTCTGCTCGGTCGTGAAGGCCGCGTGGTCGGTCGCCACCACCTGGAGCGACCCGGCAGCGAGACCGGCCCAGAGGCTGTCCTGATGGCTCTTGTCGCGGAAGGGCGGGGACATGACGCGCCGGGCGGCATAGTCCCAGTCCTTGTCGAAATACTCGGTCTCATCAAGCGTCAGGTGCTGGATCAGCGGCTCGCCATAGACGCGCATGCCCTTCTGGCGCGCCCGTCGGATCGCTTCATGCGCCTGCTCGCAGGAGACATGGACGATGTAGAGCGGCACGCCCGCGGCATCGGCGATCATGATGGCGCGGTTGGCGGCCTCGCCCTCCACCTCCGGCGGTCGGGAGTAGGCATGACCCTCGGGGCCCGTGAGGCCCTCTGCCATGTACTTCTCCTGAAGCGCCGCCACCACGTCCCCGTTCTCCGCATGAACGAGCGGGAGGGCGCCGAGTTCGGCGCAGCGCTGGAAGGACGCGAACATCTCGTCGTCCTCGATCATCAGCGCGCCCTTGTAGGCCATGAAGTGCTTGAAGGTGTTGACGCCCATGCGCACGACCTCGGCCATCTCGTCGAAGATGGTCTCGGACCAGCCGGTGATGGCCATGTGGTAGCCGAGATCGACGCTGATCTGCGGCGCGGACTTGCGATGCCAGTCATTGACGGCGTTGACCAGCGAGCCGTCCGGTCCCGGCAGCACGAAGTCCACCAGCATGGTGGTCCCGCCAGCCGCCGCCGCGAAGGTCCCGCTCTCGAAGGTCTCGGCCGCGTTCGTGCCCATGAAGGGCATCTCGAAATGCGTGTGCGGGTCGATACCACCGGGGATCACATAGGCGCCCGTCGCATCGATGACCTCGTCGCCCGAGAGGTTCTCACCGACAGCCGCAACCGTCTCCCCCTCCACCAGCACATCCGCCACCCAGGCCCGATCGGCCGTCACCACCGTTCCGCCTTTGATCACCTTGCTCACGTCGTCGTCCTCCGGATTATGCGTGGTCCTTGCAGCCTGTACCCTGGGCTTGACCCAAGGGCCCCTGGGAGCCCGCGATCAGTATGCGATATCGTACGGCAGATCCCGCCAGGTCGGGTTCTGCGGGGCGATCAGCACCTCTTTCCAAGCCCTGAACCAGCGCTTGACCCCGCGCTGCTGTGCCGCGCCGACTCGCGGCGCGGGTGGCGCGCGGAGCCCACATGGGGCGCGTCGCCAGAGCGCAAACAGAGGATATGGATGAAGGCGCTCATCGGCGGCGCCTCTCGGGAGGTCCCGGGTCGAGCCGGGGACACATTCCGCTCGCGACAAAGCTCACGCCACGACCTCGGCGGTCTCCAGAACCGCCTTCAGCAGGACGTTTGTGCCCTTCTCGGCCCAGTCGGGGGTGATTTCTTCGGCCTCGTTGTGGCTTAGGCCGTCGACGCAGGGGCACATGACCATCGCGGTGGGGGCGACGCGGTTGATCCAGCAGGCGTCGTGGCCCGCGCCCGACACGATGTTCATGTGGCTGTAGCCGAAGTGCTCGGCGGCGTCGCGAATGGCCTTGACGCAGCCCTCGTCGAAGGCTGGCGGGTCGAAGCTGCCGGCGATCTCCTGCTCGAAGCTGCAACCGAGCGCCTCGCAGATGCCGGGAGCCACCTCGAGGTATTTCGCGACCATGCGCTCCAGCACCTCGAGATGGTGGCTGCGGAAATCGACGGTGAACACCACACGGCCGGGAATGATGTTGCGGCTGTTGGGGTAGACGTCGATATGGCCAATGGCGCCCACCGCGTCCGGCTGCTCGGCCATCGCGATCTCATGAACGAGCTCCGTCAGCTGCGCGAGGCCACGGCCCGCATTGCGGCGCATCTTCATCGGCGTGGAGCCGGTATGGCTCTCCTTGCCCGTCACAGTGCACTGGATCCAGCGGAGGCCCTGCCCGTGCGTGACGACACCGATCTCGACGCCCTCCGCCTCAAGGATCGGGCCCTGCTCGATGTGGAGCTCGAAGAAGGCGTGCATCTTGCGCGCGCCGACCTCCTCCTCGCCCTTCCAGCCGATACCCGTCAGCGCCTCGCCAAAGGTGACGCCCTGCGCATCCGTGCGGGCATAGGCCCAATCGAGCGTGTGCACGCCCGCAAAGACGCCGGAGGCCATCATCGGCGGCGCGAAGCGCGTGCCCTCCTCGTTCGTCCAGTTCACGACCACAATCGGCCGGCGGGTCTTGACGCCCAGCTCGTTGAGCGTGCGCACCATCTCGAGCGCACCGAGGACGCCGAGCACACCGTCATACTTTCCGCCCGTGGGCTGGGTATCGAGATGGCTGCCGACATAGACCGGCAGCGCCTCGGGATCCGTCCCTTCGCGGCGGGCGAACATGGTGCCCATCTCGTCGGTGCCCATCGTCATCCCCTCGGCCTCGCACCAGCGCTGAAAGAGGGCGCGGCCCTCCGCATCCGCCGCTGTCAGGGTCTGGCGGTTGTTGCCACCCGCGACGCCTGGGCCGATCTTCGCCATCTCCATGAGGCTTTCCCAGAGCCGCGCACCGTCGATCTTGAGGTTGCTGCCGCTGCGTTGATCGTCGGGCATGGGGCTCTCCATCGCTCATATCGGGCCGCCGACTGCGCCGAACGGTCGCCGGCGACGGGCCGGTTTCCGCTTGACCGGGCGGTCAGGGCGACGCTACCGGCCAAGGGCGGACGGTCAAGCCAAAAGGGTGCCGCCGCGGGGGAGGAGAGCATGGGCCGAACGGACGCCGCCGGCAGCGGCGGTGCACGCACGCGCATCCAGGCGGAAAACCGGGCGCGGCTGATATCTGCCGCCCTCGCGGTATTCTCGCGGGCAGGCTACGAGGGGGCGACCGTGGATGCGCTGGCCGAGGCCGCGGGCATGTCGAAGCCGAACCTTCTCTACTATTTCTCCTCGAAGGAAGCGCTCTACCGTGCGGCGTTAGACAGCCTGCTCGAGCACTGGCTCGAACCGCTCGAGGCGATCGATCCCGACGGCGAGCCTCTGGACGAGATCGGCCGCTACGTGACGCGCAAGCTTGCGATGTCGGCGGAGGACCCGGCAGCCTCGCGGCTTTTCGCAAACGAGATCATGCGGGGCGCGCCGGTGCTGGGCGAGGTGCTGGCCGGTCCCCTCCGGGCGCTGGTGGACGAGAAGGCGGCGGTGATCGCGGTCTGGGCCGCCGACGGGCGGATCGCCTGCGAGGAGCCGCGCCATCTCATCTTCGCGATCTGGGCGACGACGCAGCACTACGCGGATTTCGATGCACAGGTGCGTGCGGTGCTGGGCGACGGCGACGGTCAGGCACGCTTCGAGGCGGCGGGGCGCATGCTCTCGGGCCTCTTCCTGCGCGGCCTCACGCCGGGCGCGGATACATCCAGCTGAGCGGAATCCCGGCTGGCCGCCGGGATAGATGCTTGCGGTCTCTGCGGCATCGAGGGCGGGAGCATGGGCGGCGGGGCTCGGTACCCGGCAGCAACGCGGCTTCAGCGATCGTGCTCGACGAGCAGCATCGCAAGGGCGCCGATCGTCGCCACCACGCCGAGCCAGACCGGCAGGGCCACCCAATTCCCCGTCAGCATTCCCTCCCAGAGGATCACGAAGACCGGCACGAGATAGCCATAGGCCATGACCTTGCCCGAGGGCAGGCGCGCGGCGGCGAAGCGGGTCAGAAGGAACGTGAGCGCCGTGGCTGCAAGGCCGAGATAGAGGACGGCCGCGATGGCGACGGGCGGAAGCGACGCCCAGTCGGTCCGCAGGACGCCGCTACCACCCCAAGCGAGCGTCACCAGAAGCCCGGCTGCCAGCGCGCCAAAGGCGAAGACAGGGGCAGGCTCGCCCCGCGAGAGCTTCTTGGTGAGCGGGGTGTAGGCGGCATGGGCCAGGCAGCCGAGAAGGAAGAGCCACTCGCCCGGCCCGAGATCGACGGCGAGAAGAGCGGCCAGATCGCCCCGGAAGACGACCCAGAGGGCGCCCGCTGCACCGAGTGCCAGGGCGCAGAGCATGCCGACGCTTGCTCGCTGGCCGAGGAGAAGCCAACCGAAGCCCGCAGACATGGCTGGGGTGAGCGTGAAGATTGCCGCGACCGAGACCGGGTCGGTCAGCGACAGCGCCTCGAACATCAGGACGAAATAGGCCGCGAAGAGCCCCCCGATCACGCCATAGCGCCAAAGCCCCGCGAGATGGTCGATGCGCAGCGCGGGCAGCGCCAGCGCTCCGATGACGAGGCAGGCGACGAGAAAGCGCGCCGCCGTGATGGCTTCAGGCGAAAGATGGGGCACCGCCCGCTTGCCGAGCGTGAAGCTGACGGAGATCGTGAGCGCGAAGGCCAGCATCGCCGCATGCCCACGAAGCGCCGCGCGGCGCCGCTCCGGGGCCGTCTGCGCGCTCGCGCCCAGCGCTCCACTGCCGCTTGCCTCAGCCGTCCTTGCCATCGCGCCCTGCCGCAGATTGGGCCGCGATAAAGGCCGAATGCAGCGCCCGGCGCAAGCGCGGGGTCTTGCGGCGGATGGCGGTGCGCGCGAGGAAGGGAGCGGCGAGCAAGAGCGCCCCGCCGGTCCAGCGCCGGGTGCGGTGTCGCGCCGCGCGGTGCGGCGGGAGGGGGAAGCGCCGATGGCGGAAGTGAAGGTCTGCTGCATCGCGAACGCCGAGGAGGCAGCACTCGCCGCCCGTGCCGGCGCGCGCTGGCTGGGGCTCGTGGGGCCGATGCCATCCGGGCCCGGCATCCTCGGCCACGACGCGGCACGCGCGATCGTGCGCGCAGCGCCCCAGGGCGCCAGGCCGATCCTGCTGACCGCCTCCGAGAGCGCCGCAGCCGTCGCTGCCGATGCCGCAGCCGCCGGGGTCGATGCCGTCCAGGCGGTCCGTCACATCGCGCCAGCGGAGGCGGCAGCGCTTGCGGTCTTGCCGCTCCACTACATCCAGGTCGTGCATGTGGAAGGGGAGGAGGCGCTCGACCTCATCGCGCCTTACGCGGCTTATGCCGACGCCTTCCTCCTCGACAGCGGGCGGCCCGCGGCAGGCGTGCTCGGCGGCACGGGGGCACGCCATGACTGGTCGATTAGCAAGGCGTTCGTTGCAGCAAGCCCGCGGCCCGTGTTCCTTGCAGGCGGCCTCTCGCCCGGCAACGCTGCGGAAGCGCTCGAAGCGGTGCGCCCCCACGGGCTCGACATCTGCTCGGGCTTGCGCCAGGCGGGCCGGCTCGATGCCGTACTCCTTTCGGCCTTCATGGACGCCGTCCGGAGCGGAGAAGGGGCCGATCCCATAGATGGCGGGCCGTACCCGGAACCCGCACTTTCGGCGAGCGGTGGGCCGAGCGTCGGAGGAGACCGGTCATGAGCAGCACCATCCACGTCTTCGGCTCGGTCAATATCGACTACGTCCATCAGGTGCCGCATGCACCGGCGGCGGGCGAGACGGTCGCCGACACGGGCCGCGCGGTGCATCTCGGCGGCAAGGGGGCCAACCAGGCGCTCGCGGCGGCACAAGCGGGGGCGCGCGTTCGCCTCGCCGGTGCGGTCGGTGCCGACGGTGCCTGGACGCGGGATCGGCTCACGGCGGGCGGGGTCGACTGCGCGGGGCTCGCGACCGTCGAAGCGGCCACGGGGCATGCCGTGATCCTGGTCGAGCCAAACGGCGAGAACCGCATCGTGATCCATGGCGGCGCCAATCGGGCCCTGTCGCGTAGCGTCATGGAGGACGCCCTGGCCGCCGCCGCGCCCGGCGACTGGTGGCTCACCCAGAACGAGACGGCGCTGGTCGCCGACAGCATGAAAGCGGCGAGAGATCGTGGCCTGCGCACCGCCCATGCGGCCGCTCCCTTCGAGCCGGCGGCGGCAGCGGCGGTATTGCCCCATACCGACCTTCTCGCGCTCAATGCGCTCGAGGCCACAGCACTCGCGGCACATCTCGGCGCGGATCCGCCGGTGCCTATGCTTCTCGTCACCAAAGGGGCGGCAGGCGCAGTCTGGAAGGAGGCCCAGTCCGGCGGCGGATGGGCGGAACGCCGTGTGCCGGCGCACCGCGTGAAGGCGGTCGATACGACAGGCGCGGGGGACTGCTTTCTGGGCTACACGCTTGCGGGTCTCGCGCTTGGAATGGGGCCTGAGGAGGCGATGCGCCGCGCGGCGGCAGCCGCCGCCATCTCCGTCACGCGCTACGGTGCGGGCGATGCGATCCCCGCCGCGCCCGAGGTAGATGCTTTCCTCAGGGCCGAGGCGCGGCCGTGAACCGGCCGATCGTCGACAACGCGGCGCCTCGCCCCGTCATTATCGATACGGATCCGGGCATCGACGACGCGATGGCGATCCTCGGGGCATTCGCGGATCCGGCGCTCGAGATCCGCGGCCTCACCACCGTTTTCGGCAACGTCCCCCTCGCGACGGCTACGCGTAACACGCTGCAGCTCGTCGAGCTTGCCGCGCGGTCGGTGCCCGTCGCTGCCGGGGCGGCGCTACCGCTCCGGCGCCCGCCCGCACCGCATCCCGAGATCGTGCACGGCACCGACGGTTTCGGCGGCGTGCAGCTGCCCGAACCCGCCATTGCGCCCGACACGCGCACGGCGCCGGTCTTCCTCGCGGAGGAGACCCGCGCCGCGCGGGCCGCACACAGTCCGCTCACGATCGTCGCCCTCGGCCCGCTCACCAACCTCGCCCTCGCGCTCGAGGCGTCGCCGGCCATCGTGGAGGACGTGGCCGGCGTGATTGTCATGGGCGGCGCCGTGCGCCACCCGGGCAACGTCACGGACGAGGCCGAGGCGAATTTCTGGCAGGACCCGCATGCCGCGGCCCTGGTTCTTGCCGCGCCTTGGCCGGTCACGCTCATCGGCCTCGACGTGACCGAATGCGCACGGCTCTACCCCGAGGATCTCGCCGCCCTGCCGCCGGGCCGCTGCACCGCATTCCTGGCCCGGGCGGCGCGGCACTATGCGGCGTTTCACCTAGATACGCGCGGCTTTCACGGCTGCTACCTGCACGATCCCACGGCCGCAGCCGCAGCTGCCGACCCAGCACTCCTCGAAACCCGGCGCCTTCCGCTCGCGGTCACGCTCGAGGGCGCGGCGGAGGGCATGGTGCGCGAGGCGCCGGGCAGCGACGAAGTGGAGGTGGCCATCGCCGCCAATGCGCCCGGCATCCGTGCCCGCCTCCTTGGCGGCCTCGCAGCCGGTCGCCTGCCCTGACGACCGCGCACCGAGGGTCTGCGCACCAGGGAGGGGCGCGAGGCTGGCGGGTGGGCCGCTGAGCCCCGCAAGGGGCGAGGCCGGGGCGCCCAGACAGCCCGCGCCGGAGCCCTGGCCCACCCGCGAGGGCTTGCCGCGCACCGCGTGCCGTGTTCGACTCGCATCGCAGCAGCCTTTCGGAAGCGCCCTATGTTCAGCATCGCCACCGTCTCCTACACGGATCCCGCCGCCCCCGCCGCCTTCACCCGTTCGCTCCACGAGACCGGCTTCGCGGTGCTCCGAGACCACCCGATCGCGCCCGAGCGCATCGCTAGTCTCTATCGCCACTGGGGCGACTGGTTCGCGACGCCGGAGAAGCACGCCTGGACGCGGGAGCCGGGCGGCGCCGCCGGCTACTTCCCGTTCCAGTCCGAGAACGCCAAGGACAGCGCGGTCAAGGATCTGAAGGAGTTCTTCCACGTCTATCCAGACGCGCCCATGCCGGAGACGCTCGAGGCAGAGACGCGGGCGATGCATGCCGATCTGGTGGCCACGGGCCAGCGGCTTCTCGAATGGCTGCAGGCCGAGAGCCCTGCCGAGGTCACCGCCGCGCTCTCCGAGCCGCTGCCTGCCATGCTCGCTGGCTCGTCGATGAACCTGCTGCGCATCCTGCACTACCCGGCACTCGACACCCCGCCAGAGCCCGGCGCCGTCCGCGCCGCGGCACATGGCGACATCAACCTTATCACCTGTCTCCTCGCAGGCAGCCAGCCCGGCCTCGAGGCTAAGGACACCGAGGGGCGCTGGCACGAGGTGCCCTGCGATCCGGGCATGATGGTCATCAATGCGGGCGACATGCTCGACATGGCGACGAACGGCTACTACCCCGCCACCGTCCACCGCGTCGTAAACCCGGCCGAGACGGACGGCGAGAGAGGCCCCGCAAAGCCCCGCTTCTCCTCCCCGATGTTCCTGCATCCCCGCCCCGAAGTGGTTCTCAAGCCCGGTACGACGGCGGACGATTTCCTGCAGGAGCGTCTCCGTGAGATCGGGCTCAAGAGCTGACGCCGGCCTGCGCAACATCGCGGCTCGAGCGGACACTCAGTCAACGCCCACCCCGCAGCAGAGCTTTCGGGAGACCACCGATGGACCTCGTCATACCGATGCAAACCAGACGATCGCGGGCCGAGCTCGAGGCGGCACTGCCGGAGATCCTCGCGGCACCGAAGGACGAGGGCCGCCTGGACCTCATAGTCAGCCGCCCGGGCCATGGTGAGCGCCGCACGCCCGGGATCGCGCGGCTTACGGCTGCGGGCGGGGTGGAGGGGGACCATTGGGCCAGGGGTTGCTGGCGTACGCTCGAGGACGGCAGCCCGCATCCGGATGTGCAGATCTGCCTCATGATGTCCCGCATGATCCGCGCCATCGCAGGCGAGGAGGCGAATTGGCCGCCCGCGGGCGACAACCTCTTCATCGACATGGATCTCACGCCCGACAACACGCCGCCCGGCACCCGCCTCGCCCTCGGCAGCGTCGAGATGGTCGTGACCGCCGAGCCGCATGACGGCTGCCAGCACTTCATCGACCGCTACGGCCGCGACGCCTGCATCTTCGTCAACACCGGCGCGGGAAAACGGCACCGCCTCCGCGGCATCTATTGCCGGGTGACCCGGGACGGCTCGGTGAGTGTCGGCGACATGGTGCGCAAGCTGGCTTGAGGCGCGATCACGGACGCGCTCAGCTCACCACCCTGATCCAGCTCTGCATGCCACCCACGGCATGGGCGAGCATGTGGCAGTGAAAGAGCCAGTCGCCCGGGTTGTCCGCGACGAAGGCGATCTCGGTCTCAGCCATCGGGCGGACGAGCAGCGTGTCGCGCAGAGGTCCCGGCGCGGCGCCCGCCTCCGCAATCTCGCGGAAATGGTGGCCATGGAGATGCATCGCGTGTGGCCAGCGCGTCCGGTTCGCGATGGCCACGCGCACGGTCTCGCCCTGCCGGGCTTCGAGGAGCGGCGCCTCGGGCACCCCCGACTGACCGTTGAACGCCCAGACCTTGCCGCGGGAAGCAAGCTCGCGAAGGGCCAGTTCCTCGTCGCCCAGCATGGCACTCCCGAGCCCGCCCATCGCGCCTCCCTCCATCACCAGCCTCGCCCGCCGCGCCTCTGCCAGCGGGCCCAGCGGCGGCACCGTTCCGGGTTCGAGCGGCGTCGGCGGCCCACGGCGCTCCGCACGCGCCTCGCCCTCGATAGCGACGGAGACGAGCGCGAAGGCGCCGTCGCGTTCGTGCGAGACGAGAAAGGCGCTCGCCTCCCCTCCTGCCTCCGCCGCATCGGGCCCGATCACATCCACGATCAGATCGGCCCGCTGAGCAGGGGCGAGGACCAGTCGCTCCAGAGGCTGCGGCACCTCCAGCGCGTGACCGTCGAGCGCCACGACCCATCCTGCCATCCCCTGCACGCCGAGGCTGAAGATCCGGGCCGTCGCAGCATTCACGAGCCGCAGCCGCAGCCGCGCGTTCCGCCCCGCCGAGAGCGTCCATTCACCGCGACCGTTAACCGTGATCCAGTTGCCGATCCGCCCGGCATGGGCGCGGTCGTGCAGGCTATCGAAGCTCTCCTCGATCTGCGCATCGGGGCCGAGTCGCCAGTCGTCGAGGAGCAGCACCTCCTCCCGGTCGATCTCGGGCGGCGCCTCCTCCTCGACCACCAGGGCGCCCGAGAGCCCGCGCGCCACCTGCTCCCAGGACCGGACATGCGGATGATACCAGTAGGTTCCCGGGTCGGGCACCGTGAAGTCGTAGAGAAAGCGGTCGCCGGGGGCGACGGCGGGCTGGCTGATGCCGGGCACGCCGTCCATGGCGTTGGGCAGACGGATGCCATGCCAATGCACCGTCGTCGGCACCTCGAGCGCGTTCAGAAGCTCCCGCCGAAGCGTCGCGCCCCTCGCAAGCCGGATCACCGGCCCAGGCAGCGCGGCGTCATAGGACCAGACCTCGGTGGTGGGATTGCCTTCGGGCACGAGCTGGATGCGATGGGCAACCGCCGTCAGGGTCGGCGCGCGCCCTGCCCCGGCGGCACCGGCGCCGCAAGCCAGTAGCCCCGTGCTGGCCGCACCCGCCAGAAAGTGCCGTCTCGTGGTCATCGGCCTTGTCTCCCTCCGCTGCGGCAGCTCGCAAATGTCGCACAGTCTACGGCGCGGGAACCGGTGCGCCCAGTGCCGCCGACATGGCGCATGGGCCGGTCGGACAGCTGCCGCGACCCCTAGCCCCGAGCGGCAATCATCGCGGCCGCGCCCGCCATGGCGCCTGCCGATATGCGATTGAGGATCGTGAGCGCCGAGGGTCTTCGGATCATGCGGCGCGCCCGTGCCGCCGTCAGCGCATAGCCGAAGAGAACCACCGTCCAGACCAGCACGATGATGCCGGCAACCGCCATGATCTCCGCCACCCCTAGCGCGGACGCGTCGAGCACGCTCGGCAGGATCGCGACGTAGAAGCCGATGGCCTTCGGGTTGCCGAGCGGCAATAGCGCGCCGAGGCCGAAGAGCCGCCATCCCTCGCCCGCCGGTGCTGCGCGGACGGTTTCCTCGGGCGGGGTGCGCCAGAGCTTCCAAGCCAAATAGAGAAGATAGGCGATGCCCAGCCACTTCACCGCCAGAAAGAGCGGCCCTAGTGTTGCGGCAAGGGCGGCCAGTCCCGCGACCGCCAGCCCAAAGAGCACGAGATCGCCCACCACCAACCCCGCCACGAAGGGCGCAGTACGGCGCGCCCCGCCCGTCGCGGAGCGGGCCATCACCGCCGCGACCGCGGGACCGGGCGACAGGCTGTCGAGCGTGAAGACGAGCACGAAGGCGAGGAGGAGTTCGGCAGACAACGGCGGCATCCCTTTCGTATTGACGGAAGAATGGCGCGTTCGATGCCGTCTGCCACCACCAATACCTCCTCTGACCGAGCGGAAGAGGCTTAACCGCCGCGCGTCGCTGTGCTTATGCTCCTGAAAACATCCCCCCGGAGGTCCACCACCATGCTCAAGTCCCTGCTCGCCGGCGCTGCGGCCGCGATTATCGCCACCACCGCGCTCGCCGAGGACTTCAAGCCCGCCGTCGTCTTCGACATGGGCGGCAAGTTCGACAAGTCCTTCAACGAAGGCGCCTGGAACGGCGTCAAGAAGTTCATTGACGAGACCGGCGTCGAGGTCATGGAGTTCGAGGTCACCAATCCCAGCCAGCGCGAGCAAGCCATCCGCCGCATGGTCCGCCGCGGCGCGACCGTCGTGATCGGGATCGGCTTCGCGCAGGCCGACGCCATCGACAAGGTGGCGGCCGAGAACCCGGAGGTCGACTTCGCAATCATCGATGTGAGCTGGCTCGACCGGCCCAATCTCCGCCAATATGCCTTCAAGGAGCACGAGGGCAGCTATCTCGTCGGCGTCGCCGCAGCCAAGGCGAGCGAGACCGGCAAGGTCGGCTTCATCGGCGGCATGGACATCCCGCTCATCCGCAAATTCGCCTGCGGTTACGTGCAGGGCGTGAAGGAGACGAACCCCTCGGCCGAGGTGCTCGAGACCATGACGGGCACAACGCCCGCCGCATGGAACGACCCGACCAAGGGCGCAGAGCTGGCGCAGGGCCAGATCGACCGCGGTGCGGACGTGATCTACCACGCCGCCGGCGGCACCGGCCTCGGCGTCATCCGCGCGGCGGCGGATGCGGAGAAGCTCGCGATCGGCGTCGACTCGAACCAGAACGGCGTGGCACCCGGCAGCGTGCTGACCTCGATGATAAAGCGCGTGGACGTCGCCGCCTACGACACGCTCCGTGACTCGATGGACGGCAACTTCACCGCCGGGGTGAACATCCTCGGCATTGCCGAGGACGGGATCGACTGGGCGGTGGATGAAAACAACGCGCCGCTTCTCGACGCGGATCTGAAGGCCGCCGTCGAGGCCGCGAAGGCAGGGATCGTCGCGGGCGAGATCACTGTCCACAACTACGAGGACACGTCCGACTGCCCGTTCTGAGCGCGGACGGATCCCGCCGTGGCGGCGAACGACAGCGTGGTGGAGAAGGGCGGCGTGCCTGGCTTTCGGGTACGCGCCCTCGGCGAGATCGCAATCCGTTGCGCGGACATGGACGCGATGGAGCGCTTCTATGGCGAGGTGATCGGCCTCGATAAGCTATCCGAGCGCGACGGCGGTATCACGTTCTTTCGCATCGCCGAGGGCTATGAGGGCCACACCGCCGTCCTTGCCCTCTTCGCGACGGACGCGCAGGTCCGTCCCGGCCTCCATCCGACGAGCGGCCCGCGTCCGGCGACGGGCGCGGGTTCCTCACTCCACCACCTCGCATTCAGCCTCGGCTGGGAGGAACAGGAAGCGGCGATGGCGTGGTACGACCGGCTCGGCCAGCCCTACCGCGTCGAGCACTTCGGCTGGATCGGCTGGCGAGGCGTCTTCACGGAGGACCCCGAGGGCAACACGGTCGAGCTCGTCGCCGCCGATCCCGGGCACAGGGCGACGCAGCGATGAGTGCAGCGCGAGACCGCCGCGCCGCGGACGGGGCGGAGCGCCGGGCATGAGCGAGTCTGCCGTCCGCCTCATGGGCATCACCAAGCGCTTCGGGCCGGTCATCGCGAACGATGCCGTCGATCTCACCGTCGCGCCCGGCACCATCCACGGCATCATCGGGGAGAACGGGGCCGGCAAGTCGACCCTCGTCAGCGTCCTCTATGGCTTCTACGAGGCGGACGAGGGCGCTATCGAGATCGACGGTGCGCCTGCCCGGATCGCGACCAGCGCAGATGCCATCGCGCTCGGCATCGGCATGGTGCATCAGCACTTCATGCTCGTGCCCGTCTTCAGCGTGCTCGAGAACGTGATGCTGGGCGCGGAGGGCGGCATCACGCTCAAGGCCGGTCGGGCGGAGACGCGGGCAGAGCTCGCGCGCCTCGCGGAAACCTATGGGCTAGATGTGGACGCGGATGCGCTGGTCGGGGATCTGCCGGTCGGCCTGCAGCAGCGCGTCGAGATCCTGAAGGCGCTCCGCCGCGGGGCCCGCATCCTCATCCTCGACGAGCCGACGGGCGTGCTGACCCCGGCGGAGACCGACCGCTTCTTCGACATCCTGCGCGGGCTCCGTGCCCGCGGCGTCACCGTCCTCCTCATCACTCACAAGCTGCGCGAGATCATGGCGGTCTGCGACAATGTCTCGGTGATGCGCCAGGGTCGGATGGTCGCCCAGCGCACCGTCAAGGAGACGTCGCGCGAGGAGCTGGCGAGCCTGATGGTCGGGCGCGACGTACGGCTCGAGGCAGACCGCGGCACCGCCCGGCCTGGCGCGCCGGCGCTCGAGGCGCGGGGGCTGGGGCTCAGGGACGCGCGCGGGGTCACGCTGCTCGAGGATGTGGACCTCACGCTTCGCGAGGGCGAGATTCTGGGGCTCGCGGGGGTTTCGGGCAATGGTCAGTCGGAGCTGCTCGACATTCTCTCAGGCATCCGGACGGCCGATAGCGGAACGGTCCGGCTCGGCGGGCGGGAGATAGACCGTGATCGGCCGGCCGATCCGGCGGAGATGCGCAGGCTAGGGCTCGGCCATGTGCCCGAGGACCGGCACCGCCGCGGCATGGTGCTGCCCTTCGAGGCCCGCGAGAACGCCGTGCTCGGCTATCATGAAGGGCCGGCCGCCGGCGAAGGGCGCCTGCTCAGCCCTGCGGCCATGGGGCGGCACTGCGCCGGCTTGATGATGGATTTCGACGTCCGCCCCCCTAATCCGCGCCTCAGGAGCGCGGGCTTCTCCGGCGGCAACCAGCAGAAGCTTGTGATGGCGCGCGAAGTCGCCGTGGCACCCCGCGTGCTGCTGGTGGGGCAGCCGACGCGGGGCGTCGATATCGGCGGCATCGAGTACATCCACATCCGCCTGATCGCGCTTCGCGACAGCGGCTGTGCGATCCTGGTCGTCTCGGTCGAGCTCGACGAGATCATGGCGCTTTCCGACCGGATCGCCGTCATCAATCAGGGCCGGATCACGGGCGAGATGCCGCGCGAGGGCGCGGACATCGCCGAGATCGGCCTCCTGATGGGCGGCGTCGCGCAGAATGGGCAGGCCGGCCACAGCGTGGCGGCTACGGCCGGACGGGCGGGCGGGGATGAGCGATGAAACGCCTGCCGGCCTGGGTCGAGTTCGGCGTCATCCCCGCCGCGAACATCGCGCTCGCCTTTCTGGTGGCCGGCGTCGTGGTGGCGCTGATCGGGGAGGACCCCGTCGCCGCCCTTACCGTCATGGTGCAGGGCGCCTTCGTCTTCGAAGGCGCGCTCGGCTACACGCTCTACTACGCGACGAACTTCATCTTCACCGGGCTCGCCGTCGCCCTGGCCTTTCAGGCGCGGCTCTTCAATATCGGCGCCGAAGGGCAGGCGATGTTGGGCGGCATCGGGGCAGCGCTCGTATTCCTGCCATTGGACGCCTATCTGCCCGGCCCGCTCGTGGCTCTCCTCGCCGTCGCGGCGGCGGCAGCGCTCGGCGCGTTCTGGGCGGCCGTGCCGGGCTGGCTCCAGGCCTATCGCGGCAGCCACATCGTCATCACCACCATCATGTTCAACTTCATCGCTGCGGGGCTGCTCGTATCCCTGCTCTCCGGCCCCCTCATCCGCGCGGGCCAGCCGAGCCCGGAGACGCGTGAGATCGAGCCTGGAGCCCGGCTCGCCTATCTCCACGATATCGCGGACGGGCTCGGGATGGAGACGGCATCGAGCCCGCTCTCGCTCGCCTTTCCGCTTGCGCTCCTCGCGGCCTTCGGGGTCTGGCTGCTGATCTGGCGCACGCGCTGGGGCTATGCGCTGCGCGCGCTGGGCGAAAGCCGGCCCGCGGCAGTCTATGCCGGTATCCCGGCGGCCCGCATGACGGTCACGGTGATGGCGCTTTCGGGCGCGCTTGCCGGGCTGATGGCGGTGAACGAGGTGATGGGCGCGCAGGGCCGCGTCGTCCTTGGCTTCACCGCGGGCTATGGCTTCACCGGCATAGCCGTCGCGCTCATGGGCCGGGCGCATCCCGTGGGCGTGGTGCTGGCCGCGCTCCTCTTCGGCGCGCTCTACCAGGGGGGGGCCGAGCTCGACTTCGAGTTTTCCACCATCACGCGGGAGATGGTGCTGCTGATCCAGGGGCTCATAATCCTCTTCTCGGGCGCGCTCAGCCTGATGCTCGTGCCCGTCTTCGAGCGGCTGTTGGGAAGGCGCTGAGCGATGCTGGATCTCATCCTCCTCCTCGACAGTGCGCTCCGGCTCGGAACGCCGCTCATCCTTTGCGCGATGGCCGGGCTCGTGAGCGAGCGGGCGGGGATCATCGATATCGGGCTCGAGGGCAAGCTCCTGGCCGGTGCCTTCGCCGCCGCCGCGGTCGCCTCGCTGACCGGCTCCGCCTGGGCCGGGCTCGGCGCCGCGCTCCTCGCCTCCATGCTGCTCGCCCTCGTGCACGGCTTCGCCTGCATCACCCATCGGGGCGAGCAGATCATCTCTGGTGTCGCGATCAACATCCTGGCCTCGGGCCTCACGGTCGTTATCGGCATCGCGCTCTTCCGCCAGGGCGGGCAGACGCCGGGCCTCGGGACGGAGGAGCGCTTCCGGCCAGTGACGCTCCCGGGGGTGGAGGCGTTGCGCGACGTGCCGGTCATCGGGCCCGTCTATGCCGAGCTCCTCTCGGGCCATACCCTGCCGGTCTATCTCGCGCTCGCTGCGGTGCCTTTCGTCGCCTGGCTCCTCTGGCGCACACGCTTCGGGCTGCGCCTCCGCGCGGCGGGCGAGATGCCGGCGGCAGTCGACAGCGCGGGCGTCTCGGTGCCGTGGCTCCGCTACCGCGCGGTGCTGATCGCCGGGCTCCTCTGCGGGCTTGCGGGCGCCTTTCTCAGCACGGCCCATGGCGCGGGCTTCGTGCGGGAGATGTCGGCGGGCAAGGGCTACATCGCGCTCGCCGCGATGATCATGGGCCGCTGGCGACCCTGGACCGTGCTGGCGGCCTGCCTCCTCTTCGGCTTCCTCGAGGCGGGAGCCGCCCGGCTCCAGGGCACAGCGCTCCCGCTTGTGGGTGAGGTGCCGGTCGAGCTCGTCCTCGTCATCCCGTACATCGCCACGGTGGCGCTTCTTGCAGGCTTCTTCGGACGGGCGGAGCCGCCGAAGGCTCTCGGCACCCCTTATGTGAAGGAACGATAACGATGCAGCTCGATGCCGATACGGAAGACGCGCTCCTCCGCGCCGCCCTCGCCGCGCGGGAGAACGCCTATGCGCCCTATTCCGGCTTCCGCGTCGGCGCGGCGGCGCTGGATGCGGAAGGGCGGATCCATGCGGGCTGCAATGTCGAGAACGCCGCCTATCCCCAGAGCCAGTGCGCCGAGGCCACGGCGCTCGGGGCCATGGTGACGGCCGGCGCCTGGACGCTGCAGGCGATCGCCGTGGCCGGCCCCGACACGGATGAGGAGGGACCGCTCCTGACACCCTGCGGCGGCTGCCGCCAGCGGATCCGGGAGTTCGCGACCGCGAGCCTGCCCGTCCTGCTCTGCCAGCCGCGGGGCATCGTCGCGCGCCGCGAGCTCGCCGCCCTTCTGCCCGAGAGCTTCGGCCCCGGCCATCTCGGCTGAAGTCCCGATGCGGCGCACCCATGGCTCCTCCGATCCCGGAAGCCCCTGATCATCAACACCTGCGCCCGCGCCCACTCACGTCAGCCTATCGGCATTGCGGTGAACAATTGTCGAACGCCGCCTCGCCTCGCGCCACAGATATGCCGCGAGACCTACCCAGACACCGCAAACGGTCATCGCAATCGGACCGCATCGGCGCGCGTGGCTGGCGGGCGGGCCGCTGAGGGCCCGAAGCGGCCGAAGCCGGGGCGCGCGTCAGACCGCGCGCAGGGCGCCATGCCCTCGGGTGCCAGATTTTACCGCTTGATCAGAGGAAGGGATCGCTGCACCGTTCGGGGATGTCGAACAGCAGGGATCGCGCCATGACCCACAGCCGTGCCCCGGACGCCGCCGCGCCCCCCGACCGGACCGACGGCATCGCCCCTGGCCGCCTGCCGCCGGACACGATCGCGCAGAACTTCGCCGATGCCTATCCGCCGCTCGACGCGCATGAGGCGCTCGTCGCGGCCGACCGCTGCTACTTCTGCCACGACGCGCCCTGCATCGATGCCTGCCCAACAGCCATCGACATCCCGCTCTTCATCCGGCAGATCGCAACCGGCCGGCCCGTGGAGGCGGCCGTGACGATCTTCGACGCCAACATCCTCGGCGGGATGTGCGCCCGTGTGTGCCCGACCGAAACGCTCTGCGAGGAGGCCTGCGTGCGGGAGGCCGCGGAGGGACGGCCCGTCGAGATCGGGCGCCTCCAGCGCTTCGCCACCGACGCGCAGATGGCCACCGGCGCGCATCCATTCGGCCGCGGCGCGCCAACCGGCCGACATGTGGCCGTCGTCGGCGCCGGGCCTGCAGGCCTCGCCGCCGCTCACCGCCTCGCGATGCTGGGGCACGAGGTCACGATCTACGACGCACGGCCGAAACCCGGCGGGCTCAACGAGTACGGCATCGCCGCCTACAAGACGCCGGACGACTTTGCGCAGGCAGAAGTCGACTGGCTCCTGAAGATCGGTGGCATCACGCTCCGACACGATGCAGCCCTCGGCGGCTCGATTGCGCTGGAAGGCCTGGTCGAGAGCCATGACGCCGTGCTGCTCGCCATCGGTCTCGCGGGGGTCAACGCGCTCGCCGCCGCGGGCGACGACGCCACGGGCGTGGCGGACGCGGTCGGCTTCATCGCCGATCTCCGCCAGTCGGCGGACCTCGCCACCTTGCCCGTCGGGCGCAACGTGGTCGTCATCGGCGGCGGCATGACTGCCATCGATGCGGCAGTGCAGTCGAAGCTCCTCGGCGCGGAAACCGTCACGCTCGTCTACCGCCGCGGTCCGGACGCGATGCCGGCCTCGAAGAAGGAGCAGCGCCAGGCCGCGGCGAAGGGCGTCGCCTTCCGCCACTGGGCCCGTCCAGCCGCGATCCACGCCAATGGTCGGCTCCAGGCGATCGAGTTCGAGTATACGCGCACAGGCGCGGACGGCCGGCTCGAAGGCACGGGCGAGACCTTCCGGCTCGAGGCGGACCAGATCCTCCGCGCTATAGGCCAGACCCTCGACACCGCTGCGCTCCCAGCCGACGGCCTGCGCCTCGAGAACGGGCGCATCGCCGTTGATGGCGAAGGGCAGACCAGTCTGTCGAAGGTCTGGGCGGCGGGCGACTGTGCGACAGGCGGCGACGACCTGACAGTGACGGCCGTGGCGGAGGGGCGCGACGCCGCTATGGCAATCCACCGGGCCCTCACCGGACCGGCATGAACGGGGCGGTGCCCATAGCGGCGATCCCGGCGGCTCGGGCACGCCCGAGAGGCGGCGATCATGCTATCCTGCGCCCGGCAGCGCCCTGCCCGGAGGAGCCGATCATGCATCGCGAGGCCGATACCGAAGTCGCCATCGCCCGACACTACACCACCCCTGCCCTCATGGACCGCGTTCGCGCAGCGCTCGAGGCCGCGGGGCACGACCCTTCGGCCCCGAGTCCGGAAGCGCTGAAACCGCTCGACGAGTTCCATACTGGCGGGCTCGAGGCGACGGAGGCGCTCCTCTCCGGCCTCGAGATCGGCCCCGCCACCCGCGTTCTCGACATCGGCTGTGGCATCGGCGGTACGGTGCGGCATGTGGTCGGACGCCATGGCTGCCCGACCGCCGGCATCGACCTTACTCCGCAATTTGTGGAGACGGCCGTGGCGCTATCCGCGCTCGCCGGCAACGCCCCGTCGCTCGGCTTCCATGTGGCGAGCGCGCTTGATCTGCCATTCGAGGACGGCGCCTTCGACCTCGCGCTCATGTTTCATGCGGGCATGAACATCGAGGACAAGCATGCGCTCTTCGCCGAGGCCGCCCGCGTGCTGGCCCCCGGCGGGCGCTTCGCCCTCTTCGACGTCATGGCGCTCGATCCCGCCGAGCCCATCGTCTTTCCGCTCCCCTGGTCCGCTCGCGCCGAGACGTCCTTCGTCGCGACCCCCGGCGCCTATCTCGACGCCGCCGCCGCTGCCGGGCTCAACCTCGTGGCCGAGCGACCGCGGGGCGACTTCGCGCTCGCCTTTTTCGAGAAGGTCTTCGCGCATATCGCGGCGAACGGCATGCCGCCGCTCGGCATCCATCTCCTGATGGGTGAGGAGAGCGCCGCCGAGAAGCTCGCCAACTACGTCGCCAACGTGAAGGCCGGTCGCATCGCCCCGGTCGAGATGGTGTTCGCCAAAAGCTGAGCACGGGAGATGAGCCCATGGCCTACATAGACTGCTTCGCCGCCGCCGTTCCCGACGAGAACCGGGATCGCTACATCGTGCACGCGACCGACTGCGCCACCGTCTTTCGCGAGTACGGCGCACTTCAGGTCACCGAATGTTGGGCGGAGGACGTGCCAGAGGGCCAGCTAACCTCCTTCCCGCTCGCGGTGAAGCGCGGCGAGGGCGAGAGCGTCGTTGTCGGCTTCGTGGTGTGGCCTTCCAAGGATGTGCGCGACGAGGCCTGGTCCCGCATCATGGACGATCCGCGCATGAAGATGGGGCCGGAGACGATGCCGTTCGACGGCAAGCGCCTGATCCACGGCGGCTTCGACCGCATCGTGAGCGCCTGATGAAATGGCTGCGGCACCGAGCCGATCTTTTCGACGGAGATCTCGACGATGTCGAATGCCTGCGCGCGGTAGAAGGCGCGTTCGGGATCAGCCTCGAAGACGATCAGACAGCTGCGCTCGAGACGGTGGGTGATCTGCACAGGGTCGTCTGCCGCAAACGTCCTCCGCGGCGCGGCGCTCCATGCCTCACGGCCAAGGCGTTCCGTCGTCTGAGGCGTCATCTCGGCCGAGGCGCAAAGCCCTCGTCGCCTCTGAGCGATATCGCCGGCACCACGGCCGTGCAGCGGTTCCTCGATGTCACGGCAAGTCGGAGCGGCCTCGGCTTCGGCGGAGGCGGCCGACCGCGCGGGCTTTGGGCCGTGATCGAGGCCGGCTGCATGCTCGTAGCGATCGTCGCGATCCTCGCGACCGGATGGGCTCTCCACACCTGCGTCTTGGTCGCCCTGCTCGTCTGCCTCAGCGCCCTCGTCGCCTTGCCTCGCGCGCCCGATGCCTGCGTCGTGACGGTTCGCGACGCGGTGCATCGCGGCATGGCAACCAGCTATACCGTTCTCGCGCCTGT
>JBCCDG010000013.1:0-48695 GCA_039030915.1 Pseudomonadota bacterium | reverse complement strand
GCGGACTGGGCGCGCCTGCCCGGCACCTGGCGGGGCAACGTGCAGGGAGAACGGATCGGCGCGGGCGTGACGGTTCTCTTCTTTCGCGGCGAGAAGGTCGGCGACGGGCCGGGTCTGCACGTCCATCCCTATGACGAGCTCTTCATCGTCCGCACGGGGCGCGCGCGCTTTACCGTGGGCGAGGAGACGTTCGAGGCGGAAGCGGGCGATATCGTCTTCGGCCCGGCGGGCCTGCCGCACAAGTTCGAGAACCTCGGCCCCGGCCCGCTCGAGACGACGGATATCCATCAAAGCCCACGCTGGATCCAGGCGGATCTCGACGAGGGCTAGGGGAGCAGCCCGGCGCATTTTTGGCGCCGATCCGGGTCGCGGCGGGACAGTTGCGATTCGCGTACCGCCTCTTGCAGATCGCCGCGAATTGGCTCATATGGAACGTGCTACAGACGTCATCAGACACTGTCCGTCTCTCACCAGGCTGTCGGTCTCTCTGCACTGACCGATAAGCCACAGCCGCGGCATCCCGCGCGCGGCACCTAACGAGGAGACACGGACATGGCCACCGGCACCGTGAAATGGTTCAACGCCACCAAGGGCTTCGGCTTCATCGAGCCGAGCGAGGGCGGCAAGGACGTCTTCCTGCACATCTCGGCGCTCGAGCGCGCCGGCCTCGCCGCTCCTGCGGACGGCCAAAAGATCGAGTACGAGCTCGAGCGTGGCCGCGACGGTCGCGAATCTGCGGCGAACGTAAGCTTCGCCTGACCGAACGGTCCCTACCGGATCGCAGAAGAGGCCGCGGGCACGCCCCGCGGCCTCTTTTCGTTTGGCGCCCGCCGGTTCACCGGTGGTCCCGGCGCACCGCGCAGAACCGCGTCGCGCCGCCCATGCTGTTGCATTGCACAAACGGGCTTGCGTGCGGGCGCGCGCAATGTCAGTAACGCTCGCAGCAATTGCGCGCACGAATCTTGCGCGCTCATTCTGATCGACAGGAGCCCGAGATGGACGGTGCGAGTGAAGCCCTGAAGGACCTCTACGATGTCGGCGCGATCCCGCCGCTCGGCCACGTACCGGCCAAGATGCATGCCTGGGCAATCCGCAAGGAGCGGCACGGCAAGCCCGACAAGGCGATGCAGCTCGAAGTGGTCGAGACGCCGAAGCCGGACAGCCACGAGGTGCTGGTCTTCGTGATGGCCGCAGGCGTCAACTACAACGGCGTCTGGGCGTCCCTCGGCGAGCCGATCAGCCCCTTCGACGGACACAAGGCACCCTATCATATCGCGGGCTCCGACGCATCGGGCATCATCTGGGCCGTGGGCGACAAGGTCAGCCGCTGGAAGGTGGGCGACGAGGTGGTCATCCACTGCAACCAGGACGATGGAGACGACGAGCACTGCAACGGCGGCGACCCGATGTTCTCCCCCTCCCAGCGGATCTGGGGCTATGAGACGCCGGACGGATCGTTTGCGCAGTTCACCTGCGTACAGGCCCAGCAGCTGATGCGCCGGCCCCAGCATCTCACCTGGGAGGAGGCGGCGTGCTACACGCTGACGCTGGCCACCGCGTACCGCATGCTCTTCGGCCATGAGCCGCACGACCTGAAGCCCGGGCAGAACGTGCTGGTCTGGGGCGCCTCGGGCGGGCTCGGCTCCTACGCCATCCAGCTTGCGACGACGGCGGGGGCAAACGCGATCGGCGTGATCTCGGACGAGGACAAGCGCGAGTTCGTCATGTCCCTGGGCGCGAAGGGCGTGATCAACCGCAAGGACTTCAAGTGCTGGGGGCAGCTGCCGAAGGTGAACAGCCCCGAATACAAGGAGTGGTTCACCGAGGCGCGGAAGTTCGGCAAGGCGATCTGGGACATCACGGGCAAGGGCGTGAACGTCGACATGGTGTTCGAGCATCCGGGCGAGAGCACCTTTCCCATCAGCACCTTCGTGGTGAAGCGGGGCGGCATGGTGGTGATCTGCGCCGGGACCACGGGCTTCAACCTGACGATGGATGCCCGCTATGTCTGGATGCACCAGAAGCGCGTGCAGGGCAGCCACTTCGCGCATCTGAAGCAGGCATCCGCGGCGAACCAGCTGATGGTGGAGCGCCGGCTCGATCCCTGCATGTCCGAGGTCTTCGAGTGGAACGCGCTGCCGGAGGCGCACATGAAGATGCTGCGGAACGAGCACAAGCCCGGCAACATGTCGGTGCTGGTGAGCGCGCCCACAACGGGCCTGCGCACGGTCGAGGACGCGCGCGAGGCCAGTCTCGGCGCCTGATCGATCCGCCGGGCCGTTGTCCGGAAGGGGCCGCCTCGCCGAGCCGGGGCGGCCCTTCGCCGTTCGGCGCGAGGCCGGCCTCCCCGACCGGCCAGGTCGCGTCCGCGCTCGGCCTGCGCGCCTGGAGGGCCGGACGGCGCCGCAGGAACGGTCAGGCGACGAAGGGGTCGTCGTAGAGAGCGAGGTTGTCGAGGAAGTAGGCGACGGCCGCGTCGCCCTGTGCCTCGAGATAGGGGACGTCGACGCCGCCGACCTCGGTGCCCGTGGCGTTCAGCACATCGAGAAGCTCCTCATCGGTAAGATCCTCGCCTAGGAGGTCCCAGGAGGCCTGGGAGAGCCGGGCGGCGATGCCGGCAACCTCGGGCGCCGCGAAGCTCGTGCCGTTGACGAAGCCGAAGCTGCCGTCGGTGGTCTCGACACGGACGCTCACGCCCGTTGCGGCCACGTCGACCAGCGTGTCCGAGGTCTGGCTGAAGCCGGCGAGATTGCCAGACTGATCGACCGCACCCACCGCGACGACGTTCGGGTCCGCCGCGATCACGTTGACGCCGTCGGGAAACTGCGCCCTGGCGTTGCCGGAGGCGACGATCGAGATGACGCCGCGATCGTCGAGCCGCGCGAACTCGTCCGAGAGCGGGGTCAGCGTCGGCTCCGTCGCGTTGCCGAAGCCGAGGCTGAGATTGACGGCCGCCACCTTGAAGACGTCGGACAGCCTCTCGCTGAACCGCAGCGCCTCCTCGAGATCGGAGATCGGTGCGCCGCCGCCATCGTCGGGAAAGACCTTGAGGTGGATGATGGCAGCGCCCCCGGCCTCGGCCAGCGCGGTCTGCGCCACCCAGGAGCCGTGGCTGTCGAGGGTGTCGATGCCGGCGTCACGGTCGTTGGCGCCGGCGAAGTCGTAGGACCAGAGCGTGCGCGACTGGTCGTAGAAGGGCGAGCTGCCGTCGTCGATCACGATGATGACGTGGCCCCTGCCGTCATAGCTCGCGGCGGTTGCGGGCGTGGACGGCGAGGCGTCGGCGGTCTCGATGCGCCGAGCGTCGGCGGGAATGAGCTCGCCCGGGGCGCGGACGGGCGCGGGGGGCTGCGAGGCCGCGCGGTCCGCATCGCTGGGCATCAAGGGCCCGGCCAGCCTGATGTCCGGCAGGGGCGCGACCTCGGCCCGTTCGGCGCCGACAGGGCTGACGGTGCCGAGCATGAGACTATCGCTCAGCCATGCAGCCTCGCCCGGCCCGCCGCGCGCTTCGGCCCGCTCCATCGCCTCCTCCCCGGCCCAGGCGGGCCTCAGCGAGGACCAGAGCGCATCGACGGATGTGGCGCGCAGGGGCGGCAGGACGGCGGGAAAGGTCATGCGGCGGGCTCCTCTGCAGTACGACGCGCGGACCGGGGGCGGGCGTGCCACCGGGCCCCGGCGCGCGCCGCTTCGGCTTCGAGAGCGGTCTTCTGACAGCGGAGACGCGGGCGAGCATGCGCTCGACCGGACGGTCAGACACCCTCGCGCAGAGAGATTGACGTTCCGTGATCGCCCCACGGCCCGCGATGCCGGGGCCGCGGCGGGGATGGCAGGTTCGATGCGCTGCCATGCTGGCGGCGCCGGGGCGTGGCGGCTAGAAGTGCCGCATGCTCGAACCCGCACCCGCCCCCGCTCTGCCCGATCTCTCCACCGACCAGCAGGCGGCGTGGGAGACCGTATCCGCCCGGCTGGCGGCTCACGGGATCGATCTGGCGGGTGCGACGGCGACGCCGCTCGAGGAGGGCGAGCCCTCGCGCTCGGAGGTCCTGGCGGTGCTCGGCAAGGCGGGCTCGGGCAAGACCGTGCTGCTGGCGGGGCTTGCGGCCGCGCTTCAGGCGGCGGGCGCGCAGGCGGTGACGGCCGAGGACAGTCACAAGCGGCGCGGCGGCAAACGCTCCTTCGCGGTGCTGGCGCCCACGAACAAGGCGACCTCGGTGCTCCGCAATCGCGGCGTCGTCGCCTCCACTATCCACCGCATCATGTACACGCCCATCTACGATCCCGAATACGAGAAGGTGGCCGAATGGCTGGAGGGCGAGCGCGCGACCAAGCCCGAGGTCGAGGGCATGACCGAGGCCGCGCTAGACCGGGCCAAGGATTTCTACGATCGCCATGAGAGCGTGGCGGGGGCGCTGGCCGCGGCGGGCTTGCGCGGATCGGACTTCATAACCGGCTGGAAGCGGCGGGAGGATCCGCTCGACATCGCGCTGGTGGACGAAGCCTCGATGGTCGACAGCAAACAGCTCGACGATCTGAAGGAGATCTTCGGGCTGGTCGTGCTGTTCGGCGATCCCGCGCAGCTTGCGCCCGTGGGCGAGCGGGGGACGATGGTCTTCGAGACGCTGCCCGAGGGCCGGCAGCTCCATCTCTCCCGCATCCACCGCCAAAGCGACGACAGCCCGATCCTGGATCTTGCCCATGCACTTGGGGACCCGGCGCTGGAATTCCACGACTTCGAGCGGATGGTGGAGGAGGCCGCGGCGCGGGACGAGCGGATCGTGCTGGCCCCACGCGCCGATGCCGACCTCATGTGCGAGAGCCCGATGCTGGTGTGGCGCAACAAGACGCGGGTGCGCCTGATCGCGGCGTTCCGCGCGGCGCAGCACATCGCGGAGGGGGCGCTGGCAAAGGGCGAGCCTCTGATTTGCGACGGGCTCGAGCTGCCGCTGAAGCAGCGAAAGAACCGGATCGAGCTCGAGGCGCACGGTCTCGTGAAGGGCGCGCTGGCGCGGTATCTGGGGCGGGGGCGCAAGCCCAACTACGCGCGGATCGACGTGACCGGCACGGAGTCGGGGGCGATATCCGTCTCCTCCATCATCCAGATCGAGCGGCCGGATGACGAGCCGGTGCTGGCCTCGGCCGCGCGCATGGGCGCGCTCTTCCTGCATGGCGCGGCGGTGACGATCCACAAGGCGCAGGGCTCGCAATGGCCGCGCGTGCAGGTCTTTGCGCCGGACCTGATGGCCGCGGCGCGGAGCGGACAGTCCGAGGCGGGTATCGCACTCTGGAAGCGGCTCGCCTATGTGGCGGTGACGCGGGCCGAGCGCGAGCTGGTCTGGGTCCGCCGCTACATGATCTCGCGGCCGGCGGCGCCGCTGGGCGGGCTCGGGCCGACCGCCGAAGGGACGGAGAGGGCCGGGACGGAGGGGGCATCCGGCGCTCCGCCCGCGGCCCCGCCGAAGGACGCAGCTGAAGACGCATCTCGGGGAGACGCCACGTGAAGAAGATCGCCCTCATCGCCGCCGGCGCCCTGGTGTTGGCGGGTGCCGGCTGGAGCGCGCTCTGGTATCTCGGCCGCGGGGAGGTGACCGCCGCGCTCGCGCTTGAGACGGAGCGGCTGGCGGAGCGCGGGATCGCCGTGACCTGGAGCGCGGAGCGGGTCGGCGGCTTTCCGCTCGGCTACACCCTGACCCTCGAGGACGTGTCGGTGACGGCGGAGGGCGCGGGTGCGGCCCTCGCCATCCCGTCGCTGGTCGCCCGGCTCGACGCGTCGGCACCCGACAGCGTGACCGTCGCCCTGCCCCCCGAAATGGTGCTGACGCTGAGCGAGGACGAGGAAGCGCCGCGGCGGATCGATATCGAGAGCGAGGCGCTGTCGCTCCTCCTCGCCGAGCCTGCGGAGGGGGCGCGCGAGTTCCGGGTAACGGCCCGCTCGCTGCTGGCCGTGGAGGCCGTCGGGGAGGCGGAGGCCGAGGATCATGACGGGGTGAGCGGCGTTGCCACCGAGCTTGCCGGCCTCGATGCCACGCTTGCGGTCGAGCCGCCGGCGGACGGAGCGGCCGCCGTTCTGACGGCGCGGGCGGAGCGGCTCGAGAGCATCATCACCGGCGGCGGGCGGCGCGGTGAGCTTTCGGCCCCCTTCACCTACGCCGTCGATGCGCAGGCGGCGGCTCCGCTCCTGACCGCGCGGCTGGTGCTCGACCGCCGGCCGCTGGCGGTTGCGGCAGCGGAGGGCTTTGCGGGCCTGCCGCTGCGCGCGACGCTGCAGGCCGGGGTGACGGAGGTGGTGACGGCGACGGCGGCCTCGGGAGGCGGCTCCTCGCTCCTGCCCGAGGGCGACGGGGCGGATGGCCGCTTCACCCTCGGCTTCGGAACGGCGGCGGGGGTCCTCTCGCTCACGGACGGGGCGCTCGATACGCAGCTCACGCTCGAGGCCGCCAAGATCGTGGCCGAGCCGAGCGCTGCGGAGGCGAACTTTCGCGGGCCCGTCGACATCAACCGCGTCGACCTGGCCTATCGCGCGCCCACCGCGCCGGCGGAGGCGATGAGCCCGCTCGGCCTGCGGATCGCCGCGGCCGAGGTTATGCCCGCGGCGAGCGTCTGGGCCGCGCTCGATCCCGCGGGGGCCCTGGACCAGAGCCCGATGGAGCTGGTCTTCGAGATCGAGGGCACGGTGCGGCTGACCGAGGAAGGCGCATCGCTTCCCGCCGAGCTCGGCAACCTCACCGTCAAACACGGGCACTTCCGCGCGCTCGGCACGGTCTTCGATGCGACGGGCGCGCTCGAGTTCATCCAGCCCCAGATGCTGCCCATAGGCGCGCTGGAGCTGCGGGCGCTCAACAGCATGCAGACGCTGCGCGACCTGGTGCAGGCGGACCTGCTGGAGCCCGCATCGGCCGAGACCGCGATGCTGCTGGCGGCGAACTATGCGCGGGCCGGGGAGACGCCGGAGGAACTGCTCGCCACGATCGACTTCTCGGAAACCGGCATCATGCTCAACGGCCTGCCGCTGGCCGGGCCCGTGGGCGCGATCCGCGCGCCGCGCGACCGCGTGATCGAGCTGCCTGGGGATCTACATGGAGGAGGCGCGGAAGACGGTGCCGGGGAAGGGCGCGGGGACGACGTGCCCGCCACCGGCGAGGAGCCCGTCGCCCCAGTGGACTGATCCGATCGGCCGGCCCGGTGGGCGCGGGCCGATGACCGCCCGGGCCTGCGCCACGCCGGGGCGATGCGGATGGGTCTCCGACAGGTGCCGCCGTGGCGACTGCTATAGTCGGATCGCGTCATGCAGTCCGACAATGGCAGGGCGGACATGTCAGGCCGGAAGACGCGCGCGAGGGTAGCCGGGGCGGCGAGCCCGCGCAGGCCGTCTCGGGACGTGGCTGCTTGCTTGGGTGCCGGCCGGCACCTCGACGCTCAGGCCTTCCAGCCCTGGCGCGCGGCGTTGGCCTCGGCATCGCGCTTCGAGGTGTAGCCCTCGGTCGACGCGCCGACGATCTTGCCGTTGGAGGCCATCCGCCGCCAGCGCATCTCGCCCCGCTTGTCCTTGTAGAATTCCCACTTGTCCGAGGGTACGTGGCCCCGGCCCATATTGGCCTCGCAGTCCGCCTTGGACTTGTACCCCTCGCAGGCTGCGCCGACGACCTGGCCATTCGTCGCTTTACGCCGCCAACGCCATTCGCCCCGCTTGTCCTGATAGACTTCGAAGCTGTCTTTCTCGCCGCTCATTACATCCCCGTCATCTTTATTACGCCGTTTTGGGTGCGTTAGCAGAAAAGGTGCTGGCGCTCTACCAAGGGGAATGGGGAGCAGTGCATGCGTTGGCAGGTCCATGGTGTGCACAGTCTCAACACAGCCCCGCAACGGCCCGCGAGGCGCGGATTTTACGCGCTGGTCAGATCCGGGCACCGTGGGCTTTGAGCAACAGGGGGTGTAGCGGAGCGCACTATTCCGCTAGGCGCAGGGAAGGGCTATCTCTCGGCCATGTTGCACCGTCTTGTGACATCGAACTTTCTGGACAGGCTGTTGCGCCGGCTGACGGCGGGGCTGCTTGCGCTGGCGCTGCTGCTCGGCGCACCGATGGGCGCGGCGGTTCTCGCGCCCGCGCAGGGACCGCTTGGCGGGACGGGCAACGGCGCGTGGGCGGTGCTCTGCGGCGGGGGGACGATGGTCTTCGTGCCGCTGGGCAAAGCCGAGGGCCCGGGGCACGAGGAGCGTGAGGAGCGGGCCTGTCCCTTCGCCGCGGTCTCCGCCGGGCTGGACGCGCCCGAGCCGCCCGCCCTGCACCGGCCGACGGCGCGCGGCGCCGCCGAGAACGCGGCGGTTGCCGCGGCGCTGCCGCAAGAGCGCCGGACCTGGCGCCGTCAGGCCCGGGCGCCGCCGGCGGGGCGCCCCGCCTGACCCACTCCGACATCTGAACCCAACGCATGCGGGGCGCGCGACCGAACGCGGCGCGCTGCCCCTGCGCATAAGGAACCACAGCCGATGAAGACCCCCCTCCGGGCCGCCCTGGCGGCGCTCGCCCTTCTCACCGTCGCGCCCGCAGCGGCGCATGACTACACGCTGGGCCCGATCGTGATCGATCACCCCTGGGCACGGCCGACCATCCCGAACCGGCCGACCGCCGGCTATTTCGAGCTCGAGAACACCGGTGACGTGGCGGACCGGCTGGTCGCAGCGCGCTCCCCCGCCTTCGGGCGCATCGAGTTCCACCGCACCAGCATGAAGGACGGCGTGATGAAGATGGAGGCGCAAGAGGCGGTGGAGATCCCCCCCGGCGCCAGCCTGGCCTTCGCGCGGCGCGGGTATCACGTGATGCTGTTCGACGCGGTCGAGCAGCTGGGCGTGGGCGACCGGTTCCCGCTGGAGCTGGTGTTCGAGAATGCCGGCGCCGTGACGGTGGAGCTGATCGTCGACCGGCGCGGGCCGAAGGCGGAAGCGGGCGGGATGGACCACAGCGGGCATGGCGGCGGGCATGACGGGACGAAGACGAACTGATTTTCCGACTTGAACAGTCAGGAATGATCGCGCATACCCGAGTCACCAACTCGGGTATGCGCTTCGGCGCTCCGCAACAGCATGCTGGATCAGGAGAGACCGCTCATGAGACCCGCCAAGAGCCTCCTCGCCACCCTCGCCCTCGCCACGGCGCTGCCCGCCGGCGCGGCGATGGCCGAGGGGGAGGTCAACATCTACAGCTCCCGCCATTACGACACCGATGAGCGCCTTTACAGCGACTTCACCGAAGCGACCGGGATCACGGTCAACCGCATCGAGGGCAAGGCCGACGAGCTGATCGCGCGCCTCGAGGCGGAGGGCGACAACAGCCCGGCCGATCTGCTGATCACCGTCGATGCGGGCCGGATGTGGCGCGCGGATCAGGCGGGGCTGCTCTCACCCGTCGAGAGCGAGGTGCTGAACGCGCATATTCCCGACCATCTGCGCCATCCGGACGGGCACTGGTTCGGACTGTCGCAGCGCGCACGCATCATCTTCTACGACAAGAACGAGGTGGATACGCCCCCGCGCACCTATGCCGCGCTCGCCGATCCCGCCTACAAGGGACAGGTCTGCACGCGCTCGGGCAGCAACATCTACATGCTCTCGATGCTGGTCGCGCAGATCGAGCATCTGGGTGCCGAGGAGGCGACCGCCTGGGTGCAGGGCATGTGGGACAACCGGGCACGCGAGCCGCAGGGCGGCGACACGGACCAGCTTCGCGCCATCGTCTCGGGCGAGTGCGACATCGTGGTGGCCAATACCTACTACTTCGCGCGCGGGCTTGCCGGCGATGTGGACGGGCTGACGTCGGGCATCGACGGCATCGGCTGGATCTTCCCCGATCAGTCGGGCACGGGGTCGCATGTCAATGTCTCGGCCGCGGCGGTAACGGCGCATGCGCCGAACCGTGAGAACGCGATCAAGTTCCTGGAATACCTGACGACCGCGAGCGCGCAGGAGTACTTCTCGGAGGGCAACAACGAGTACCCGGCTGTGCCCGGCACGGCGCTGGCAGCGCCGCTCGCCACGCTCGGCCTCTTCCGCCAGGACGACCTGCCGCTGGAGGCGCTCGGCCGCAACCAGACCGAAGCGCAGAACATCTACGACACGGTGGGCTACAAGTAAGCCCGGTTAGACCGCTGCGAAGGCCGGGGCCTGGCGGAGACGCCGGGCCCCTTTTCCGTGCCATTGCGGGCCATTTTCGGTTGCCAAAGGTCCCCTAAGCAGCCGATGTTGCGCCGCATTGTAGTCACACTTCTCGCTCAGAAGACGAGTAAGGCGCAGAGCGCGCAGGGGGCGAGCCGCCATCTTGGCGGTACGCGAGTCGTGTGAGACGGGGTGGTGGCGATGAGCGCGGGAATACTCTTCGCACAGGCAGGGGCAGTGACGGCGGCGGCATCCTCGCAGCCAGATGGCGGCATCGGCAGCGCGCTCGATCTGCTGTCGCAAGGCGGCCCGGTGCTGTGGCTGATCTTCGCGACCTCGGTCATCACGCTGGCGACGATCCTCTACAAGCTCGGCATGCTGGTGGCGCTGAAGGCCTGGGACCGGAAGGCGGCCGAGGAGGCGGTGGAGGCCTGGGCCGCGGGCGACCCGATGAAGGCGAAGTCGCGCGTGGCGACGAACCGGGGACTGCGCGCGCAGCTGGTGGCCGCAGCCATGGAGGCCGCCCGCGCCTATCCCCATGACGAGCAGCGCGCCCGCGAGGAGACGACGCGTGTTGCCAAGGGGCTGCTCGCCGAGACGACATCGAACCTTCGCGCGCTCGACGTGATCGCGACGCTGGCGCCGCTCATGGGCCTGCTCGGCACCGTGCTCGGCATGATCGCGGCCTTCCAGGCGCTGCAGGCCTCGGGCGCGGCGGCCAACCCCGCAACGCTGGCCGGTGGCATCTGGGAAGCGCTCCTGACCACGGCTGCGGGCATGGCGGTGGCGATCCCGGCCTCCGCGTCGCTCAGCTTCTTCGAGGGGACGGCCGAGCGCGTCCGTCTCGACTTCGAGGATCTTGCCAGCCGCGTCTTCAACCGGCCCGCGACGCACGCGGTCCGGGCCGCGGAGTAGACCCGTGCCGGCCTGCGCCCTCACCGGCGCGCCAAGCCGATGGGCGGGGCGCCTTGCGCGCCCCGGAACCGGGCGGGATGCGGCGGGACGGAGGGCTGCGGCATGATGCGGGCCGGCATCGAGCTTGCGCCGATCACCCGGCGCGGCCGGACGAGCATGACGCCGATGATCGACGTGGTGTTCCTGCTCCTCGTCTTCTTCATGCTGGCGGCCTCCTTCGCCGAGCCCGAGAAGGCGATCCGTCTGGCGCCCTCCGGCTCGGACGGCGCCGAGGATGCGAGCCAGCCCTATGAAGGGGCGCCGCGGCTGGTGGCGATCCGGCCGGCCGAGGTGCGCCTCAACGGCATGGCCGTGCCGCTCGAGGGCCTGGCGGCGGCGCTTGCGCCGCTGATGCCGGCGCGCGACGCGGTGGTCATCCTGCGGCCCGAGCACGGCGCCTCGCTCCAGCGCACGGTGGCGGTGATCGACGCGCTGGCGGCAGCGGGCATCACGGCCGTGGTGCTGGCCGAGGAGGAGGCGGGCTGATGGAATTCCCGATGCCCACCATCCGCCAGCGAGCGGACCGTCGCAAGAGCGAGGGCGTGGTGCCGATGATCAACGTCGTCTTTCTGCTCATGATCTTCTTTCTCATGAGCACGACGCTCAGCCCCGAGCGTAACGCGGCGGTCGCCGTGCCCGAGAGCGAGGCGGGCGTCGCGTCGGAGGGGGGGCGTGAACTGGTCGTGGGGGCCGACGGAGGCCTTGCCTGGGGGCAGTATCGGGGCGACGCTGCGATGGCGGCGGTCGAGGCTGCCTACGCAAACGGGACGGGCGGCGTCCTGGTGATAAAGGCGGACAGGGCGGTGGCGGGCGCGGAGATCGCGCGGCTGATCGCCAGGCTTCGCACGGCGGGCGTAACGGAGAGCGCGCTCGTCACCGGCGGCTAGCAGGGAGCTGGCGCCGGGAGGGATCCGCCGCCGGTGGGGGCCGACGGCGGTAGCGCGGGGCGGTGGCGGGCAACGGCCCGGAACATCGCCTCAGCGGGAAAGCCGGGCCCCGGGCCCGGCGGCGCGCCATAGCCCCGTGGGCGGCGCGCGATCTGGGGGAGTTGGGCGATGAGCCGAGTTGTCGTGTTCCTGGTCTGCGTCGCAGCAGCGGCGGGCGTGCATGTGGCCGCGCTCTTCGGCCTGGGGGTCTGGCAGGCGCGCGAGCCGGACGCGCCGCCGCCGGAGCCGGTGGCCGAGGCGCCGGTGGCGGAGGAACCGGTGGAGCCGCCGGAAGTGGCCGAGGTGCAGGGCGTCGACGAGAACCTGGGCGATCTCCTCGCCCTGTGGGACCGTGAGCCCGGCAGCGCCGAGGAGCCGGAGATCGCCGATCTCGACGATGTGGATCAGGAGCGCCCGGACGCCGCGGAGGAGCTCAATGCCGCGCCCGAGGGCGGACCGCCGCCCGAGCAGGGCGACGAGCCGACCACGGATGTCGATGCGGTGCCCGAGGAGTGGGATCTGCCGAGCCGCGTGCGCGTGAAGTCGGGCGAGGCGCCGGAGCTTTCCGGGCCTGAGCCGAGCGTCGCATCGCTCAGCGCGCCGAGCTTCGCCGCGCCGACGCTGGCCGGTGCGGGCAGCCTCGATGGTGCGCGCGCGGGTCTCGGCGGGGACAGCGGCGCGGGCGCAGCGCTCGGCGGCGGCATCGGCGGAAGCGGGCCCAGCATCGGCGGCGGTGCGCTCTCCTTCGTGCCGCGCGAGAACGAGGACCCCTACGTGCCGCCTCCGCCGCCCGAAGAGGAAGAGGAGGCAGCCGAGGAGGCGCCTGCCGAGGCGGTCGCGGAAGCGCCGGTCGAGGACATCCCGGACGAGACGGCTGAGGAGATCGCGGAGGCCGAGGCACTGGTCGAAGAGGCGGATGGCGAAACGGCCGAGGCCGGGGCCGATAGCGTTGATAGGGACGGGGCGGCGGAAACCGCCGAGACCGAGACCGAGACCGCCGAGGCCGCGCCGACCGAGGACACCGCCGCGACCGAGCCGGAGGCCGAGACCGTCGAGCCCACCGAGGATGCGGCTGCCGCGCTGGCCGAAGCTCCCTCCGAGCCCGGAGCAAATGTCGACGGTGAGGCTCTTGCGAAAGAGGACGCCGTGGTGGCGGAGGCGCAGGCCGGGACGGAAGCGGAAGAGGACGCCAACGAGACCGCTTCCGACACCGAGACCGAGAACGCCGCCGACGAGACGGTCATCGCGGAAGCGCCGGAGGCTGAGGAAAGCCTTCCGCCGCTCGGCGCCGTGGTGCCCGATGGCAGCGCGCTGGCCGATGCCTCGACGGGCGTCGTTCCCCTGCCCCGCCCGCGCCCCGATCCCGAGCCCGAGCCTGCGCTGGCCGAGGCCGCTCCGGAGGACGCGGCCGAGGACGTTGCGGAGAGCACGACCGACGACGCAGTCGCCGAAACTGCGGAGGACACGGCGGCCGAGGACGGCGAGGTTGCGGCTGCCGAGGAGGCCGAGGCGGAGACGGCGAGCCTTGAAGCGCCGTCCGAGACCGCCGAACCCGTGACGGACGGCACGGCGGAGCTGCCTTCTGAGGCGGTTGCAGAGGCGGCGGCCGACGATGCTGTCGAGGCCGTGGCCGAGGCTGCGGCGGCTACCGAAGCCGCCGCGGAGGCTGCCGCAGAGGCTGGCACGGAGGCCGCCGTCGAAGGCGAGGCCGTCGATGAGGCGGCGCTGGTGGCAGGTGTCGATGCCGGCGCGGAGACTGCCGACCCTGTGGCCAGCGGAGAGGTCGAAAGCGACGGGGCCGAAGCCGCGCCCGCGGCGGATGCCGGGTTCTACGTCGTCGAGAGCGCGCTGCTGATGCCGCTGGCAGCGACCGGGGCGAACGACGAGGAGGAGGCGCCGGCTTGGGCGCCGCTGCCGATCGCGCGGCCGTCCGAGGACCCCGCGCCCAGCTGATCCGTCCGCCGGCGGGATCAGGCCTCCCTGAGGCTCGCCGATCCCGCCTAGAGGCCCGCGCCTCCCGCCCCGCCGCCATGGCCGGGGCGGGAGCGGCGGATCTCGCGGACCAGGAGCAGCACCGGCAGGAAGCCGAAGGCCACGATGACGAGCGAGGGCACCGCCGCCTGCGCCAGCCGCTCGTCCGAGGCGAGGCGGTAGGCCTGCACCGCCAGTGTGTCGAAGTCGAAGGGCCGCATGATGAGCGTGGCCGGCAACTCCTTCATCACATCGACGAACACGATGAGCCCGGCGGTGAGCAGGCTGCCGCGCAGGAGCGGGACATGCACCCGTCCGAGCGTGACCATGGGCCCCGCGCCGAGGGTGCGGGCGACATGGTCCATCGAGGGCCGGATGGTGCTGAGCCCCGCATCGACCGCATTGAGCGCGACGGCCATGAAGCGGACGAGATAGGCCACGAGGAGGAGGCCTGCCCCGCCCGTCAGCAGGAGCCCCGTCGAGATGCCGAAGCGCGCCTCCATGAAGTCGTCTAGCGCGTTGTCGAAGGCTGCGAGCGGCACGAGGAGACCGACCGCGATGACGCCGCCCGGCACCGCATAGCCGACCCCCGCCAGCATCGCAGCGCCGCGCGAGAAGGCGCCGGGCACGAGGCGGGCCGCGTAGCCGACGACGAGCGCCCCGAACACCACCAGGAGCGCCGCCCCGCCCGAGAGCATCAGCGAGTTCGTCGTGAAGCCGAGATAGCGCGGCTCGAACGGGTTCTGGCCCGAACCGACCGCCATCAGCGCCAGCATGGTGATCGGCAGCACCACGCCGAGAAGGACAGGCAGGGCGCATAGAGCGAAGGCGCCGAGGGCGGCAGGGCCGGTAAGGGGGGCGGGCTGCAGCGCCTCGAAGCGCTTGCCGGCCTGGTGGCGCTGTGCCGCCCCCCGACTGATCCGCTCCAGCGCCGCGAGCGAGACGGCAAAGACGAGGAGGCAGAGCGAAAGCTGCGCCGCCGCCGCCCGGTCGCCCATCGAGAACCAGGCGCGGTAGATGCCGGAGGCGAAGGTCTGCACGTTGAAATGGGCGACCGTGCCGAAATCGGCGATGGTCTCCATCATGGCGAGCGCCGCGCCCCCGGCGATGGCGGGCCGCGCCATGGGAAGCGAGACGCGGAAGAAGCTGGACCAGGGCCCCGCGCCCAGGGTTCGGGCGACCTGGGCGGCCGTGACCGACTGCATCAGGAACGCCGCCCGGGCCAGGAGGTAGACGTAAGGGTATAGCACCAGCGTCAGCATCAGCGCCGCGCCGCCGAGGGACCGGATCTCGGGGAACCAGTAGTCCCGCGGCCCCCAGCCGGTGAGCTCGCGGAGCAGCGTCTGCACCGGGCCCGGATGGTCCAGAAGGTCGGTATAGGCATAGGCGAGGACATAGGCTGGGAAGGCGAGCGGCAGGGCGAGGGCGATCTCGAAGAAGGGCCGGCCCCAAAAGCGGGTGTTCGTCACCAGCCAGGCGCAGGCGGTGCCGAGGACGGTGACGCCGATGCCGACGAGGAGCACGAGCTCGACGGTCGTCCAGAGATAGCGGGGCAGCACCGTGCGCGAGAGCATCCCCCAGGTCTCGAGCGAGCCTGTGAGCGCCGTCAGCGCAACGGACAGCGCCGGCGCCGCACAGACCGCCGCGACCAGCGCCGCGAGCCCCAGGAGGACCGGCGCGGGCACGGCGGGCTTCGGGCCGTTGCCCGCTCTCGCAAACCGCTCGCTCAGCATGGCCCTCTCATGCGGCTCCGACGCCCGGCTGGCAAGGGCATCGGAGCCGCTGAGCCCCCCGCCGAGCGTTTCCCCCGACCCTGCCGGCGACGCCAAAGCCCCTCCCCGGCCCGTACGCGGCGCGAAGCCCGGCAACACAGGCTACGCGGACAGTCGGCAGGGGGAGGATCCCGAACGAAAGGACCGGCCGAAGCATGCCGGTCCTTTCGCCGGCTGCCCTGTCAGCGATCGACGCCAATCTCCGCCGCTGCTTGGGCCTCGGATCATCCCGGCGTGGCACGACGGACCGACGTCGCCGTGCATACCTGCAAGCTGGCAGAGTGCCAGACGCTGGCGTTCGCGTCCGCAGGTGCGACGGGCGCGCCATCGGCCAGCCGATGCGCGGTGCGAGGGCAAGGGTGCCGATCCGAGCGGTCCGTGTGGTCCTTCGGCTCGAGCGGGGGATATGGGGCCGCTGCCATGGCTTGCGCCGTTCCCGGATTGCCGGATAGGGCCGGGCTGGGCTGCGGTGCAGGCGGCCTCGCCGTAACGGCGTCCGTTCCGGCCTCTCCCCGGATGCGCTCGCGGTCGGCGAGGCCCTTTCTTCGCCGAAACCCGCGCCCGCGCCCACCCACGTCAGCGTAGGCAGGCAGGCATGAACAAATAAGGACCTTTGTGATGGGCGCGGCAGGGTGCCGTACCGCTCTGCCGACGATCCGCTCATGTCCGAGCGAGAAAGGATCGCGATGAGCGGGGCAGTGGCAGAGGTAGTGGACACGAGCGATAAACGGCGAAGCGCGAGAGCGCGGTCGAGATCGTTCAGGGTGAGACGGCGAGGGCTGTGGTGAGCCGGACCTGCGATGTCGCACCCTCGGAGATCGCGCGCCGCGGCGGGGTCGCGAGGAAGGGCATGGAGAACGCCCTCACGACCACCCCCGCTCGATAGGCGTCAGGACGACGAGAAGCCGCTCATGGCGCTGGCAACCCGACCACCAGGATCGGATCGGCGGTCCAGCAGAGGCGGGGGCCGCCGGCGGTCTGAACCTTCTTGCCGGAGGACGACAGGATCAGCGTTTCGATCGCCTGGCCTTCTGCAACTCCCATATCGGCCAGATCGAGCGTGGCGGCATAGACCTTGAAATAGTCGAGGGACGCGATCGGCCGCATCTCGAGAGAGGCCAATGCGTCCAGCGTTTCGATCCGGAAGTCGGTCGCGCCCAACGCGCGGGTCCCATGGTTGAGCTGCGGCCCGGCCGGGCCGACATCGACAAACGCCTCCGGTGCCAGCGTGCTCTCGGCGCCGTTCGCGAGGCGCGCGACCATCGCATCCGCGCCGGGCGAGGGCACACCTGGGCAAGCGCCGGAGACGCGTCCTGCGGCCAGGCTCGCCTCGGCGATCAGGATGTCCGGCCCCGGGCCGTTCACCAGACCGCCGGGAAAGTGAAGGGTCAGCCCGGGCAGATCGTCGGCGATGTTGAGCAGCATGGAGTTGGCGAGATCGTCCGTCACGAGGTGCGCGCGGTCGGCGCCCGGCAAAGGCGTCTTCGGGAGACCGTCGAAGGTCGGGCGTCCCGGGGTGATCGGCACGTCCGGTCCCGCGGGCACGCCGAGGGCCACCACGATGGGCGCCCTTGCCTGCGCATAGCCGGTGACCTGTGGTCTGATCCAGTCGGACGTCGCCACCCGGCGGATCGCGGCGCCGTCGCGCAGAAGCACGGCGTCGAAGCGGTTGACTCCGGTCTTCGGGTCGAGCGTCGTCTCGACGTCGAGGAGCGGTCCGGTCTCTGCGGCGGCCGTCGAAACCGCGATCAGCAGGGCGAGGAGACCGGCGCCCTTCATCGGTCGATCAGGTCGGTTTGCACCGGTCCCACGCCGTGGTCGAGGATCGAGAAGTCGCCATCGAGCGCGTGGATGAAGTGCGGCGACCCCGCCGGCGTTACGAAGTAGCTGCCTGTCGGATAGGCGACGAGCGCGCTCTCGTCGAAGGTCTCGCCGGTACCGACATAGGCCGTACCGGACGTGACCACGGTCGTCAGGTCGATGTTGTGCGTGTGCGGTGGCACCGTCGCGCCGGCGCTGACGCGCGCATGGGTGGTGTAGAGACCCGCCTCGCGCGGCGAGCCGTGGACGACGGCGGTCTTGATGCCCGGAAAGAGCAGGCTCGGGCTGTGCTCCAACGCATCGATGTCGATGGCGCGGGTGGCGTCCTGGGCGGCAAGCGGGGTTGCGAGGCCGAGGGCGAGCAGGACAGCGAACGGTTTCATCATCTCTCCCACGCTCTTCACTCCGACAGCCCGTCGAGCCATGCCTGCAACCCCTCCGCTACTGCGCCCGGAGCGTCCTCCTGCAACGCGTGGGCGCCCGTGCCGATGGAGGCGATGGTGACGGTCTCGGCGTTTGCCTGCGTCCACTCGGCCAGGCGTTTCGGGAAGAGGCGGCCCGGCTCGGCGTAGAGCACCAGCTTCGGGATCTCGGTCGTGGTCCACCACGCCACCGCGTCGGTGTAGGCCGCAGCGACGTCCGCGGGCTCCCCACCGATCGGCAGCGTGAGCGACATCTCGAGGAGCGGCCGGCGGCTTTCCGGTGTCGGGAACGGGCGCTTGTACTCGGCGACCGCGGCGTCGGGCAGCGGATCGAGGGTCATCGTCGGCATGATCGTCTCCTGCCAGATATCGTCCGCGAGGACGTTCGTCTCGGCGAGCCCAGGCTCCCGAAGCGCGCGGAAGATGTTGGCGACCGTCTCGGGCGTGATCTCGTCGAGCGCGGGGCGCGGATAGACCGGCGGCATCGCACCCTCCGTGAAGGCAAAGGCCGCCACGTCGCCGGGGTTCTTCGCGGCATAGATCAGCGCGATGCCCGCACCCCAGTCATGGCCCATGAGCGTGACGCCTTCGAGGTTCAGCGCATCGACGAAATCGGCCAGGTGCCGGGCCTGTTCGAGCACGCCGTAGCCGGAGCCCGTGCTGTCACCGAACCCCACCAGATCGACCGCGATCAGGCGGCGGTCCTGATCCATCGCAGGCAGCACGTTGCGCCAGCTGTAGGCCGAGAACGGCAGGCCATGGACGAAGAGGACCGTCGCGCCCTCCGGGTCGCCCACCTCGTAATAGGAGATCGTCGCGGCATCCGTCTCGACAGACTGGCGCGGCGCAGGGAGATCCAGGCCGTCGGCCTCGGCCACGGGGGCGGCAAGGGCCAGCGCGCAGGCGATGGGCAGTCGCATGAGGTCTCTCCAGTTTATGAACTTACCGGTTCATAATTACCGAATTATTGAAGACCGTCGAGTCTAAATTATCGCTGAAGAGCCGCCCTGCCCCCTGGCGGCCATGCGCACATGGCGATCTCGACGATGTGCTGAAGCGCCGCGAGATCGGCGCCGGCGCGTGCCGTCGTGACCATTCCCGCAACGGTCGCGGTGTAGAAGTCGGCGAGCGCCTTGACCTGCGATGTGCGGAGAGACCCCTCCTCCACCCCGCGCCGAAGGACGGCGGCGACGACCTCCTTGTAGCGCGTGTTCGCATGGAGCAGTGCGGCGTCGAGATCCGGGTCGACGCCACCGATCTCGAGCGTCGAGTTGCATCGCAGGCAACCCGGCGGCCCGTCATCCGCGCCCAGCCTTTCGGCCGACGCCGTGAGCAGCGCGTGCAAGACGGCCCGCGCATCCGGCAACTCGGCCATCGCCGCCGCGGCGCGCGCTTCGAACAGGCTTGCATAGCTGTCGAGCGCAAGCGCGAACATCGCCTTCTTGTCTCCGAAGGTCTTGTAAAGACTGGCCCGCGACGCCCCGGTCTCACGGACAAGATCGTCGAGCGATGTCTGCACGTAGCCCTTGCGCCAGAACGTCATCATGACCGCTTCGCGAGCGGTATCGGGTTCGAACTTCGGCGGACGACCTCGCTTTGCCGGCATGTCGAACGCGTGCCCCCAAGATATTTTGAACTGGCTGGTCTTCTTAGCCAGCGCCTGGATGTCGAGCAAGTCGGAGAGCGTCTCGCTTACGCCGTCGTCGGCGCTCAAGGCGAAGGACGGGCGTATGTGCAAGGATCACGTCGACCGTCGCCTGGCTCGACAGGGGTCGCGGCCCAATCCGGACCTTCGCGACATTGCTGGCGCAGCGCTCGTAACGAGACGTCGGTTTTCTTCGGCCGAGTATCGCGGCCCGAGGCAGGGCTGGTTGGCAGACAAATGCAGCGTCGGGCGGAGAGCACCTGTTTGCTGGCGGGCGGAAGGTAGCGATGCCACGGGCCCAAGCGGTCGATCGTATCGGCATTGCTGGGCACCCTTGCCCTTCACCCTGCCTTAATGTGCGAGGCTGATCCTAGGACCAAAGCCCGAGACCGCCCGACGAACCCGGTCGAAGACAGAATGGGCCCTAGAGGCTATCGTGACGCAGAACAGCAGCTGAGGGGGGTGCAAATGGGACGCCAGGGGCTGCGGCGCATGCCATGCGCGGCGGCAGCGATGCTCGTGCTCGCGCAGTGGGGTGCGCTGGCCGAGGGAACGGACGCGCCCGGCGTTATCGTCGCGACCGTGCAGAGCATCGATATGTCCGCGCCGGATCGCTTCTTCGGCCAGATCGTCTCGCCGTCCAAGGTGTCGCTCGTCCCGCAAATTCCCGGAATCCTGACGCAGCGCGCCGTCCCCGACGGCTCGGAGGTCAAGAAAGGCGATCTGCTCTTCGCCATAGACAAGGATCGCTTCAACGCAGCGCTCGCCGAGGCGGAAGCGAACCTCGCCTCGGCACAGGCGGCGGCAGCAACGGCGCAGGCGGTCTACGACCGTGCGAGCGAGCTTGCCAAGCGCAATACCGTCGCCCAGGCCCAGCTCGACAGTGACGAGGGCGCGCTGAAGGAAGCCAACGCCCTAGTCAAGGTGCGCGAGGCCGAGGTGACGATTGCAAAGCTGGACGTGGAGCATGCCGAGGTGCATGCGCCGTTCGACGGCCGTCTGGGGCAGTGGCAGGAGGCGGTCGGTGCGCTGGTGGGGCCCGGCCGCGATCCGGTCATCACGCTCGTCGCGCTCGATCCCGTGCGCGTCACCTTTCCTGTCCGCCAGCGGCAGCTCCTGAAAGCGCATGCCCGCTACGGCGAGCGCGTCAAGGAACTGGTCGTCGCGCTGGAGCTGGCCGATGGATCGACTTACGGCCAGACCGGAAAGGTACTGTTCGAGGAAGCGCAGGCGACGGCAGCGACGGACACCGTGACCGTGGTGGCGGAAATCGCGAACCCGGAGAGTGTCTTGCGCGACAGCCAGCTCGTCACCGTCGTGGTTCGCGATCCGACACCGACGAAAACGCTGGCCATCAGCGAAGCTGCGGTGCTGCTCGACCGCGCAGGCAGCTATGTGTTCACCGTCGGCGCGGACAACACCGTGGCAAGGACGGAGGTGACCCTCGGCGCGCGCAAGGCCGGCATGGTCGCCGTGACCGACGGGTTGAAGGCAGGCGACCGGGTGATCGTCGCCGGGCAACAGAAGGTGCGGCCGGGCGAGACGGTCGCAGCGACCGAGGGCCCTGCCACCGCGAACGCCGGCGCTGCCGGTTCCGCCGCCGTCTCCGGAAACTGATGCGGTGCTGAGCAACATCTTCATCCAGCGTCCCCGCCTCGCGATCGTGCTCTCGCTTCTGATCGGCGTGGTTGGGGTGCTCGCGATCCTGCGCATTCCCGTGGCGCAGTATCCCGCCATCGCGCCGCCCACCGTGATCGTCAGCACCAGCTATGACGGGGCCGGGGCGGAAACGGTGGAGGAGGCGATCGCCCAGCCGATCGAGGACGCCGTGAACGGTGTCGACGGGCTGAAATACATGCAGTCCGTCTCCTCGGCAGACGGCAGCTACCGGCTCACCGTGTCTTTCGAGACCGGCAAGGATCCCGAACAGGCAGCCGTAGCGGTACAGAACCGCGTCTCGTCGGCGCTGGCGCGCCTGCCGGGCGAGGTGCGCCAGACCGGTGTTTCCGTCCAGAAGGCGGCGGGCGATCTGCTGCTGCTCTTCGCGATCTGGTCGCCGGATGACAGCCGGGACACGCTCTTCATCTCGAACTACGCGACGCTCGACCTGATCGATGTGCTGACCCGGGTCCCGGGCGTGGGCGAAGTCACGCTCTACGGCCGGCGCGACTACGCCATGCGCATCTGGCTGGATCCCGCGCGCATGACCCGGCTCGGCGTGAGTGTCGAGGAGGTGGCCGCGGCGATCCGGTCGCAGAACGCGCGCGCGACCGCCGGGGCGATAGGGACGGCCCCCACGCCGAAGGGGCAGGAGATCGAGCTAGTCGTGTCGGGCGGTCAAGGGCCGACCACGGCAGAGGAGTTCGGCGATATCGTGCTCAGAAGCACGCTCGGCCAGGGCGAAGTGCGGCTATCGGACGTGGCGCGGGTCGAGCTTGGCGCGGCGTCGCTCACGAACGCGGTCGAGTTCGAGGATCATCCTGGCGTCGCCGTGGGGATCGCCCTGGCACCCGGCGCCAATGCTGTCTCCGTCACCAGCGCCGTCACCGAGCGCGTGGAGGCGGCGAAGGCATCCATGCCGACGGGACTGTCCGTGACAACCGTGATCAACAGCGCGGACTTCGTCCGACAGATGGTCGGCACGGTGCTCGAGACGCTCGGGATCGCCTTCGCGCTCGTGGCCGCCGTGGTCCTGGTCTTCATCGGGCGCCTCAGGGCAGCCCTGATACCCCTCGTCGCCGCGCCGGTCTCCATCATCGGCGGGCTCGCCGTGCTCTACGCCCTGGGCTTCTCGGCCAACGCGATAACCCTGCTTGCGCTCGTGCTGGCCATCGGGATCGTGGTCGACGATGCCATCGTCGTGGCCGAGAACGTTGAGCGCGTGATGGAAGAGAACCCCGACATCGCACCCGCCGAGGCTGCCAGTCGTGCAATGCACGAGATTACACCCTCGATCGTTGCGATCACGCTGGTCCTGCTGGCGGTCTTCGTGCCGGTGTCGTTCATCCCGGGATCGAGCGGGGTTCTTTTCCAGCAGTTCGCCGCAGCCATCTCCGGTGCTGTGGTCATCTCGGCGCTCAACGCGCTCACGCTGTCTCCGGCCTTGGCCGCGCTCCTGCTTCGACCTGGAAAGCCCGTGCTGCTGCTGCGCGGCTTCACGGGCCTCGTGGGCCTGGCCGGGCGGGGATACACGGCGGTGACGCGTCTCCTGCTGCGCGTCTCCGTGCTCGCTCTCGTCGCCGTGGTGGCCCTCGGCTTCGGCGCGGAGCGGTTGTTCGAGACCACGCCCAGCGGCTTCGTGCCGGCGGAGGACAAGGGCTCGCTCTTCGTGATCATGGACCTTCCGGCCGGCGCGGCGCTGGAGCGCACGGAGCGTGTGGCGCGGAAGGCCGAGGCCACGATCGAGGCGGATCCCGCGGTCGAAAGCGTTGCGACGGTGCTGGGCATCGACTTCCTGGGTGGGGGCTCGGCCTCGAATGCCGGGGTGTTTTTCGTCAAGCTGAAGCCGTACGGGGCGCGCCGGGAGGCACGGCTTTCCTCCTTCGCCACGGCCGAGCGCCTGCGCCGCGCGCTGGCACCCATCCCGGAGGCGGTGCTGATCGCCGCGAACCCGCCGGCGATCAGCGGTCTCGGGCGGGTTGGCGGCCTCGACTACGTCCTGCAGGCCCGCGCTGGACAGTCCGAAGCGGACCTCGCCGCAGTCGCCCTGGGGCTGACGCAGGCAGCCTCCGCCCGGCCCGAAATCGCGCGCGCCTACACGGGTGCGAGCAGCCAGACCCCGCGCATCAGGCTGGACATCGACCGCGATCAGGCACTGCGGCTCGGCGTCGGCATGACCTCGATCTTCACCGCGTTGCAGGGTCTGCTGGGCGGTCTCTACGTCGATGACTTCAACCTCTACGGTCGGAGCTGGACGATCCGACTGCAGGCCGAGGGCGCGGCGCGGCGCACGCCGGAGGACGTGCTCGCCGTTCCCGTCCGGGCCGAGGACGGAACGCTGGTTCCGCTGTCGACCTTCGCGCGCACGTCGATCGAGCTCGGCCCACGCTTCATCGCCCGCTATGACGCCGAGCGGGCGCTGATCGTCACCGTCCTGCCCGCGCCGGCAGCCGGCAGCGGGGGCGCCATCGCGGCGATGGAGGCGGTCTCGAGCGCGACCCTCCCCGCCGGATACGGCTTCGAGTGGACCGGTCAGGCCCTGCAGGAGATCGAGGCTTCGGGCCGCACCGAGATCGTGATCGCCCTCGCGGTCCTCTTCGTCTATCTCTTTCTCGTGGCACTTTACGAAAGCTGGGCCGTGCCCGTCGCGGTCCTTCTCTCGGTGCCCGTCGCAGTGCTCGGTGCGCTCCTCGCCATCCGGCAGTTCGGTCTTTCGGTGGACGTCTACGCGCAGATCGGCGTGATCGTGCTGATCGCGCTCGCCGCCAAGAACGCCATCCTGATCGTGAGCTTCGCGCTCGCGCGTCGCGCCGCGGGCCTCTCTGCCCGCGATGCAGCGGCGGAGGGGGCGCGGCTGCGCTTTCGCCCGGTGATGATGACGAGTGTCGCATTCATCGCGGGTCTCATTCCCCTCGCCGTGGCAGAAGGCCCGGGCGCCGGCGCGATGCGTGCGGTCGGAACGCCGGTCCTCGGCGGCATGCTGGCGGCGACCCTTGTCGGCATCTTCCTCATCCCGATGCTCTTTTTCGCGGTCGAGTGGCTGCGCGAGCGTTTCGGACCGCGTTCTGCCATCCGGCGGGCCGGGGCTGGCTGATCAGGCGGTGGGGGAGCCGCCACCACCGGCGACGGTCACGCTTTGGTGGCTTGCCATAGCCGATGTGCCGCCCGAGCGGTTGCCCTCACGTCTCCTCGCCATCCTCGACGAAACCGAGCGTCGGACGGCGGAGCGGTTCGTGAGTTCTCGGGACGCCCATGCCTATCGCTGTGCCCATCTTCTCCGCCGCGCGCTGCTCGGCACCGTCGGCCGGGCGTCCGCGGCGCATTGGCGGTTCGCGCGCGAGGGGTTGGGCCGGCCCTTTGTCGCAAACCCGCCCACGGGCACGGCCTGGGTGGTGAACCTCAGCCATACCGACGGGATGGTCGCAGCCGTCGTGGCGGATGGCTGTCAGGTGGGTGTCGATCTGGAGGCGGTGGAACGGCGCGGGTTGTCAGGCGATCTCGCGAAACGGGTCTGCACGCCGCGGGAGCTGGCAGCACTCGATGGCCTTGCCGATGACCGCGCGGCGTGGCGGCGCTCCTTTCTCGGCACCTGGGTCCGCAAGGAGGCCGTCGCAAAGGCAACGGGTCTTGGCCTAGGGCTCGACCTCCGCTCCTTTGGGGTCGGGGCAGATACCGTCATGCCGGAGACCGACGTGCCGGAGGCGATCGGGTCGGTGGCGGACTGGCTGCTCGAGGCGCTGGACGTCGGGCCGGAACACCTCGGCTGCCTCGCGATACACGCACCGAGAAGGTCGGTGCGTATCGAACGCCGGCAGCTGGACGCGGCGTCTCTGGAGGAAGCTCTCACGATCGGGCTGAAGGGGACAGCGCCTCCTGCATGACGGCGATCATGCGCTCGGCCCCGGGGGCGATGAAGAAGTGGTCGCCCGGCAGCACCTCGATCCGGACCGGGCCGCTGAAGGCTCCTCGCCATGCCTCGAGCGCGGGCCTGTCGGTCTCGGGATCGTCGGCGCCCCCGAAGACGGTGGCCGGCGTCGACGACGGCGACCCGGGCAGGGGCGAATAACCGTCGCTGAGCATGAAGTCCGCGCGCAGGAGCGGCAGGAACATGGTCATGAGCTCGTCGTTCTCCAGCACCTCGCGCGGCGTGCCACCGAGTACGGCGAGCCCGCGCTTGAAGGCCTCGTCCGGGAGGTGATGAATGACGGGCGTCAGCCTGGGGTGCCCGGGCGCCCGACGACCCGACAGAAAGAGATGCCGGGGCGCGTGCCCCATCCCCTCCAGTCGTCGCGCAACCTCATATGCGGCAGCTGCCCCCATCGAGTGGCCGTAAAGCGCGAAGGGGCGATCGAGATGAGGGGCAAGTCCGGCCACCGCGGCATCTACGAGCGGTGCCATCTCGGTGAAGGCGGGCTCGGCGAAGCGCTGCTCGCGCCCGGGCAGAACGACGAATTCCGTCCGCCAGGTCGCCGGCAGATACGGCATCCATCTGCGCCACGCCACGCTGCTCCCGCCCGCGAAGGGAAAGATGAAGAGGCGTAGGGGCGCATCCGCATCCCCGGCGACGGGCACGGTCCAGGACGGCAGCGACGCGGCAGGGGAGGCGGAGCTAGGAGGCATGGTCATGGAGCGGTCATCCGTCTGGCGCAGCACGCAGGGTTGCGGCATTCTCGGTGTCTGTGAACGGTCACGGGCAATGGTTAATGCAATGACGCAGCAAGCAAATATCGACATGGTAAGGCAGTTCGTGCGCGAGGTCCTCAACACGAACGACAGATCGCGCATCGCCGACTTCGTGACGCCGGATTTCGTCCGGCACGATGCGGTGCGCGTGGAGAACGGTACCGTCGACGTCGAGCGTTTCCTGCAGGAGCGCCATGAGACATACACCGAGCTCGAATGGCGCATCGATCAGATCGTGGCCCATGGCGATTACGTCGCCGCTGCCATGTCTGGGCGGGGCCTGCATGCGGGCACCGGGCGAGAGGTAACGGGAAAGGGTGTGGCGTTGATGCAGATCCGGGACGGCAAGATCGCTTCCTCCTCCACCGAGTGGGACCGCTCGAACTTCGTCGAGGCCGTCTAGGCCGCGCAGCACTACCGGCCTCATGTCACGATGCCATCCGGTCGAGGTTCGACAGGATGGCGTCGGCGACGCGGTCCGGCGCCTCGAGCGCCATCCAGTGGCCGAGGCCGGGCAATGTCACCCCCATTACCCGAGCCCCGGGCAATGCAGCGAGGCACGCGGCGTTTCCCGGCGGTGCCAGCACGTCGTCGCCACCTTCGATCGCCAGCATCGCCTTCCCACCAGCGGCGATCCAGTGCTTGTCGGAAAGCGCAGCCCGGGCGGCCCCGCGTTGGGCGGCGATCACGGACGGCACCCAGCCCTGCAGAAGACAGGAGCGCCAGGGATCGCAGAGCGGATCCGCTTCCCGGCCCAGGTAGACACGGCCGTCGGGAAGGTGAGGCTCGAGCGGTCCACCTGCTGCGACGGCCGTCATGAACCGGCGGGCGGCGCTCGTGTCCTCGGCGCGTGGTGGCACGAGACCACCCGCCGCGAGGAGGATCAGGCACCGCACGAGCGCGGGCCGATCCGTCGCCAGCTTGCGCGCGACCCGCCCGCCGAAGGTGGCGCCGAGAACGATTGCCGGAGCGCCCCCCGACAAACTGTCCAGCACGCCCGCGGCCTCCGCCGCGAAGGCGGCAAGATCGGCGGCCGGTGGTACGGGCTCCGGCGGATCGGACAGCAGCACCCGCCATCCGGCTGCGTTGAGCAGGCGGCCCAGCGCCAAAAGATCGTCCATTCCCCGGGCGAGCGGTGGCAGCATCAGGATCGGACCGCGGGTGCCAGCAAGCTCGTGCACCGTCGTCGCGCCGATGCAGTGGCGGATCGGGACCGGCGCGATCATTCGGTCAGCGCCGCCGCGACGAAGCGCAGCGCCTCGGGCATCGCCAGGGCGAAGAATGCCGGATCATGCCGCGCGCCGGCCACGACCTCGAACCGGTGCGCGATATCCGCTGCGTCGAGGGTGCGCGAGAGGAACCGGCTACCCTCCCACGAAAGACCGTCGGCGTCGCCGCAACGGATCGAGATCGCGGGGCCAGCGTCCCGGATCGCCGCTGCGTTCGCCCGGGCGATGGCAGGCGGGTGCATGGCGCTCCACTGGCCCTGATCGTCGACCCCGGCGCCGAAGAGACGCTCGAGGAAAGGCCGTGGGCGCAGGAGCGCGAGCGGATGGCCGCTGTCCGTCTCAGAGAGACTGAACCCGGCCTCGACCGCCGGGGCAAGTGCTGCCGCGGCACGTATCCTTCGGGGATGGCGGAGCACCGCCCTCAGAGCGCCGAGGCCGCCCATGGAGAGACCGACGATGCCGATCCCGCTTGGCCCGTCGGCGTTGAGGAGGCGCGGCAGCTCCTCCACCACGAAGCTCTCCCATCGCGGCCCGCCCGCAGGGGGATCGAGATACAGCGTACGCGGTGCCTGGACGAAGGCCACAGTCAGCGGGGGCAGCATGCCCTGGCTCATCATCCGGTCCGGTAGCGCGGCGAGGCGTGCCCCGAGTGTCGCCTCCGCGCCGGGCAGTACGATCAGAAGCGGCAGCGCCGCTCCGTTGGGAACGTCGCGTGGCTGCAAGACAGCAACCTCGACCTGCGCACCGATGCTTTGGGACGAGAGCCGCCGGATTTCGAAACGGCCCCGGAGCGGGCGTTCGGCGGCGGGAGGCAGCCAGCCGCCGGCAGCAGCGGTCAATCCGCCGTCGCTCATGTCGAGCACCAGGGTGCCGCCGCTCGCAAGATCCCGCCGGGCCGCGTCGGTCAATGGCCCCGCGACCGTGGCGGCGACGCCGTTGGCGCGGGCATGCAGCAGCGCGCGCGCATCGGGCAGCACGATCGCCCAGCCCTCGCGCGCGATGGCTTCGGCAGCGGTATCGAGGCCAAGCGGCAGATCGAGCGGTGTGCCGGCATCGAGCGGCACGAGTGCGTGGACGCCACCGTCGGGATCGCGAAGCGGCAGGACCAGGGACCCCGCAGAGACGCCAAGGCCGAGGGCGCGCAGGAGCCCGCGCGGCACCCCGAGCCCCCTCGCCTGCTCCCGCGCCGCCGCATGATCAGGATCGGTCGCCAGATCGTCGGTGGACCGGCGGGCGGCGTGTTCAAGATCCGGCGCATCCGGATCGGCAGGCATCTCGTAGCCGAGGCGGCGGGCGAGACCGCGTGTTGCGACCGAGACAGGGCGCGATAGCGGCGCGTTCCGCCATGCCTCCGCCAACGCGGGCTCTATGCCGCTGTGGCTGTGGAAGTTGGGGTCTCCGATCGATAGCGAGCTGCCATGCAGGCCATCGGTCATCCGGCTCCCCTCATAGGGGGTCAGCATTGCCGGCGAAAACGGCACGCCCACGAAACCCGCAAGTCGCCGAACCTCGTCTTCCGGGTTCTGCACCAAGTCTTCATAGCGGAGGCGGAGGTGACGCCCTTCCGGCAGGTTCCCGAGGGTTGCGAGGAGCGCGCGGTTCTGGTGGTGCCAGAGCTCCTCGGCGAAGCGTTCTGGATCGTCCTGGCCGTCGCTGCCGCGAATGACGCGATCCATGCGGTTGCGCCGCATCGAATCGATCATCGCGTGCGGGTGGCGGACGATGTGGACATAGCGCGGCCGTGCGAACCAGCGTTCGGCGCGAGCGAGAACCGCCGGATCCGAGGCGTAGGATGGCGATTTGTCGACGATGAGACGGCCGGTCGCGCGGGCGAGCCGTCGATAGACATCGGGGACCGGAATGGCGCGGTCGCACCAGCCATCGACCTTGCCCTGGGCGTCCGCGGCCGAAAGGGAAAACGCCTCCATGACCGCACGATCCAGACCCTCGCGCATACCGGTGCCGCGCATCTCGAGCTCATCTCGCCAGTCGGCCAGCGTGTCGAAGGGCAAGAGATGCAGCTCGGGCGGGCAGAAGAGCGCGGGCGAGCCGGCCAGCATGACGCGAAGCAATGTCGAGCCGGAGCGTGGGCTCGACAGGACGAAGACGGCGTCGGGCTCGAGGTCGGGCGCGACAATCGGCGGGGCGTCCGGTACGGATCGGGACGCGACGGCCTTGGGCCGCAGACGGTCGAGCTCGCCTGCTAGATACGCGGCGAACGCGTCAATCGACGGATGGTCCAGCAGATCGCGCGGGTAGAGGTTCAGCCCCAGCCTGCGTTTCAGCTCGGCCAGGACGTCCATTACCATCAGGCTGTCCATGCCGAGCGCCGAGAGATCCGCCGAGCGGTCGAACCCTTCCTCCGTTGCCCCCATCGCGCGGGCCATCGCTTCCAGCACGAGGGCAGCGAGCATTTCGCGCCTCTCGGTCGGCGCAAGCGCCAGGAGGTCGAGCCCGGCATCGACCGTGGACGATGGCTCTTCGCTCGACCCGACGTCGGCGAGGCCTTCGAACAAGGCGCCACCGCCCCGGACCTCAGATGCGGCGCGCAGACGTTCCCAATCCGCGCGCGCGACCGCAACGCTACCCGTCACGCCGGCATCGACGAGACCGGTCAGCGCATCCAGCGCCTCCTCCGGACGCATGGCGCCGACGCCCGACCGCGCGAACCAGTCCTCGGCGCTGTCCGTCGCCATGCCGGTGCCGGCCCATGGCCCCCAAGCAATGGAGAGGGTCGGGGGGCCGGCGATGCTGCGCTGCTCTGCGAAGGCGTCGAGCAGGCCGTTGGCTGCGGCATAGCCCGCGAGGCCCATCGACCCCCAGATGGCGGCCGCCGATGAGCAGAGGATCATCGGCGCCCCATGGCCATCCGCGATCTCGGCCAGGCGAAGCAGGCCGTCTGCCTTTGGTGCGAGAAGACGGCCCAGCATCGCGCATCCGGTTTCGTGCGCGTCGGCCACCTCGGCATGCCCTGCCGCATGGATCACCGCGGCGATGGGGCCGTGTGTGTCCTCGATTTCGGCCGGATCCGCGGCGATGTAGCGGACATGGGCGCCGTCGATCGAGGGCGGTGTCGCCTGTCTTCGCCCGGTCAGCAGCAGACGTCGCGCACCCCGCCGGACCGCCCAGCGCGCAAGGTGGAGGCCAAGTCCACCGAGCCCGCCGGCGATCAGTACCGCGCCCTCGCCGTCGAGCCGGAATGCCCCGGGGCGCGGGGATGGCGACGCGAGGGAGACCATGGAGAGGCGCGCGCGAAGGAGCCGTCCCTGTCCGGGGCCGTCGCGCCAGGCCATCTGGTTCTCGCCCCGCGCGCCGGCCACGATCCTCACCAGGGCGGCGGCCGCCGTCTCGTCATCGGCGGCACGATCGACATCGATCATGCCGCCGCTCCTCGCGCCGCGTTCCAGCGCGGCGACACGGACGAAGGGTGCCATGGCCGCCGCGAGGAAGCGCTCGTCACCCGTCGATCCTTCGGCACGGTCCATCGGCCAGGCGCCGCGGGTCACGATCCAGATCGGTGCGGACGCGCCGAGCCATGGGGCGATGTCCGCCCCCAGCAAGGAGGCAAGCCCGGACGCGCATGTACCCGGCCTGGCCGTGATCGCGCCTGGGCGCAGGGCGCCCAGATGCACGATGCCCGCGACTGTCGCGCAATCCTCGGGCGGGGCATCGAGCACGGACACATCGGCCCCGATCGCGCTCATTCGCGCGGCGACCATGGACGTGAACGGACCGTCATCCGACCGGACGATCCATCGCCCCGACAATCTGTCGGTGTCGCCGGAGAGGGGTGCATCGACGGCGCGGAGCCGCGCAATCGAGACGGGCACGCGCGCCGGAAGGCCGGCGGCCGGCGGCGCCGCATCGTCGGGCCGGCGTGGCCGTACGTCGGGCCAGAAGCGGGTGCGGCGGAAAGGGTAGCGCGGCGGTGGAACCGGCCGGCGGGGTCGGCCGATCAGGGCCTGGAGGTCAACGGGCGCACCCGCCTCCCACAGCCTTGCCGCCATGGCGCGCGCGCCGGACGGCTCGTCGCACGAGCCGCCATCGCGCTTGGCGAGCGGGCCAGGCACGAAGGCACAATCGTCGAGAAAGCGGGCACCGAGGGCGCAGAGCACGTGCGCCGGCCCGATCTCGACGAAACGGCGGAGGCCGGTCGCGCGCAGGGCGGCGAGCGCGGACGCGAAACGAACTGGTCGGCGAAGCTGGGCCTGCCAGTAACCGGGCGCGGCAACCCGGCCGGCCGGCGCGATATCGCCCTCCACCGTGCAGGCAAAGGGTAGTTCCGGCTCCCGCAGCTCGATCCCCGACACGACGCGACCGAACGGTGTCAGGATCGGGTCCATGAGGGCGGAGTGGAACCCATAGCGGCCGGGGAGCCGCCGTAGGCGAAGGCCGGCTGCCAGCGCCTCGAGCGCCGCGATCGCGTCGGAGCTGCCGGTCACCACCGTCTCGTCCGGGGCGTTCTCGGCCGATATCTCCGCAGTCGAAGCGGTGTCCTCGAGAAGGGCTGCAACCGTCTCACGAGGTGCGGCCAGAGCAAGCATCGCGCCCTGGCTCGTGCCCTCGGCCACGAGCCTGCCGCGGGCGACGACTGCCCGGGCAGCATCGGCTTCGTCCATCGCCCCGGCGACGACCGCGGCCGCGAACGCCCCGAGGCTGTGCCCGAGGACCGCTGCGGGCTGGGCATTCCAGTGCCGCAGAAGCGCCGCGAGGGCGATCTGGTAGCAGAAGAGCGCGGGCTGCGTGTACTCCGTGCGATGTATGAGATCACAGTCCGGCTCGAACAGGATCGGCAGAAGGGGCTTTCCAAGTGCGTCCGACGCTGCGTCGGCGACACCCGTCAACGCGTCACGGAACACGGGCTCCGCATCTGCCAGCATCCTGCCCATGCCGGGACGCTGCGCACCCTGCCCGCTGAAAAGAAATCCGATCCCCTTGCTCTCGAAAACACCCTCGGGCAACGGCCGCACCGGCGCGGAAAGCGCGGTCGCCAGCGACGCGGCGTCCGGGGCGACGACAGCCCGGCGACAGGGCAGATGGCCGCGCAAGGCCCCCGCGGTGCGGCACGCATCGGGCGCGTCGGTAGGAGGAAGGCGTCGCAGGGCATCGGCCCCGGCCGCCGAAAGCGCATCGCGCCCCTCGTCGTCCGCCGCCGCGAGCGCATAGACGAGAGCCGCAGGCACCACGGGATGCGCCTGGAGCGCATCCTCCGCCAGCCCGAGGACGACATGCGCGTTCGTACCGCTGCCGCCGAAGGAATTGATGCCGGCCAGCCTTCTGCCGCCGGGCCGGTCCGGCAGCGGGATCACCGCGCTCGGCAGCGTTGCCGGCACCGCCGACCACTCGATGGCGGGCGAGGGACGCTCGAGATGCAGGTTTGGCGGCACGACGCCATGACGCAGCACCAGGGCCGCCTTGATGAGGCCAGCCATGCCGGCGGCCGATTCCAGATGCCCGAGATTCGTCTTCGAGGCGCCGAGCACGAAGGCGCCGCCGGCCGGCCCGAAAACGGCGCCCAGACCATGCGCCTCGATCGGATCGCCGAGCGGCGTGCCGGTCCCGTGAGCCTCGACATAGCCGACCTCTCCGGGGCTCACGTTTGCCGCGGCCTGCGCGGCGCGGACCGCACGTTCCTGCGCCGCGCGGCTGGGCACCGTGATCCCACTCGACGCGCCGTCCTGATTGATGGCGCTCCCGAGCACCAGGGCGTGAGCCCGCCGCCCGCCCTCACGCGCCGTCTCGGCACGCTCCAGCAGGACCACCCCGCACCCCTCGCCCCGCACCATGCCGTCCGCACCGGCATCGAAGGCCCGGCAGCGCCCGGTGGGCGAGAGGATGCGGGCCCTGCTGGCGACGAGTGAGCTCAGCGGAGAGAGGATGAGGTTGACCCCGCAGGCGAGCGCAAGATCGCAATCGCCGGTCATGAGCGACCGCCCAGCGAGGTGGAGGGCGACGAGCGAGGAGGAGCACGCCGTATCGACCGCCACGGCCGGACCTTCCAGCCCGAACGTGAAGGCAATCCGCCCCGCCGCGAAGTTGAGCGCATTGCCCGACAGGAAGTAGCTGTCGAGCGGCACCGCGCCGTCCTCGCGCAGGATGTCGCCGTAATCGTTCGTCGAAAGACCGACGAAGACGCCGACACGCCGGCCCTTGAGGGATACGGGATCAATGCCCGCATCCTCGATCGCCCGCCAGGCGCACTCCAACAAAAGCCGGTGCTGGGGATCCATCGACAGCGCCTCGCGTGGCGTCAGGCCGAAGAAGGCCGCGTCGAAGCGGTCCACATCTTCCAGAAACCCGCCACATCGGCTGGCGATACGGTTCGTCCGACCCGGATCGGGATCAAACCAAGCCTCCACGTCCCAGCGCTCGGGCGGCACCTCGCGCACCGCGTCGCGCCCCTCGATCAGAAGCGACCAGTAGTCCTCCGGCCCATCCGGCGCCCCCGGAAAGCGACAGTCCATCCCGATGATGGCGATAGGGTCGCCTGCCGATGCGCCGCGCGTCGCCAGCCGCCTGTTTTGCTCCAGACAGAGCAGCATGAGTTGCTTCTGGGAGAGCGGCTTCAGCTTATCGAGAAACGCGCGATCGGTATCAGCGGTCATCGCCGGCGCCCGCAAGAAGCCGATCGAGCGTTGCCTCGTCCAGATCGGCCACCATGTCCACGAGGTCATCGGAGGCGTCCTGCGTCGTCGGTTCGCCAGCGGGATCTGCCTCCGCGGTTCCGATCTCGCCCGCCAGCATCGCGGCAAGCGCCGACACGCTGGGATATTCGAATGCAATGCTGGGCGGGAAGGTGCGGCCCGTGGCCTTCTCGATCATGCCGCGCAGCTTGACGGCCATGATGCTGTCCATGCCGAGCTGGAAGAATCCGGCGTCCGGATCGATCTGCCCGCCATCCGCGAAACCGAGCACCGTGGCGGCCATCTGCGCGATCTCGTCCGTGAGGCGCGCGAGGCGGGCATTGGGGTCGAGCCCGTCGAGTGCTGCGCAGAGCGTCCCGGGGCCATCGGCAGGTGCGCGCTCGCCGCCACCGCCCATCTCCTCCAGCAACGGACGGCGGCGGCGCGCCTCCTGAACGTCACGGAAGTGCCTCCAGGCCATGTCGCTGACGGCCGCTGCGGTCCGGTCGGTTGCCAGGAGATGGCCGAGTGCGGCGAGGCAGGCTTCGGGTGCGACCGGCTCGAGGCCCATCGCACGGAAATAGGCCGCTGCGGCGTCGTCCACCATGCCGCTCTCTCCCCACCAGCCCCATGCGACGGAGAGGCCGTGGGCGCCCCTGGCGCGCCGACGTGCCATCATCGCGTCCATGGCGGCGTTGGCGGCGGCGTAATGCATCTGCGCCTCCGATCCCCAGAGCGCGGCGCCGGAGGAGAAGGTCACGAACCATCCGGGCGCCCGGCCGTCGCCGGCAGCGTCGCAAGCGGCCTCCAGCGCTGCCGTGCCGGCCACCTTCGCCGCGAGGACCCGGTCCATGCGCGCCGGATCGAGATCGGCGATGCGGCAGGGTTCGGTCACACCGGCGGCGTGAAAGACCGCATCGGGCGGGCCGTGCCGGGCGAAGACGGCGTCGATGGCCGCCCGGTCCGTCACGTCCATGCGCTCCGCAATGACCTCCGTTCCGCCCGCACGCATCGCCTCGATCGCGCTGTCGGCCGCGGGGTCAGGCAGGGTTCGGCCGCAGAGGATCAGACGCCGCGCGCCGAGGCGGGAAAGCCAGGAGGCAACCTGAAGCCCGACACCGCCCAGCCCGCCCGTCAGAATGCAGGTGGCATCCGGTGGAAGCGTCGGCAGGGCAGCCGCCCTCCGCGGCATCTGGGCGAGGCGCGGCGCGAACCGTCGGCCCTTGCGCCAGGCCACCTGATCCTCGCCGTCGCGGGAGAGGACACTTGCGGCGATCTGGCCTGCCTGGATGTCGGGCGGGTCGGCCGGGTCCAGGTCGATGACGCCACCGCCGATCTCCGGCGCCTCCAGCAGCGCGACGCGACGCGCACCCCACAGGGCCGCGCCTGACGGGCGCAGGTCATCGCGGGCGCCGACCGCCTGTGCCCCGGCCGTCACGCACCAGAGGCAGGCGGGGCGCGCGACGATGCTGTCACGCAGGGCGATCAAACCCAATGCCTCGGCAGCACCGGCAACGCCGTCGGGCAGGCTGGCGGACAGCCCGGATAGGTCGATCACACGCGCTCCCGGTGCAGCCGCCACGGCAAGGGTCGCCGGCTGCCCCAGGGCATCGAGCGCCTCTACAAGAGCGCGTCCGACCGGGTTTTCTCCACCGACGACCTGCCACGCAGGGCGATCGGACGCGCTCGGGTCCTCGACCGGCAAGGGGCGCCATCGCGTCTCGAGCATTGCGGACCATGGTACATCGTCCTGCACGGCCGCCACTGCATCGGCTGCTAGGTCGGGCGGCAGAGGCGGGCTGTCCCCCGCAACCCAGTGGCGGCGGCGCCGCCAGGGGTAGTGGGGCAGCGACACCTTCCCGGACGGGCGGGGCGAGACGCTGGCCCAGTCGACCGCGTGCCCGTCCGCATGCAGGGCCCCAAGCACGGCGAGGAGCGACGCGCTGCCGGCCTGGTCCCGCGGCAGGCACCCGAGGGGAACGAGACGCCCGTCGCTCTCCTGCTCGACCGCCTGGAGCAACACGGGGTGTGCGCCGATCTCGATCACGTGGGTGACGCCGCCGTCTGCCATCCAGCGCACCGCGTCGGCACCGAGGACGGGGCGGGAGACGTTGGTCCACCAGTATTCGGCATCGGGCGCACGGTCGTCCAAGGCCGCGCCGAGGGCGGTCGAGAAGAAGGGAACCGACGGCGCCGCCGCGTTCAGCCCGGCGAGGGCGGCCTTGAGCGGCGCCTCCATCGGGGCGGTCAGAGGGCTGTGCGAGGGCACGCGGGCCTCGACCTCTCGATGGAAGATCCCGTCGCGCAGCAGGATCGCGCTGAGCGCCTCCAGCGCCGCGTCGGTGCCCGAGACGACCGTCGAGGTGCGGGAATTGATCGCGCCTATCGAGCATGCGTCGCCATAGGGCGCGATCAGCAGCTCCAGCGCCGGGGCAGGCAGTCCGACGACGATCATATGGCCCTTGCCCTCGATCAGCGTCAGCGCCCGGGCACGTCCGACCGCCACCTTGGCGGCGGCGTCGAGATCGAGGGCGCCGGCGGCAAGGAGAGCGGCAACCTCACCCATGCTGTGGCCCGCGACGGCGGCGGGTTCGATGCCCCAGGCGGCAAGGCGACGGCACAGGGCGACCTGAACGGCAAACAGGCTCGTCTGGATCTCGAAGAGACCGGATGGCCGGTCGCCGCTGGCCAGCACATCGGCAACCCCGAGGGCACCATGGCGCGCGAGTGCGCCCGACACCTCATGCAGCGCGTCGCGGAAGACCGCGTCTGTCGCCATCGGCTCCACGGCCATTGCCGGCCATTGCCCGCCCTGTCCGCTGAAGAGAAACCCGGCGCGCGGCGTCTTTCCGAGCGTCGCGCGGCCCGTGCGGAGCGTGGCGGGCGCCGCTCCGCCACGCCAGTCCGTGAGCGCCTCCACCGCCTCTGCCGGGGTTCGCGCAGCCAGGGCGAGGCGGCAGGGCAGATGGGCGCGGCGGTGCTGACTTTCGGCCGCGATCCGGGCGAACCGGTCGCTCGGCATGCCGCTCATCTTGGATGCAAACCTCTCGGCGAGGGCCACGAGCGCGTCCCGGTCTCGCGCCGATACGAGGACAAGATGCGCACCGGTGACGTCGGGCCCGTCGCGGCCGGAGACGAAGCCGGCATCGGAAGCCGCGTTGCCCGGATCCCAAGGCGACGGGTCGTGATCGGTGCTGCCAGACACGATCACATGCGCGTTCGTCCCGCTGAAGCCGAAGGAGCTGACGCCCACGACAGGCGTGCCGCCGATTGGCCAATCGGTTGCAGCCGTGGGCACCGCGATGGGCAGGGTCTGCCAGTCGATATGCCCGCTCGGTTCCTCGAAGTGCAGGTTGAGGGGGACGCGTCCCTCATGCACGCAGAGAGCCGCCTTGATGAGACCCGCGATACCGGCAGCACCTTCGAGATGGCCGAGATTGGTCTTCACCGCGCCGAGGAGCACCGCGTTTTCCGGCGCGCGTCCCTCGCCAAGCACCGCGGCGATGGCCTGCGCCTCGATCGGATCGCCGAGCGGGGTTCCCGTGCCGTGCGTCTCGACCATGGCCACGTCCGTCGGCGCAAGGCCGCTTTCGGCCAGCGCGCGGCGGATCACCTGTTCCTGAGCGGGGCCGTTCGGGGCCGTTATCCCGGCCGAGCGGCCGTCCTGGTTCATCGCGGAGCCGCGGATCACGGCGATCACCGGGTCGCCCGCACGCCTTGCGTCATCCAATCGCTTCAGAGCGACGATGCCGCAGCCTTCCCCGCGCACCATGCCGTCCGCACCCTCGGCAAAGGCTTTCGTGCGTCCGTCCGGCGCCATTACGCGGTTGCGCGAAAAGGCGACGGCGACCCGCGGCTCGAGGATCACACCAACCCCGCCGGCGAGGGCGAGATCGCATTCCCCGTCGAGCAGCGCGCGCCGGGCCAGATGGACCGACACGAGCGAGGACGAACAGGCCGTGTCGACCGAAAGGGCGGGACCCGTGAGGCCGAGGACATAGGCCAGCCTGCCCGCAGCAACGGAGACCGCGTTGCCGGTGGCGAAGTGCATGTCCTCGCCCCCGAGAACGCCGGGCGAGGCGAGGACCCGGTTCGCGTAGTCGCTGCCGCAGATGCCGACGTAGACGCCCGTCGGCGTGTCCGACAGGCTATCGGCCGCGATGCCCGCATCCTCCAACGCTTCCCACGCCGTCTCGAGCAGAAGGCGCTGCTGGGGGTCCATGGTGGCGGCCTCGGCCGGGCTGATCCCGAAGAAGGCGGCATCGAACCGGTCGATCTGATCGAGGAAACCGCCGCGGCGCATGTATGTCCGCCCCGGAGTGTCCGGATCCGGATCGTACCACGCGTTCACGTCCCAGCGATCGGGCGGCACCTCTACGACGCCATCGCCGCCCCGCATCAGGAACTCCCAGAACGCCTCGCGTCCCGCGACAGCGCCCGGAAACCGGCAGCCGATGCCGACGATGGCAATGTCCCTGGTGGCGGTCGACTGCTCAGGCGCTTTGGCCGCGGCCGCGATCCGGGCAGGCACAGCAGAACCGAAGAGGCGAGGCCCGATCTCATCCGCCAGCGCGTCGATCGTAGGATGATCGAACAGCAGCGTCGCAGGCAGGGCGAGACCGAAACCTTCCGCAAGGCGATTGCGGAGCTCGACGGAGATCAGACTGTCCAGACCGATGTCCCGCAGCGCGCGGCGCGGATCGATCTCGGCGCCGCGTGCGAGGCCGAGCGCGCGGGCCGCCTCGGCCGTCAGCCGCTCCACCAGCGCCGCGCGATCGCTCGGCCGCGCGGCGGCCGGTTGAGATGCGGGCTCGCCAGCGGCCTGGCCCTGCGACGCTTCGGCTTCGGGCGGCGCGTCCACGTCCCGCGACTGCCATTCGGCCCAAAGCGTTGCAGCGATGGCGGGTACTGTCTTGGCGTCATAGCGGCGCGCAAACGCTTCACGCTCGAATGGCAGCACGGCGAGCTGGGTGGCCCCGCTGCCGATCGCGCGCTCCAACGCCCGGATGCCGCGCACCGGGTCGATCGGCCCCATACCCTGCTCGCGGATCTTGCTCTGCAAGGCTGTGTCCGCAGCCGCGCCGATGCCGGACCAGGGCCCCCAGTCGACGGTGAGAGCAGCCTCTCCGGCCTTGCGCCGAGCGGCGGCAAGCGCATCGAGCGCGGCATTCGCGGCGGCGTGGCTGGCTTGGCCCGGGGAGCCGAACAGCGCGGCGCCGGCCGAGAAGAGCACGAAATGGTCGAGCCCGATCCCCCGGCTCAACCGATCCAGCACGAGCCCCGCGCTAAGCTTCGGCCCGAGCACGGTCGCGAACCGGGCACGGTCGAGCGTGATGAGCGGGCCGTCGTCCAACACCCCCGCCCCGTGAAAGATTCCCCTGAGCGGCCTTTCGTCGCCGGCAATGCGTGGCCATGCGCTCTCGAGGGCAGGCGTGTCGGTCAGATCGAGGAGCATCACCTCGACCTCGGCGCCGGCCTCGCGCATCGCGGAGATGGCCTCCTCGGCCGCGGCATCGGGTGCATGACGGGCCAGCAGCACGATGCGCCCCGCCCGCTGCTCTGCCAGCCAGCGGCCGACGAGCGGACCGATCCCGCGCAGCCCGCCGGTGACGAGATAGCTGCCATCGGCCCGGATACCCGACCGGCCTTCACGATGCGCCGCCGCGAAGTCCAGCACCAGCTTGCCGGTGTGAGCGCCGCGCGCCATCGCATCGAACGCCTCGTCGAACCGGGCGGCGGGGTGAACCGTGTGAGCGATCGGCGGGAGCGTACCGTATGCCACGTCCCCCAGGACATCGTCGAAGACGCGCGCCACGCCCGCGCGGTCCCGTGCGACTTCCTCGGCCACGACCAGCGGGAAGTAGGCAGCGTCGGGGCGCCGCGACGTGGCTTGCTCACGCGTCCAGATCCCCCGCCGGCCGATCTCGACGAAGCGCCCGCCACGGGCCAGCGCTGCGAAGCTTTCGCCGATGAAGGGCTCGGCGAGGCTGTTCAGCACGACGTCCGCACCGTCGCCGCCGGTCCAGTCCATGACCCGCGCGCCGAAGCCCGGGCTACGGCTGCTGGCGATGGCATCCTCCGCAACGCCGATGGCGCGCAGGACGGGCCATTTCGACGGATGCGCCGTCGCGAAGACCTGCGCGCCCGCGGCGTGCGCGATATGCGCGGCCGCCATGCCGACGCCGCCCGCCGCAGCATGCACGAGCACCCGTTCGCCGGCCCCGAGCCGCGCGAGATGCCGAAGCGCTACGGCGGCCGTCAGATAGGCCACGGGCAGGCTCGCGCCCTCGGCCATGCCAAGGCCCGGCGGCAATGGGCGGACAAGCTCGGCCGGTGCGGTGACATGGGTGGCCATGGATTGGCCGACGGCGGCAACCACCGCGTCCCCGGGCGCGAGGCCATCGACCCCGCTGCCGACCGCGATCACGATACCTGCGCACTCCTCGCCCGGATCGCCAAGCTCTCCCGGGTAGAGGCCCATGGTGTTCAGCACGTCGCGGAAGTTGAGGGCGGCGGCATGAACCGCGATCTCGACCTCTCCGGGCCCGGGCTGCCGGCGTTCGAGCGGCTGCGGCGCAAGGGCGCCGAGGCTGCCACGCTCGCCGATCGCAACACGCCAGGGCGCGCCGGCAAGCCGGGCGACGCGATCGGGCGCGAGCGACGGCACCAGAAGGCGCCCGGCCCTTAGGGCAAGCTCGGTCCGACAAGGCATGGCGAGGGTTCGCAGGATCGCGGCCGCCGCGTCCCGCGGCGCCAGATCCGCGGGAAGATCGAGCAGGCCCGCGCCCAGATGCGGATGCTCCCGCGCAAGTACCCGCACAACCCCGGCAAGGGCCGCCTGCCCCGGATCGGGTGTTCCCGCGCCGATGGTCGCCCCCTCTGCTGTGACGACGAGAAGACGATCCGGCCGCGCCCGCGTGCCCGCTTCGACCGCCCGGACGAGATCGGCCAGATCGGCTCCCATATCCGCGGCGCGGCTGTCGTCCGACCCCGTTGCGGACAGGGCGGAAAGATCGATCACATGGCTGGGCGGTGGGCCGGCCTCGACCGCCTGCGACCCCTCCGCGCTGGCGGGCACCGGGATTACGGTGGTGCCGACGGCGCGCAGACGCTGCGCCAAGGCATCGGCGATCGGACCCCTCCCCCGCAGAATGACGGGGCCGACGAGATCGTCCGCAGCGTCCCGTTGCGGTTTGCGAGCGAGCAGGACCGCGTGCTCCGCAATGGCCTCCGATCCATCGCCGGGCAGCGACGCGATCTCCTCGAAGCCCGCATCGCTCAGGCCCTCGAACCAGCCCGCTCGGTCGAGAAGGGGATGATCCGGGCGACGGGCCGTGTCCTGGAACCGCCACCAGCCATCCGTGAGGCCGAAGGTGAGATCGGCGGCGAGGCGTCGTTCGGTTGCCTCGACCAGCACCAAAACCCCGCCGGGCGCCAGGAGTTCACGCGCATGACGAAGGCTCTCGTCCAGATCACGTGTCGCGTGGAGAACGTTGGACGCGAGTACCAGATCGAAGTCGCCCGGCTCGAAACCCTGCGGGCCCGGCGGGCCCTCGACATCGAAGCGGGCGTATTCCATGCCGGGCCGATCCGCGAAGAGCGCGCGACCATGCTCGAGAAAATGCGAGGACACGTCGGTGTAGGCATATCGGACAGGCGGTTCGGCCAGCGCATCGAGCACCGCGCGCGTCAGGCTTCCGGTACCGGCCCCGATCTCGAGTATCCGGGCGCGTCCGGGCATGAGGGCCGCGATGCTGGCGCCGGCCAACCGGGCGAGGGCGCGGGCGAGCGGGCCTTCGGTGTACACCGCCTCCGCATGGCCGAGCGCGCCGTCCGGGAAGAGCAGCGCCAGCGGATCGCCACCGTGGAGCACGTCGGGCAGTCCCTCTGCACAGCGGGCAACCATGTCGATCTCGGCCCGGCGGACATCATCGTCCGTGCGCAGCGCATCCAACGCGGCAATCGGCTCGATCCCAGCGTCGCTGGCCTCGGCTCCCTCGGCGATCTCGGCGATACGCGCGTAGAGCCGGCGGCGATGCGAGGGAACGTCATCCCGTGTCACGCTGGCGATCGCGGCCCTTGCGATGGCGGGTCCGAGCGCCTCCAGCCGGTCGAGAAACGCCTTGTGCGCGGCGATCTCCGGATCGCGGTCCAGTGCGCCAAGGGTATCTGCCAGCGCGTCCGCGACCGCAGCAAGCCGCATCGGCGGACGCTCGGCCGGCGCCACCTCCTGCCAATCAACGCGCCAGAACCAGCCTTCAGGCAGGGAAGGCTCGCCATGCAGATGGGCGAACCGCAACCCCTCGATGGTCAGGATCGCTTGCCCGTCTGCATCGGTGACGTCGATGCAGGCCTCGGGGGTCTCGCCGTCTGGCCGCTCGCTCCACCAGGCCGTGACGCAGGCCGAACGGCCAGGCGCGCGATGAAAGGCGATGCGCCCGATGTTCGACGGGACCAGCGCCCCCCGTCCCGACACCGCATCCTCGACGAGAGCACCGAGGGCTTGCAGGGCGGCATCGAGCAGCACCGGGTGGATGCCGGTGGCGGGTGGGGCGCCGGCGCCGGGTGGCAGAGCGATGCTCGCGATAGCCACATCGTCACCGCGCTCCAGTGACACCAGACCATCGAAGGCAGGGCCGAGGTCGAGGCCAAAGCTCGTCCGTCGCGCCTTCAGCGCATCGATATCGACCGGTCTGCAACGGCCGGGTGGCGTTGGCGGCAGCGCGGGGATCACCCCTTCCCGGCCAAGCGTGGCGGAGGCACGTTCGACAAATCCGTCGGTTCCCTGCCGGGCATGGATGCGGATTCGATGCGCAAGGCCCGTCCGCTCGACCGTCGTCTGAACCGTTGCGGCGGTGCCATCGGTCAGATCGAGGGGGGCCGTGAACGCGATATCCTCGAATACCTGGTCGATACCGCCGTTCACCGTCGATGCGGCTTCCAACATCATCTGAATGAAGCACGACGCCGGCATCAGAACACGGTCGGCAACGCGGTGATCGCCGAGCCATGCCGGCTCCCGCGCCGAAAGGCGGTTCTCGAAGATCGTGACAGGCATCGCCGTTTCGACCCTTCGGCCGATGAGGCCCCACCAGTCACTGTCCGTGTCGAGCCAGCAGCGCACCGGATCCATCGGCGCCGGCGGCACATCGACGAGCGGGAGCGTCTCTCCCTGATCGGCCGCGAGCCCGCGCCAGTCCAGCCGGGCGCCATCCAGCGCGAGCGCTGCCGCGGCCTCCGCGAGGGAACGGTCCGACGGGCGGTCGTCCCGGCAGCTTGCGACGAGCCGCGGGGCCCGCCCGTCCGCGGCCGCGATCGCCCCGACGAGCGGGAGGAGCTGCGGCCGTGGCCCGACTTCGAGGACAACGCCCGGCGCATCCGCCAGCAGCGCCGAGGCGCCGGCCATGAAATCGACCGGTGCGCGAAGGTGGCGTGACCAGTAGGCGGGATCGGCGAATGTCTCGTCTCCCGCCCAGCCGCCGGTGAGGTTCGAGACGATGGGGACGGACGGAGCCCGGAACGCCAGTGTCCCGACGAAGGCATCGAGCGGCACCATCGCCGGTTCCATGGCGGCGCTGTGGAAGGCGTGGCTCACCGTCAGACGACGGCTGCGAATGCCGCGCCCCGCCAGCGCGGTCATGAAGTCTGCCACTGCATCCTCGGTACCCGCCACCGTGACGGAGGAGGGTCCGTTGACGCCCGCGATCGAAACGGGGGGTGTGCGGGGCCCGAGTGAGGCGATCGTTTCCTCGACCGCCGAGCGCGAACCCTCGACCGATGCCATGGCGCCACCGGGGCATGCCTCCATCGATCTGCCCCGTTCCAGCGCGAGGCGAAAGCCCGTCTCCACGTTCATGACGCCCGCGACGGCAGCGGCCGCGATCTCGCCCAGGCTGTGGCCGATGACGGCGGCCGGACGGATGCCGCGGGCCTCCCAGAGCGCAGCCATCGCGACCTCGAAGGCATAGAGGGCGGGCTGGGCATAGACGGTGCGCGTGATGTCGGGCACGTCCTTCGTGCGCGTGAGCAGGGCGATGAGCGGCGTTTCGTCGAACGCCCACTCCGGGCGATCGCGGACCACAGGGTCGAGACGCTCGATCACCTGCCGGAAGGCAGCGCTTTCCGCCATCAGACCCCACGCCATCGCGGGCGACTGCGCGCCCTGCCCCGTGAAGAGGAACGCGATGGCGGGCTCGTCCAGGGAGTGCGCAACCGTGGGCTCGTTTTGCGCGGCTTCGTCGAGCAGCTCTGCCGCTTCCGCGCCATCCGACGCCGATACGGCAATGCGCGCCGGCAACAGCGCCCGGCCCCTCCCGAGGCTGTGCACCGAGCGCGCAAAGGCGTCCGGCTCCGCCGTCCGAAGTGCCGTGCGGGTCGCCCCGACCAGTCGTTCAAGCGCATCGCGGCTATTGGCGCTGAGGACGATGGGGCGCGCGCGTGGTGACGTAATGACCGGTGCAGGCTCCGGTGGGGCGGCGACGATCATATGCGCGTTCGTGCCGCTGTAGCCGAAGGAGGAGAGGCCTGCCAGGCGATGGCGCCCCGTCCAGGGAACGACTGCGTCGACCGGGCGGACGGCAATGCGCTCCCACGGAATGAGGGGCGAGCGTTCGCGCAGGTGGAGGTTGGCCGGGATGCGACCGTGCCGGAAGACCCCGACGAGCTTCAGGAGACCACCGACACCTGCGGCCGTCTCCATGTGTCCGATCGCGCTCTTGAGTGCGCCGAGGAGGAGAGGGTCGTCTTCGTCCCGCCGTTTGGCGTAAGCCGCAGCCGCCGCTCCAGCCTCTATAGGGTCGCCGAGCTCGGTGCCGGTCCCGTGAGTCTCGAGCAACCGCACCTCGGACGCATCCACACCCGCATCCGCGAGGGCCGCCCTTATCACCGCTTCCTGGCTGGGTCCGTTCGGCGCGGTCAGGCTACTCGACCGGCCGTCCTGATTGAGCGCCGTCCCCCGGATGACGGCAAGGACGCGGTCGCCGTCGGCCAGGGCGTCGTCGAGGCGCTTCAAGATGACGAAGCCAACGCCTTCGGACCGCACGAAGCCGTTGGCCGAGGCGTCGAACGCCTTGCAGCGCGCATCCGGGGCGAGCATGCCGGTCTGCGACAACGCGACATGTCCCGCCGGCTCCAGGATCACGTTCACGCCGCCACCGACGGCGAGGTCGATCTCCCCCAGCCGCAGCGCCTGACAAGCCAGATGCAGTGCCACGAGCGACGAGGAGCAGGCGGTATCGACCGTTACCGCCGGACCACGCAGCCCGAGCTGGTAGGCGACGCGCCCGGCGATCACGCTGTTGCCGTTGCCGGCGCCGAAATGTGCGTCCATCTGCGCGAGATCGCCGCCGGGCCCTGCGATCCGGCGGCTGTAGTCCTGCGCGCCGGCGCCGACGAAGACGCCCGCAGCACTGCCGGACAGGCGGTCCGGCGCCATGCCTGCGTCCTCGAAGGCGCGCCAGGCCATCTCGAGCGTGAGGCGCTGCTGGGGGTCCATCGCCGCCGCCTCGCGCGGGCTGATGCCGAAGAAAGCCGGATCGAAGAGGTCTATGCCATCGAGGAATCCGCCTTCGCGCACGCTGGTGTAACCCGGCGGTGCGGGATGCGGTCGGAAGAAGGCGTCCGCGTCCCAGCGGCTGGGCGGGACCGGGCCGATCGCGTCGCGCCCCTCGTCCAGAAGGCTCCAGAGCCCCTCGACCCCCTCGGCCCCGCCCGGAAAACGGCCCGACGCACCGACCACCGCGATGGGTGCATGCTTCTCCCGCGCGGCACGGTCGAGACGGCGCTGAAGCCCGATCGCGTAGAGCGCCAGCTTCTCCGGCGAGAGCGCGACGAGCTTGTCGATCGGGAGGAATTGATCGTTCATGAAATCTTTCCGGGAGAACGCGCCATCTCGGCGAGAAGGCGACCTGCCTCCTCGTCGGAGAGGGCGTCGAGAGCGTCGAGATCGAGGGCCGCATCGGCCAGTTTCTCATCGTGCCCGGCCCGTGCGCCGCCCGCCTTCGCGGGGCTGTCGGCCGGCGTGGCGGGCACGTCCGCGCTTCCCGACAACATCGCCAGCAGATGCTCGGACAGCGCGGCGACGCTGGGATGGTCGTAGACGATCTGCGGGCCGAGCGGGAGCGCGGCCATGCTGGCCAGCCGGTCGCGGAGCTGCATGGCCATGAGGCTGTCGAGGCCGAGCTCGCCGAGGGGCCGTGTCACCGGCACGTGCCCGGCATCAGTGTGTCCGAGTATTTCGGCCGCGGCAGCCCGAACCGCTCCGGTGACGAGCGCGAGATGGCGCGACGCGGGCGCCGAGGCCAGACGGTCGCCAAGCGTCTCGGCCGGTGGACGGGCAGATGCGGCCGGATCGGGTGCGTTCGGATCGGAAGGCGCCGCCGCCCGCGCCAGCGTGGCGAAGAGCGTCTGGCCCGCCAGCGTCGGTTGGGCGTCGAGCCACGCGCGCCAGTCCACCGGGAGCACGATCACCTCGTCGGGCAGATCCCCGGCGAGCGCGCAATCGAGGATGTCGAGGCCGAGAGACGGCGGGATGGCGCGCGCGCCCTGCCCCTCCGCGACGGCCACGTGGCGGGCCGCTGCACCCACCTCGGACCATCCGCCCCAATGCAGAACGACCGATGGGAACCCCGCGGCGCGGCGCGCGGCGGCCACCGCCGTCATCGCCCCGTTGGCAGTGGCATGCGTTGCCTGCCCCGGCGCACCGAGCGCCCCGACGGCCGAGGAGAAGAAGAGGAATGGGATTGCGCCGTCTTGGCGGGTGAGCCTGTCGAGGATGGCCGCTCCCCCCGCCTTCGCCGCGATGACAGGGCCGAAGCGGTCCGCCGTCAGTGTCGGCAGCGTTGCATCGTCGAGCACGCCGGCGGCGTAGACGATGCCTGCAAGGGCGCCGCCGTCGCGGATCCTATCGAGCAGCGCCGCTACCTCCGCCTCGACCCGGCAATCGAGCGCCACCGCGCGGACATCGGCGCCCGCCTCGCGGATCGGCCGGAGCCGTTCCGGCTCCGCCGTACCGCTCCGGCCGGCGAGGACGATGCGCCGCGCGCCCCGCATCGCCAGCCGCTCCGCGACCAGCGGGCCAAGACCGCCCAGGCCGCCGATCACGAGCCATGTTCCGGCTTGGTCGAGACCTGGCCTTGTCCGCGCCAGGTTCCCAAGCGTCTCGATCCGCGGAAGCAGCAGTCGGCCCTCGCGCAGCGTCGCGCGATCCTCGCCTGGTCCGCTCATGAAGCGGTCGAACAGGCGGGCCAGGCGCGGTACGTCATCGCGCGCATCGGTCTTGAGGACGCCCCCGGCCATCTCCGCGCGCTCGCGCCAGAGCGTGCGCGCCAGTCCTTCGATCGCGCCGACGCCCGGGTCGGTCTCGTCGTCATCCACCAGAAACCAGAGCCGTGGCGCATCTTGCCGTGCCATCAAGGCGTGAACGGCCGGCAGCGCGGTGGCAACGGCTTCGTCCGGGCTCGCCGCGGCGCGGACCGGCAGGATGACGTCCCGGACGTCCCCGCCGATCTCCTCCGCCGTCCGGACGATCTCGGCGCCGAGAGCCGCCGAAAGCATCCCGGCCTCTACGTCGCTCTCCGGCGCAAGGATCGACCTCAGCCCTGTGCTGACGGGCCGATCGCACTTCAGTGCCAGGAGGATGGCCTGTTCGGGCTCCGGCAGGCCCGAAAGCTCGGCCGCCTCCACGAACCCTGCGGCGCCGAGCGCGGCGATCCAGTCCGTGGGCGACAACAGCGGACTATGCGCTGCGCAGCGCGCATCCTGAAATGCCCACCATCCCGGTGTCAGTCCGAAGGTGATGTCGAGTGCCGGACGTGCCCGCCCGGCCTCGGCAAGCAAAAGCGCACCACCCGGCGCCAGAAGACCGTGCAGCCGTTCGAGTGCAAGCCCCAGATCCGGCGCCACATGGACCGCGTTCGAAGCGACGACCAGATCGAACGCGCCCGGCCGCAAACCCTGCGCATACGGGTCGGCGGTCAGATCGTAAAGCGCTGTCCTGACGCCGAAACGTTCCGCCCCGCGCTGCAGAAAGCCCGGAGAGATATCGGTGAAGAGATAGTCGGATCCTTCGGGCAGCGCCGCCGACACCGCCGCCGTCGTACCGCCGGTACCCGCGCCGACCTCGAGGACGCGTATCGGCGCGCGGTCACGGCCGGCGAGCGCTTCGACAGCGGCGCGCAGACCCGCATTCGCGCGCGCGGCGAACGGTGCCTCCTTGTAGAGCGCACCGAGCGCACCGTCGTCCACCGCTCCGCCGTCGAAGAGGACGGAGACACCGTCACGCTCACCGGACACGACGCTTCCCAGCGCGGCACCCGCGCGGCGGAGGAGCGCCATCTCGCCAGCGAAGGCGGGAACCGCGCGCTCCGCCTCCTCCAGGATCGCATCTGCCGCCGCGATAGCATCATCGGCCCGCGCATCGAGCGCGGCGGCGAGCGCGGTGACCCGCTGCGAAAGTCGCCGCCGCCACGGCTCCACCACCTCCCCGGACCGGGGCGCTGCGCCGGCGTGCCCCAAGGCGTAGAGCCGGGCCGCCCGATCCATCGCCCTGAGCGCGGCGTCGGCCCCCTCGACCGGCGCGGCGAGGATCGGGCGCGCGGCTGCCAGCGCCGCCCCGATACCGGCAAACCCGTCCAACCGCCCCAGATCTACCATCTCGATGCGATGGAGCGTGTCGCTCGGCAGCATATCTCGCCGTGTTGCCTGCTGCGACGCTCCTTTTATATTCCATAGTATTGTATGTTTTGTTGGTGTTGTTGGGATTTGGTTTGTTTGTTTTGGGGTATTTTGGAAGGTTGTTTTCCATGTTGGGTTTGCGCCGTTGTGGAAGAGGGCGGCGGTTGTTTTGGC
>JBCCDG010000012.1:0-51147 GCA_039030915.1 Pseudomonadota bacterium | reverse complement strand
GCGCCGAAGGACCAGGGATCTCGCGCGTCCTCGAAGGCCTGGGCTGCGAGCATCAGCCGAAGATCGCTCATGTCCCGGGCCATCGGGCCGTTCACGGGCCAGGGGCCGAGCAGGCTGCCAGCCGCAGGCCGCGGCACGACGCCGAAGCTCGGCCTGAAACCCGCGACGCCGCAAAAGGCCGCGGGCGTGCGCAGGCTGCCGCCGTAATCCGATCCCGTGGCCAAGGGCGCCATCCCGCAGGCGAGCGCCGCGGCCGAGCCGCCGGAGGAACCGGCTGCCGAGAGCATCGTGTCGAACGGATTCCCCGTCGCGCCGAAGAGCCGGTTCACCGTGTTCGCGCCCGCACCGTATTCCGGCAGGTTGGTGCGTTGCGCGAGAAGTGCACCGGCCGCGCGCAGATGCGCGACGCCAGGCTCGTCCACGGTCGCGGGCGGATCGTCAGCGTGGATCAGCGAGCCGTTTGTGCAGGGCTGCTCCGCCGTCGCACGATTATCCTTGAGCGCCACGGGCAGCCCATGGAGCGCGCCGAGCGCATCGCCGCGCATGACCGCCGCTTCGGCGTCGCGCGCCTGCTTGAGGCCCGCCTCGCGATCCTCCCAGATCACGGCGTTGACCGCAGGGTTCACCGCATCAACCCGCCGGCAGCAGCTCTCCCAGAGTTCGACCGGTGAGAGTGCGCGCCGCCCGATCAGCGCCCGCGCCGCTCGTGCCGATAGATCGCAAGCCTCTGTCATCGCGCACCTTTCCCCCTCACGCCGCCTCTCCGATATCCCAGTATAGCCCTGTCATGAGACCCAGCGCCTCGCGGCAGAGCGGCAGGAGCACATGCTCATCGGGCGCATGCTGGCTGCAACCGACATAGGAATGCGGGAGCCAGATCGCCGGAATGCCGAGCGTATGCGTAAAGAGCGTGTTGCAGATCGAGCCGCCCATCTGCGGCAGCACCGCATGAGCGTGCCCGCCCGCTTCGAGCGACGCGCGCACGCGCTCGACCCATGGGTGGTCGACCGTAGTGTTGGAGGCCTCGAAGCCCCCCGCCCCTTCCCGCGGCGCGACCGTCACGGCATCGAGACCGCGCGCCGCCAGATGCCGCTCGAGCGCAGGGATCACGCCCGCCGCGTCCGTGCCCGCGATGTAGCGGAGCTGGCAGGTCGCCCGCGCCTCGCCCGCGATCGCGTTGACCGGGTGCTGGGGCCGTCCTGAAGTCATCGCGAGCACCGCGAAGCTGTTGGCGCCGTAAACTCTTTCGGCCGGCGTCAGCCCCGCGATGCCCCAGCCGGGTTCGATCGCGGGCCCGCCCGTCGGCTCGATTCCATCCAGGAGCGCCCGGATCTCCGCGGAAGGCTGGGGCGCTCGCCATTCGGGGACGAGCAGATCGCCGTTCGCGTCCGTGATGCTGGCGATGGCGTGGGCAAGCAGGATTGCAGGGTCGCGGATCAGCCCGCCCCAGTTGCCCGAGTGATGCGCCCCGTCGCGGAGGTGGCAGATCATGTCGAACGTCACGCCGCCCCGGCAGCCCAGCGTCACGGTCGGGCGCGCGGGATCGACGCGAGGCCCGTCCGAGCCGATCAGCACGTCCGCGGAGAAGGCCTCGCGATTGGCCGCCACCACGGCCTCGAGGCCCGGCGAGCCCGTCTCCTCCCCCCCTTCGATCAGCCATTTCGCGTTGAAGCCGAGATGCCCGCGCGCCTCGATCACCGTCGCCTGCGCGAGAAGGTTGATGAGGTGCTGACCTTTGTTGTCCGCCGTGCCCCGGCCATAGAGCCGGTCACCCTCGCGGGTGAGTTGCCAAGGCCCCCGCCCCTTGCTCCAGGCCTCCGCCATGCCGTTAAGCACATCGGCATGACCGTAGCCGAGCAGGGTCGGCAAGCCTTCGCCCTCATGCCGCTCGGCGAGAAGCACCGGAGTGCCCCGCGGCGCAGGATTCTCGAGCAGACGGCAGGAGAAACCCATGCCCTCGAGCATGGGCGTGAGCTCCTCCGTCAGGTACCGCGCCACATGGGGCCGACCCTCAGGGCGCTGGCTCTCGGTCGGTACGGCGACCAGACGGGCGAGCCGCGCCTCGAACGCGCCGCTGTCCACGAGCGCCTCTGCGGCGGCGACCGCGTCGGCCCGCGCGGTCATCGCGCCATCCTCGTCTCTCGCGCGATGGCCGGGTCGTGGGGTCGGTTCATGTCGCGGCACTCCCATACCTTGGTCAAGCAGCGGAAAGGATGCGGGCACGGGCTTGCCCCGCGGCGCCCGATGGTGTCGGCATGGGGGCGCGGGCGCAAGGGCCCGGCATAGAGCGGGAGGCCTGGACGGTGGACGATGCGGCAGCGACGGACGGACTGCAGGTAGACGCCATCCTCTCGCGCATCCGTGCCTGGGTGGAGATCGAGACGCCGACGGGCCATATCGACGGGATCAACGCGCTGATGGACCATGCGAGCGCGGAGTACGAGGCCATCGGTGGGGTTCTCGAGCGCATTCCGGGCCGGGACGGTCAGGGCGACCATGTCTCGATCCGCCTGCCCTGGACCGGCCGCGCCGACCCGGATGCGCCCGGCATTCTTGTTCTCTCCCATCTCGACACGGTGCATCCCGTCGGCACCATCGCGGAGGCGCTGCCCTTCCGCGTCGAGGATGGGCGCGCCTGGGGGCCCGGGATTGCGGACATGAAGGGGGGCGCTGCCATGGCGCTCGCCGCTCTCGAGGCGCTCCACCGGGCCGGGGCGGACACGCCGCTGCCTGTCCGTGTGCTGCTGACGTCGGACGAGGAAATCGGCTCGCCGACGTCCGAGGGCCTGATCCGCGCCGCCGCGCGCGAGGCGGCCTATGTGCTCTGCACCGAGCCTGCGCGAAACGGCGGCAAGGCCGTGACCGCGAGGAAGGGCGTAGGCCGCTACGGGCTGGAGGCGAAAGGCCGGGCCGCGCATTCCGGCGGCAACCACCAGGACGGGCGGAGCGCAATCGCCGAGCTGGCCCGCAAGGTTGTCGAGATCGAGGAGCGGACGGACTACGCCCGCGGCATGACCTTCAATGTCGGCCGGATATGGGGCGGTACGACAGACAACACGGTACCTGAGCGCGCCGGCTGCCGCATCGACCTGCGCGTCGAGACCGAGGAGGATGCGGCAGAGGCCGATGCCTGGCTCCGCTCCCTCCGCCCCGAGAACCCGGACGTGACGCTGACGCTGGAAGGCGGGCTCAACCGGCCGCCCTTCGCCAAGTCCAACGCCATCGCAGCGCTCTTCGAGCATGCCAGAGGTCTGGCCGAGGAGATCGGCTTTTCGCTCGAGGACATGGCCTCGGGCGGTGGGTCGGATGCGAGCTTCGTGGCGCGCGACACAGCAGTGCTCGACGGCATCGGCATCGAGGGGGCGCTGATGCACACCCATGGCGAGCACGTGATGGTCGACAGCATCGTGCCCCGCACCCGGCTCTTCATGCGCCTCTTCGAGACGCTTCGCTGAGGCCGTCCCTGCCGAGCGACGCCGACCTGTTCCGTTGCCATGTGCTATTTCCGCGGCCGACCGCAAGTATCGGGCTGCGTTCGGATGCCCCGACCACCATCCTCTTCATGACGCAGATGACACACCGTCTGAACATGGAGAAAGATCATGGCGACCAAGCGCTTAGATACCCCCCTCCTCCCGATCGGCACGCAGTCCGGGGCCGCCGGGCAGCTCCGGGTGCCGCATCCCGGCCGCCTGATCCTTGCTGCGATGGAAGCCTTCGGGCGCTTCGAGAACCGACGGGCCGGTCGGCGCATGCTGCGCGAGATGCCGGAGCGGATGCGCCGCGACATCGGCCTCGATCTCTGAGGCGAGGCACCACCCCTCGCCGGCCCGCGATCGGTTGCGTCTCGCTGCTGGACAGCCGGCGAGGCGCGACCGATCATGGCATCCCGCCATGACCGGGAGCCGACGCCAGTGCCCGACGACGCCGCCAGGCCGCAAGCCCGCGCAACCGGAGGCACTGCGCCGGACGGGCGGACGCTCTACCGCCCGCCCGCACCTTGGCCCGTCTCTCCCATGGGTGCGCTTTTCCGTGCGATCTCCAGCTTCGAGCGCGATCTCATCACGCTCCTGCCCGGCGAGGCCTATCGCGAGCCCGTCTTCTGGCCGGGCTATTCGCGGCGCGGCATCTATCTGGTGAGCGAGCCGGCCCTCGTGGCCGAGGTTATGGGCGATGCGCGCGTATTCTTCCCCAAGAACGAACTCATGGTTGGCGCGCTCGCACCGCTCGTCGGCAACGGGGTCTTCATAAGCGAGGGGCGGGTCTGGGAGCGCCAGCGGCGCATGATCGATCCCGCCTTCGCGCATATGAGGGTGAACCAGGCCTTCCGGCACATGGCAGCGGCGATGACAGCTGCAGAGGCGCGTTTCGACGCAGCGGCGGCCGCCGGCACCGTGCTCAGCCTCGAGGCCGAGCTCAGCCATCTGACGGCGGATATCATGTTCCGCACGATCTTCTCCGAAAGCTTCTCCGGCGCGCTCTCGATCCGGGTCTTCGACGCCTTTGCGCGCTTTCAGAAGGCCTGCGCGAATGTTTCGCTTCGCCATCTCCTCCTGACGCGCTCGGGCGCGCCGATCCGACAGCCCCGGGCAGCGCGGGAGGCGGCGGCGGAGATCCGCAGTCTCGTCGACCAGATGCTCGAGGCGCGGCTGGCCCTCGCGCCGGAGGATCAGCCGGACGATATCGCGCGCGACATCATCGCAGCGCGCGATCCCGCGACGGGCGACGGCTTCACGCGCGCGGAGATGCTGGACCAGCTCGCCGTCTTCTTCCTCGCGGGCCATGAGACAACGGCGAGCGCGCTGACTTGGACACTCTTTATCCTGGCCGAGGCCCCTGAGATGGCAGAGCGTGTCCGGGCGGAGGTAGCCGAGACCTGCGGGGACGCGCCCCTGACGGCCGCTGGCGTGAAGCGCCTCGGCTTCGTGCGCAACGTCTTCCGCGAGACGCTGCGCCTCTATCCGCCCGTCACGTTCCTCGCACGCACGACGGCGGAGGCGCGGCGCCTCGGACCCATCGATCTGCCGAAGGGCGCGATGGTGCTGGTCAGCCCGTGGGTAATCCAGCGGCACGAGGCGCTTTGGGACAACCCGGACCGGTTCGATCCCGATCGCTTCGCTGCGGGGCAGGAGGCGCGCATGCCCCAGGGCGCTTACCTACCCTTCGGCCAGGGCGCGCGGCTCTGCGTCGGCGTGGCCTTCGCCATGATGGAAGCGGGGCTCATCATCGCCGCGATGCTCCGCCGCTACGAGATCGAGGCGCTCGATGCCGCCCGCGTCCGTCCCGTCGCGCGCCTGACGACCCGCCCGGCGGACAAGATCGGTGTGAGGTTCCGCCGCCGCTGAGCGGCGCTTCACGTCCAGCCGCGATGCTTTACCAGCCAGGCATGCACGGCCTTGGCCATGAAGACGCAGAGCAGAATGCGCGCCACGTGATGAGCGCTGACGAAGACCACCGAGATCTGCAGCGAGAGGGCGACGAGCGACATCTCGACCACGCCGCCCGGGGCGAAGGCGAGGATCACCGCCTCCGCGTTCTCGCCCACCGCGGCCGCAAGAGCGAGGCCGATGCCGAGCGCGATGGAGAGAGCGAGGCCAACACTGGCCGCCGCCGCCGCCATGCCCCGGGCGAGGGAGGCGCGCGGGAAGCCCGTAAAACGGACGCCGAGCGACGTGCCGACGATGAGCTGCGTGAGGCTGACGAGCCAGGCGGGCGGGTCCGCCTCCGTCAGCCCTGTGAGGTGGACGAGGCCCGAGATCAGGATCGGCCCCGTGATCACCGCCGCCGGCATGCCGATCCACTGCGCGCCGAGAAGGCCGATCGCGCCCGCGGCGAAGAGGATTACCGCATCGAGGAGACCGAGACTCTCGCCCGCCCCGAAGGCGATGCCCGAGGCAGAGCCCACTGCAATGCCCTCGTAGAGCGTGATGCCGAGAGGGACGAGCAATATGCAGAGGATGAGGCGCGAGAACTGGAGAAGCGTCAGCGTCGTAGGGTCGGCACCCGCCTTCTCCCCCATCGCGACGGCCTCGATCAGTCCCCCCGGCATCGCGGCGAAGAACGCCGTCTCCCGCGGATAGCCGGCGCCGTGGCGGTAGATCACGTAGCCCAGCGCATGGGCGACGGGCAGGAAGACGAAGAGCGCGAGTAGCGTGATCCACCAACCCGGCGCCTCCGAGAGGAGCGCCGGCGTGAAGGCGCCCCCGATGGCGACGCCGATGATCGGCACGAAGAAGACGCGCAGGCGGAACGGGAAGGTCAGCGTCTCCCTGCGGATGCGCAATCCGGCCACCGCCGCGCCCGCGACGGCGAGGAGCGAGCCCGAGAGCCAGGGCAGCGGCAGCGCCATGAGATTCGCGGCCCCTGCGCCCACGATGCCGATGACGATGGTGGCCGCCAGCGCCACCGGCTCATGCGCCGAGCCGGCGATGCGGATCGTGCGTTGGGGGGGCGGCGGCGGCGCATCATGCGGCGCCTCGCTGTTGTCTCGTTTCATGCGTCGTTGAGATGGCAGGCGCTGCGGCGCCCCGGGGCGATGGCGCGAAGCGCCGGTATCTCGGCCGAGCAGCGCGCATGGGCATGTGGGCAGCGCGGGTGGAAATGGCAGCCCGGCGGCGGATTGAGCGGCGACGGAATCTCGCCCTTCACCGGCTCGAACTGACGGCGCCTCTGGTCGAGCCGCGGCACCTCCGCGATGAGCGCCTGGGTGTAAGGGTGGTTCGGTGCCTCGAAGAGTGCTTCCGCCGGCCCCTCCTCCACCACGCGGCCGAGATACATGATGGCGACGCGATCCGCGATATGCGCGACGACGCTGAGGTCGTGACTGATGAAGAGATAGGTGAGGTCGAGCTCGCCCCGGAGCTTCATGAAGAGGTTGAGGACCTGCGCCTGGATTGAGACATCGAGCGCCGCGATAGCCTCGTCGCAGACCAGGAACCGCGGCTGCACCGCCAGCGCCCGTGCGATGCCGATACGCTGGCGCTGCCCGCCGGAGAACTGGTGCGGATAGCGCCGCTTGAGCCCCGGATCGAGGCCCACCTTGGTCAGCGTCTCGTCCACATAGTCCGAAAGCTCGGACCGCTTGATCAGGCCGTGCACCAGCGGCGCTTCGCCGACGATCTCGGCGACGCGCATCCGCGGATTGAGGGAGGCGAAGGGGTTCTGGAAGATCATCTGGACGGTGAGCTTCGCGTCCCGGCGCTGCGCCGCATCCTGCGCACCCGTATCCCGCCCTTCGAAGAGGATGCGCCCCTCCGTCGGTGGCAAGACACCGGCGATCATGCGCCCGAGCGTGGACTTCCCGCAGCCGGACTCGCCCACGAGCCCCAGCACCTCGCCGGGCATCACCGCAAGATCGACGCCGTCAACCGCGTGCACCGTCTCCTCCGCCGGGCCAAGACCGAGGCGATACGCAATGCGTCCGGCGGCATCGTGGGTCTTGACGAAGCGCTTGGTCAGGCCTCGCACCTCGAGAATGGGCGTGGCCACGGGGGTATCGGGCAGGGTTGCCTCGCTCATCTGCGATCTCCCGACCCGTTTCCTGCCCAGGCGACCGCCTTCAGCTCCACGACGACGCCCGGGGTCGCGAGGCCGGCGACCTCGACCGCGGTCCACGCTGGATAAGGCTCCTCGAAATGCTCGGCCCAGACACGCTTGAAGAGCGGGAGCTGGGCCGCAATGCCGACATGGAAAGAGGTGACGTCGACCACCGCACGGAAGTCGAGGCCCGCGGTTGAAAGCACGTCGCCGATCTGCGCGAAGGCCGTCCGGATCTGTCCCTCGACCTGCCGCTCGAGGCTGCCGTCCGGCGCCATGCCGCTCATTCCGGTGAGATAGAGGAAGTCACCGGCGACGCGGCCGGGCGACATCTGCCAGTCGCGCACGAAACCGCTCATTGCCGATGGCACCACGGCGCCCGTCATGCCGTCGCCTCCGCCAGATGCGGATGGTGGCAGCGCGCGCTGTGACCGCGCGCCCGGGCCACGGTCTCTGGCGCCATACGGCAGGCGGCCGTCGCGCGCGGGCAGCGGGCCTGGAAAGCGCAGCCGGGCGGAAGGCGCGTGAGATCCGGCGTCATGCCCGGGATCTGCGTCAGCGGCTGACCGCGGCGCCCCGCCCCGGGGACGGAGCCGAGGAGACCGACGGTATAGGGGTGGAGGGGCCGGTCGATCACGTCGTCCGTGCTGCCCGTCTCCACGATGCGACCCGCATACATCACGGCGATCCGGTCTGCGAGGCCCGCGACCACGGCCAGGTCATGGGTGATCCAGATAAGCGCGGTACCCGCCTCCCGGCAGAGCTTTTGCGCCTCCGACAGGATCTGCGCCTGGATCGTGACGTCGAGTGCCGTCGTCGGCTCATCGGCGATGATCAGGTCCGGCTCGTTGAGAAAGGCGATGGCGATGGCCACGCGCTGACGCATCCCGCCCGAAAGCTGGTGGGGATAGGCGTAGAGCCGCTCGTCCGGCGCCGGGATCCCGACGCGGGCGAGGGCCGCCCGCGACCTTTCCCGCGCAGCGGCCCGGCTGACCTGGCCATGCGCCTGCACCGCCTCGATCATCTGCGTGTCGACCCGGAGCACAGGGTTCAGGGTCATCATCGGGTCCTGGAAGATCATGGCGATCTTCGAGCCCCTCAGCGCACGAAGCCGCTCCGGCGACGCGCCGACGAGCTCCTCGCCCCGGAAGCGCACCGAACCGCCCACGACCTCGCCCGGCGGATCGACGAGACCGAGGACGGAGAAGCCGGTGACGGACTTGCCGCTGCCGCTCTCGCCCACAATGCCCAGGACTTCTCCGCCGGCGACCTCGAAGGACACGCCGTCGACTGCCTTCGCCAGCCCAGCGCGCATCGCGAAATGAGTCTGCAGGTTCTCGACCTCGAGGACCGGGCCGCTCATCGCTGGAGCCTCGGGTTAAGGACGTCGCGGAGGCGGTCGCCGACAAGGTTGATGGCGACGATCGTGGAGAGGAGCGCAAGGCCCGGAAAGATCGAGATCCAGTACCGTCCGGAGAGCATGTATTCGAAACCGTTGGAGATGAGGACGCCGAGGGAGGGTTCGGTCTGCGGCAGCCCCACCCCGAGGAAGGAGAGCGTCGCCTCGAGGCTGATGGCATGCGCCGTCTGGACCGTGCCGACGACGATCAGAGGCGCGAGGCAGTTCGGCAGGATGTGGCGGAAGAGGATACGCCCATGGGAGAGACCGAGGCAGGTCGCCGCCTCCACATACTCCTTGCCGCGTTCCGAGAGCGCCGAGCCGCGGACGGTGCGCGCGTAATAGGCCCATTGGGCGACCACGAGGGCGAGGATTATCTTGTCGATCCCCTGGCCGAGGACCGCAACCAGCATGAGCGCAACGAGGACGGCCGGGAATGAAAGCTGGAGGTCTACGATGCGCATGATCACCGTCTCGACCCGGCCCCCTGCATAGGCCGCGATCAGCCCCACGGCCATGCCGATCCCGAGCGCGATGAAGCCCGACATGACACCTACGGTAAGGCTGATGCGGAGCCCGTAGAGGATGGCCGAGAAGAGATCCCGCCCGGCGCCGTCGGAGCCGAGCCACATGGTGTAGCCGTCGAACGCTGCCGATCCCGGCGGCAGCTTCGAATCGAAGATCGACACCTGCGCAAGGTCGTAGGGGTTCTGCGGCGCAAGGAGCGGGGCGGCGAGCGCCAGTATGACGATTGCCGAGAGAAGAACGGCAGCCGCGACCGAGATGTGGTTCTCCGCATATTCCGAGAGGAACCGCCGGAAGGGCGAGGCAGGCGGCGCGGCGCGAACGCCCGTATCCGCCGCGGGTGCCGGCGCGTCGGGGTCGAGGGCCTGATCGGTCATCCGGGCGCCCCCTCTCGGCCGGGTGCGACCTGTCGCAGATCTGATCCGGGACCTCTTGAGAGATTCCAGACGAGGAGTTCCCTAGTCAGGCCGGGGAGAGATCGCGCATTTGGCGAGGTCGGTGCGTGCATAATCAGCTCCCCTGCTCCGACAGCCGCACGCGCGGGTCGAGAACCGAGTAGACGATGTCGACCACGAGATTGATGAGCACGAAGATGAGCACGATCATCATGAGATAGGCGACGATCACAGGGCGGTCGAGCACAAGGATGCTCTCGATCAAGAGGCTCCCCATGCCGGGCCAGGAGAAGATTGTCTCCGTCACCACCGAGAAGGCGATGAGCGAGCCGAATTCGAGGCCCAGCACGGTCACCACGGGGATGAGGATGTTCTTCATCAGATGCACGCCGACGATGCGCCGCTCCGAAAGACCCTTGGCCCGCGCGAATTTGATATAGTCCTGCGCCCAGGCCTCCCGCACGCCAGCCCGCGTCAGCCGGATGACGAGGCTGAGATTGAGCAGCGCAAGGTTCGTGGCGGGCAGCGCCAGGTGACTGAGCCCGTCAGCGGTGAAGATCGAGCTCTCTATCCAGAGGAACGTCGCGGTATCCCCCCGCCCCGTCGAAGGCACGACCCCTAGCTCCACGGCGAAGACGATGATCATCACCAGGCCCACCCAGAAGGTCGGCAGCGAGAAGCCCAGGATCGAGCCCGCCATGATGCCCCGGGAAATGCGGCCGTCCGGATAAAGCCCGGCATAGAGGCCGAGCGGTATGCCGAACACCACGGCGATCATGAGCGAGACGAAGGCAAGCTCGAAGGTCGCACCCGCCCGCTCGAGGATCAGGCTGAGCGCCGGTGTACCGAAGACGTAGGAATTGCCGAGATCGCCCGAGAGCGCCCCCTTCATGAAGAGCGCGTATTGCTCCCAGACGGGCCGGTCGAGCCCGAACTGCCGGATGACGCGCTCGATCTCCTCCTGCGGCGCGTCGGGCGAGACGAACATGTGCACCGGGTCGCCGACGGCGTTGACGCCCACGAACACGATCACAGACATCGCGAGGACCACGAAGACCGCCTGCATCAGGCGCCGGATGATGAAGACCGCCATGCGCATCCTCCGAAGCGTAGGGCGGGGTTCGACCCCGCCGGCCGGCGGTGAAGGGCGGTGGGATGGAACCCCATCCTACCGCCCGCGGCGAGGCAGGGTCAGTTGGTCGCCCGCGCGCCCTGCATCAGCGTGTACTCGTCCGTGCGGGGCGTGTACTCGATGCCCTTCCGCGCGGCCCAGGCATTGACCTGATAATGGATCGGGATGATCGCGTAATACTCCCCGATCGCCTTCTCCGTCGCTTCGGCCAAGAGCGCCTCGCGCTCCGCGTTGTCGACCGTCTGAAGCGCCTGATCGATCAGCTTGTCGACCTCGGGGTCCGAGTGACGGCCGCGGTTGGAGGCGCCCATGCCCTTGTCCTTGTCATGGGTGGCTATGAGCGAGCGGAGCGGCGAGGACGCCTCGCCCGATCCTGCTCCCCAACCGACGAGGATCAGGCTGAACTCCGGCAGCCCGCCATCGCCCCCGGCGGAGGCCCGCTTGAAGTAGACCGAGCGCGGCATGGTCTCGACCGAGGCCTCGATGCCGACGCGGGTCAGCATCTGGGCGATGGCCTCGACGATCTTGGCGTCGTTCACATAGCGGTCGTTCGGCCCGTGGATCGTGATCTTGAACCCATCCTCGTAGCCCGCCTCGGCCAGCAGCGAGGTCGCGAGATCGGTGTCATACGCATCCGGCTCGAGATTCTTCGAGACGCCGAAGAAGCCCTCCGGCAGGAGTTGGCCTGCGACGATGGACTGGCCCTCCATCACCCGGTCCTTGATCAGCTCGCGGCTGATGGCGTGGCTGATGGCTTTGCGCACCCTCACGTCGAGGAGCGGGTTCTTGATCGGACTGCCGTCCTTGGCGGTGATATGCGGGCTGTCCTCCCGGAACTGGTCCATGTGGAGATAGATCACGCGGTTCGAGACACCCTCGAACACCGTCAGATCCTCGTTCGCGCGTATCGTCGCAAGATCCGTCGTCGGCACGTTGTTGATCATGTCCACATCGCCGGCGAGGAGGGCCGCGACGCGGGCAGGATCGGACTTGATCGGTTTGAAGGTCAGCTTGGCGAAGGGTGCCTTGTCATCGCCCCAGTAATTCTCGGCCCGCGCCATCACGATGGCCTCACCGGGCGTGTAGCTCACGAACTTCCAGGGGCCCGTACCGTAGGCGGCGGCACCGCTGTTGAATTCCTCGGTGGTCGCGTCGCAGCCCTTCTCGTCCGAGATGATGTTCACGGTCGAGATGTCGTTCGCCATCAGCGGATAGGGCGCCGCCGTCTTGATGCGCACCGTGAAGTCATCGACCTTCTCGACGGTCTTTCCCTTGATATAGGTGCCGAAGCTCGAGGGTGAGTTGGGCACGTCCGGCGCGCGCTCGAAGGTGCAGACCACATCGTCCGCCGTGAAGGGCGAACCGTCATGGAAGGTGACGCCCTCGCGCAGCTTGAATTCCCAGATCTTCGGATCATCGGTCGGGCCCCACTCGGTGGCCAGCCCGGGGATCAGGCCCTGGTTTTCGTCCTGGTTGATCAGACCGTCGAAGATATGCGCCGCGATCTGGTTGTTCGGCGTCAGGTTGTGGAAATGCGGGTCCATCGACGTGACCTCGGAGGAGAGGCCGACGATGATCTCGTCGTCCGACGCCGCAAGCGTGGGCCCGGTCAGGAGGAGCGCGGCCGAAGCGAGAAGCGACGCGCGCAGGGTGAGCTTGGTCATTGGTGGTCTCCCTGTTCTGGGGTTCCCCGGTCGTGTCCCAGCATGGGGCCAGGGTTGGAGCGGCGGACGGACCGCCGCGATGCGTCCACGCTATCAGCTTCCACTGCCACGCCAAGGCCTTCTCGCGGCCGGAGGGCCTGTTTGAACCGATGGATGGCGGGATCGCGTGGCTCGGCAAGGATGCGCGCTATGTCGCACTGCATCAGGCAGACGCGGCGCGCGGCCGGGCGCAGCGGCACGAAGCGGTGTGGGAGAGCGTGCATGGCGAAAGAGCGCATTCTGGTTCTGGGCGGCGGCTTCGCCGGAATGTTCGCGGCGCGTGAGCTACAGCAGCGTCTCGGTGGGCGCGCCGCGGTCGAGCTCATCAACGATCAGAACTACTTCGTCTTCCAGCCGCTCCTGCCGGAGGTTGCGGCAGGCTCGATCACCGCGCCCCATGCCGTGACCCCGCTCCGCTTTCTGCTGAAGGGCGTCACGGTCCGCAAGGCGGTGGTGCACGACGTCGATTTCGAGCGCAGGGTCGTCACGGTCTTCCAGGGCGTCCAGCGGCGGCCGACCGAGATCGGCTACGACCATCTGGTGGTGGCGCTCGGGCAGACGACGGACCTCTCCCGCACGCCGGGCATGCCGGAGCACGCGCTGACCATGAAGACGCTGGAGGATGCGCGGCGCCTGCGTGCCCATGTGATCGAGCGGCTGGAGCATGCGGATATCACGCAGCTGCCCGAAGTGAAGCGCGAGGCGCTGACCTTCTGCGTCGTCGGTGGCGGCTTCTCGGGCATTGAGACGGTTGGGGAGATGAAGGAGCTGATCGACCGCTCGCTCAAGTTCTATCCGAATATCGACCCGTCCGAAGTCAGGGTCATCGTCGTAGAGTTTCTGGACAAGGTGTTGCCGGAGCTGCCGCCATCGCTCGGCGCCTATGCGGCCAAGAAGCTCGGGGAGCGAGGTATCGAGCTTCGCCTTGGCATCGGCGTCTCCTCGGCGACGGGCACCGCCCTCACCACCACCGATGGCGAGGTGATCGGCACGCGCACGATCGTCGCGACGATCGGCAGCGCACCGTCCTCCGGGGTTCGCGAGATGCCGCTCGAGCTCGTGCAGGGGCGGATCGCAGTGGAGCGGACGCTGGCCGCCAAGGGTCAGCCGAATGTCTGGTCGCTCGGGGACTGCGCGCTCATTCCCATGAAGGAGGGCGCGAGCGAGCGCACCGATTTCGCACCGCCCACAGCACAGTTTGCCGTGCGCGAAGCGCGGCATCTCGCGGAGAACGTGGCGGCCGCCATCGCGGGCAAGCCGCTCAAGCCCTTCGCCTACACGTCCAAGGGCGCGCTCGCCTCGCTCGGTGCGCGGCGGGGCGTGGCCGAGGTCTTCGGCATCAAGATCTCCGGCTTTCCGGCCTGGCTCCTCTGGCGGGCCTACTACGTCGCCTTCCTGCCCGGGCTCTCGACCCAGCTCAGCGTGCTCTTGAACTGGGTGCTTGACGCCCTCTCACCACGCACGATCGTGCAGGTGGCGACGGCAAAGCCGCCCTCGACCCGCTATGTCCTATATCGCTCAGGCGACCGTATCTTCGAGGAAGGCAACCGATCCGACGGCGTCTACTCCGTGATCTCGGGCGCGGTGGAGATGGTACGAACCGACCTGGAGAGCGGGGAACAGAAGAGGCGCATCGTCCAGCCCGGTGAGCTCTTCGGCGCGCGCCTTCTGACGGGTGAGACGCGGCGCAGCGCCACGGCCCGCGCGCTCGAGGATACGCGGGTCCTGGTGATGGAGGCCGAGGAGGTCCTGAAGCTTGCCGACGGCTTCGAGGGCGTGCGCGAGCGGCTGACCGCCCATCTCGACGATCGCGGGCTGAGCTGGACGCCCGGCAGCCTTCACGGCGATCACGAGTTGACCGCACCGCCGGATGACGCCGCCGCCCGCCGCGCGTCGTGAACACCGCCCAACGAACCATGGCCAGGCAGGCGCCATCGCCCTAGCCTCGACCACAGATCACCTCGCAGGACCGACGGACCGCCATGACCCTTTCCGACCCCGCAGAGACGGCCGCAGACACCGCCTCGTCAGACCGAACCGAGCGCGCCGTCGCGATCCTCTCCGCTCTCATCGGTTTCGACACCGTAAGCTCGAAGTCCAACCTGGCGTTGATTGAATGGGTCGAGCAGTACCTGACCGAGCATGGCGTGGCGCATGAGCGGGTGCCGGACGAAACCGGGGAGAAGGCCAACCTCATCGCCACCATCGGGCCGCGGGACGTGCCGGGCTACGTCCTTTCCGGCCACACGGATGTCGTCCCGGTGGAGGGACAGCCCTGGACGGGCGATCCCTTCGTGGCGCGGATCATGGACGGGCGTGTCTACGGACGCGGCGCCTGCGACATGAAGGGCTATCTGGCCGCAGTGCTCGCCATGGTGCCAGAGATGGTCGCAGCCCCGCTCGCCCGTCCGCTCCACATCGTCTTCAGCTATGACGAGGAGGTTGGCTGCATCGGCGTCAGGGGGGCGCTGAAGGAGATGGCGGATTGGCCCGTGCGCCCGCTCGGCTGCTTCGTGGGGGAGCCGACATCGAGCGCCGTCATCGTCGGGCACAAGGCAAAGCGCTCCTTCAGGGTGCTCGCGAGGGGTACGACGGCGCACTCCTCCCTCGCGCCCTCCGCCGTCAACGCCGTCACCTACGCCGCGCGCCTCATCAGCCATATCGGCGAGATGGCGGCGGAGTTTGAGCGGTCCGGCGCGCGCGACGATCTCTACGATGTGCCCTTCACCACGCCCCATGTCGGCGCAGTGCATGGCGGGGACGTGGTGAACATCGTGCCGGACCGCTGCGAATTCGTCTTCGAGGTGCGGGCCATTGGCACGGACGATCCGGATGCGGTGGTCGAGCGGGTCCAGGCATTCGCGCGCGATGTGCTGGAGCCCGAGATGCGGAGCCGCGCGCCGGGTGCAGGCTTCGAGTTTTCGCTCATGTCCGCCATCGACGGGCTCGACACCGCCCCCGAGGCGGAGATCGTGGCGCTCGCCAAACGCCTCGCCGGCAAGAACTCACATGCAAAGGTCGCCTACGGGACGGAGGCGGGCTTCTTCGTCAGCATCGCCGGCATTCCCACGGTGGTGATCGGCCCCGGCTCCATCGATCAGGCACATAAGGCCGACGAATGGGTGGAGATCTCGGAGCTGACGAACTGCACCGCGCTGCTTGCGGGGCTGATCGAGGAGTGCCGCGTGTAAGCATGCCGCCGCCCCTTCCCAACACCTATCCCGTCGAGATCGAGCCGCCGGATATCCGCGGCTGGGCGGTCGGGAATGCGGGTGTACCCTATGTCCACCGTCTCGAGGGCGGGGCGCCCGGCCCGGCCGTGATGATCGCAGCGGTCGTGCATGGCAACGAGCCCTGCGGCGCCGTCGCGCTCGATTGGCTTCTCCGCTCGCGCTTTCGCCCTTCTCGCGGGAGCCTGACGCTCGCCTTCATGAACCACGAGGCCTATTCGGCCTTCGACCCGGCGGACCCCAACGCGACGCGCTGGCTGGATGAAGACTTCAACCGGCTATGGGCACCGGGCCGTCTCGATGCAGGGGCAGAGACGCGGGAGCGTGCGCGGGCGCGAGAGGTCGCGCCGCTGGTTGCGGAGGCCGACTACCTCCTCGACATCCACAGTTTCCAGCATCCCGGCCCACCACTGGCAATGGCCGGCTGGTGCGAGAAGGGCGTGGCGCTGTCTCGGGGTGTGGGCCTGCCGCAACGCGTCGTGATGGACCGCGGCCATGCGGCCGGGATGCGCATGCGCGACCACGGCGCCTTCGGCATGGCGGAAGCCGCGCCGGCCGCCTTGCTGCTAGAATGCGGCCAGCACTGGGCCGCGGTCTCGGCCGACCTCGCGCTGGCGGCAACCTACCGGTTCCTCGCGCATCTGGGCCTCGCCGATGAGACGCTCGCGATGAGCCTGCCCGTTGCGCCACGGTCCCTCGCGCTGGGCGCTCCACCGGTACAGGAGATCTTCGAGGTGACGCAGGCCCTCACGATCGAGAGCGAGGAGGGATTCCGCTTCGCCCAGACCTTCACGGGCGGGGAGATCCTGCCGGAGGCCGGCACGCTGATCGGCCATGACGGGGGGCGCGCGGTATGTACGCCCTATGACGACTGCCTGCTGGTCATGCCCTCCATGCGGCTATGGCGCGGCCAGACTGCCGTGCGCATCGCCCGACGCATCGCCTGAGGGCTGGTGCGGCAGCGCGCCGCTCCTCCCCCCCACAGAGGCCATCCACACGCGCCCTGGATCGAGCGCGCCGTTCAGCCGACGGCCTTTCGGATCGCTGTCTCCAGCACGTCGCCCACATGCCGCGCGTCGTCGATGCCGACGCTCATGCGGATGAAGCCCTCCGTGATGCCGATGGCCTCACGCGCCTCCGCGCTCACCGCCCGGTGCGAGCTCGAGGCGGGGTGGCTGAGCGTCGTCGCCACATCGCCCAACGTAGGTGCGAAAGGCACTTCGCCCGCAGCGCGCAGGAACGCGTTCACCTCCGCCCGCCCGCCTGCAATGCGAAATGAGACCATGTTGCCCCAGCGCCCCTCCAGCACCGCCGAAGCGCGGTTGTGGTCCGGATGATCCGGACGGCCCGGGTAGAAGACGGCCTCCACCTCCGGCAGGCCGGCCAGCCGCGCCGCCAGTGCATTGGCATTGGCAGAGGCCGCGGCGTGGCGGAGCGAGAAGCTCGCCAGCCCACGCTCGGCAAGCCAGCAGTCGAAGGGTGCCGCCGTCGTGCCCCAAGTCTCGCACGCCTCACGGATCTGACGGTTGAGGTCGGGATCCCGCGCCGCCGCCCAGCCCAGCATCGCGTCCGAGTGCCCGGCCAGGAGCTTGGTGACGGAGTGCATCACGATATCCGCCCCATGCTCGAAGGGCCTATAGCAGAGCGGTGTGGTAAAGGTGTTGTCGACGAAGAGGAGCGCGCCATGCTCCTTGGCCGCAGCCGCTATGCCCGGCATGTCGGCCACCCGGATGGTGGGATTGGAGACGACCTCGACCGTCACCATCCGAGTCTCGGCCCGCATGGCGGCGGCGACTGCGGCGGCATCGGTGGTATCCACGAGCGACGTCTCGATCCCAAACCTCGGCAGCTCCCGCATCATGAGCCGGAGGGTGCGCCCGTAGAGCTGATCCGAGGCGACCACGTGGTCTCCGGCCTTCAGGATGCCGAGTAGCACTGCCGTGATCGCCCCCATCCCTGAGCCTGCGACGACACCGCCACCGGCAGCCGGATCGAGCCCCTCCAGCGCGTCGATGGCGCGAGCGAGGGCCTCGCCGTTGGGATGCCCTTCCCGCGAATAGGTGAAGCCGACGCCCGCGCCCTCGTAGGAGGCATCGAGTGCATCCGCGTCGTCCTCGCGATAGACGACACTCTGCCAGAGGGGCGTCACCAGCGGGCGGAGGTTCGCGGGCGGCTCCGGACGGAGGGGACGGGCGGCCAGGCTAGCGGGGGCGGGGTTTGCATCGTCTGGCATGGTGGTCTCCTCGGCTGTGTCGCGCCGCCCTCATAACAGGACGGCACCATGCGACGCACGCGCTCTCGCAGCGGCGACGCGGCGCGCGGGATGCTCGGCGCGGCACTCCGCGAAGGAAGCGATGCGGGCAAGGATCGGCAAGCCAATTGCGGATCGGCTTTCCGTTTCGTAGCCTGACGATGTCCCACCAGTCGGCGGCGCCCCCGCTCCCGGCGGGCCATGGGGCGGCGCATCATACAAGATCCGCCACCCAGCGCCCCAGGAAGAGGTCGATAGAATGCCCCCTGCCCCACCCTTAGAACTGTTCCCTCGGCTGGCGGGCGGCGCATGAGCGCGGTCTGGCAGATGACGGCCAGCCGCATCGCGCTCGGCTTCGTCACGCTCTTCGTCATCTCCCTCATCATCTTCGGCGCGATCGAGCTCCTGCCGGGCGATCTGGCCGAGGAAATTCTGGGGCAGGCTGCGACGGAGGAGACGGTGGCCGCCCGCCGGCGCGAGCTCGGCCTCGATCAACCGGCCTATATCCGGTATTTTGACTGGCTCGGCGGCGCGATCATCGGCGACTTCGGCAACAGCCTCGCCAATGGCCGGCCGGTGGCCGAGCTCATCAGCGGCCGGCTTGGCAACACGCTCTTCCTTGCCGCGCTCTCGGCGCTCATCGCCGTACCGCTCAGCCTCTTCCTCGGGATCCTGGCGGCCCTTTTCCGGAACTCGCTCTACGACCGGGCAGTGAACGTCTTCACCCTCTCCTCGATCTCGTTTCCCGAGTTCTTCGTCGCCTACATCCTCATATACTGGCTTGCGCAGTCGGGTTGGTTCCCCTCGATGTCCAATATCTCCGAGGGGATGGGGCTGATGGAGCGGGTCTATCGCAGCTTCCTGCCTGCGCTCACACTGACACTCGTCGTCACCGCCCATATGATGCGCATGACACGGGCGGCGATCATCAACCTCCTCGCATCTCCCTATATCGAGATGGCGCGCCTCAAGGGTATCAAGCCTGCGCGGATCATCCTCCAGCACGCCCTGCCGAACGCGCTGGCGCCCATCATCAACGTCATCGCGCTCAACCTCGCCTACCTCATCACCGGCGTTGTCGTGGTCGAGGTGGTCTTCGTCTATCCGGGCATGGGTCAGTTGATGGTCGACAGCGTGGCCAAGCGCGACGTGACGGTGGTGCAATCCTGCGCCCTCATCTTCGCGCTCGCCTATGTGGCGCTGAACCTGGCGGCCGATATCCTCTCGACGCTTTCCAACCCCCGCCTCGTGCATAGGCGCTGAGAGATGGAGTTTCTTATCGATCTCGCCTGGTTCGCGGGCGCCCTCGCCGCCTGCGCCGCCGTCGCTTGGGTCTTTCGCCTGCCCTTCCGCTTCGTCTCGGCGGACTGGGCACGGCCCTTCGCGCAGATGCCGCTGACGGCGAGTTTCGGCATCCTGATCGTCGCGATCTACGCCATTGTCTCGATCTTCGCGCCCGTGATCGCCCCCTTCGGTGAGCGGGAGATCGTGGATGCCGAATACCTGCCCTGGGATCAGACCTACCCGCTCGGCACCGACAACCTGGGGCGGGACATGCTCTCCCGGCTCATCTATGGCGCGCAGAACACCGTGGGCATCGCGTTTCTGACCACCGGCATTGCCTTCGTCGCCGGAGCCGTGCCGGGCCTGCTGGCCGCTACCCTCGGCGGCTGGGTCGATCAGGTTCTGAGCCGGATCGTCGATGTGCTCATGGCCATCCCGCCGCTCATCTTCGCGCTCCTGCTGCTGACGATCGTCGGCACCTCGATCACGAACATGATCATCGTCATCGCGCTTATCGAAGCGACGCGCGTCTACCGCCTGGCGCGCGCCGTGGCCGGCGGCGTGGTTGTGATGGACTATATCGAGGCCGCAAAGCTGCGGGGCGAGGGGCTCGTCTGGCTCATCGGGCGGGAGATCCTGCCCAACACCACCGCGCCTCTGATCGCCGAGTTCGGCCTCAGGTTCTGCTTCGTGATCCTGCTCATCTCGGCGCTCAGCTTCCTCGGCCTCGGCATTCAGCCACCGACGGCCGATTGGGGCTCGATGGTGCGGGACAACGCGACGCTGATCACCTTCGGGGACATCACGCCGCTGCTGCCCGCCGCCGCCATCGCGCTGCTGACCGTCGCCGTGAATTTCGTCGTCGACTGGATGCTGCACCGCGCCAGCGGGCTGAAGGAGTGACGCCCGCCGGCCTGGGACATGGCGTACCAAGCGCCCGCCGTTGAGCCTAACGGAGAGAAAGATGACCGACGCCTTCGCCAACAAGCCCGTGCTGCTCGAGATGAAGGACGTGTTCATCGAAGGTAAATCCGGTGACGATTGGAACCCCATCATCAACGGCGCCTCCCTCACGCTCCGCAAGGGAGAGGTCTTGGGGCTTATCGGCGAATCCGGTGCGGGCAAGTCCACCCTCGGCCTTGCCGCCATGGGCTATGTCCGCGGCGGCTGCCGCATTTCCTCGGGCAGCATCCGGTTCGAAGGCACGGAGCTGACCACGGCGTCGGAGTCGATCCGCCGCGACTTCCGCGGCAAGCGCATCGCCTATGTGGCCCAATCCGCAGCCGCCAGCTTCAACCCTGCCCACAAGCTCATCGACCAGTATTGCGAGGCGCCCGTCGAGCACGGCGTCATGCCGCGGAGGGAGGCGGAGAAGGATGCGGTCGAGCTATACCGCCGGATGCGCCTGCCAAACCCGGAGGAGATCGGCTTTCGCTATCCTCACCAGGTCTCGGGCGGGCAGCTCCAGCGCGCCATGACCGCCATGGCCATGGCTTGCCGGCCGGACCTCATCATCTTTGACGAGCCGACCACCGCCCTCGACGTGACCACCCAGATCGAGGTGCTGGCCGCCATCCGCGACATCGTCGAGCAGTTCGATACGGCCGCGATCTATATCACGCACGATCTCGCCGTCGTCGCCCAAATGGCGGACCGCATCAAGGTGCTCCTCAAGGGCGACGAGGTGGAGGAAGCGGACACGGCAACGATGCTCTCCCAGCCGCAGGAGGAATACACCAAGTCGCTCTGGGCCGTGCGCAGCCATGCCCGCGCCGAGCAGCCCTCGCCCGAGCCCGACAGCGTGCCGGTCGCCCGGCTCGACGGCATCGATGCGGCCTATGGCAAGGTGCCGGTGCTGCACGACGTCAGCTTCGAGATCCATGCGGGCCGCACGGTCGCCGTTGTGGGCGAGTCCGGGTCCGGCAAATCCACCGCTGCGCGGGTTATCACCGGGCTGCTGCCACCGAGCCGGGGCCAGGTGCTCTTCAAGGGCGAACCGCTGCCGGCCGACTACCGGCAGCGCTCGAAGGACCAGCTCCGCCAGGCGCAGATGATCTATCAGATGGCGGATACCGCGCTGAACCCCAAGAGCCGCATCCGCGAGATTATCGGGCGGCCTGCGCAGTTCTACGGCCGGCTCAAGGGCAAGGCGCTGGAGGAGCGGGTGCGCGAGCTTCTCGATCTCATCGAGCTCGAGCCAGACCAGTATATCGACCGGCTGCCCTCCGAGCTTTCGGGCGGGCAGAAGCAACGCATCGGTATTGCACGTGCCCTGGCCGCCGAGCCGGCCTTCATCATCTGCGACGAGGTCACTTCCGCGCTCGATCAGCTGGTCGCCGAGGGCATCCTCAAGCTCCTCGACCGACTGCAAAGCGAGTTCAACCTCGCCTACATGTTCATCACCCACGACCTCGCCACCGTACGAGCCATCGCCGACGAGGTAGTGGTGATGAAGGAAGGCCGGGTGGTCGAACAGGGCGGCAAGCACGAAATGTTCAAGCCGCCGCATCACGCCTACACCGAGCTCCTCCTTTCTTCCGTCCCCGAGATGGACCCCGACTGGCTCACCAACCTCCTGCGCGAACGCGCGGAGGGCGGGGCGGGCGCGTCGGAGGCGGATATGGATGTGAGCGGTCTCGCGAAGTCATGAGCCGTGCGCGGAGCGCCTGGCACGACTTATCCGAGGTTCAAGGCAGCTGCGCTTCCACACTGCACGAAATCCCCAGTTTGCGGCCGCAACGGCCTCATCCGGACCCGGCGCGGTCCAGCACCGCCACCGTCTCGCGATAGAGCCGGTCAGCCCCTCGCTCGGAGCCTGCCACGCAGACGAGGCCGAGCTTTCCGAACTCAGACCGCGCGCCGATGAGATGGAAAACGACGCCCTCCTGCCGGGCGGTGTGGAAATGCAGGCCGTTCTCGACCGTGATGTCGATGAGATCGTCCGGCGTGAGACCCCTATATTGCGGCGCCGCGAGATTGTCGGAGGCGTAGTAGGAGAGAGGCCTGCCCGAGGGCGAGCGGAAGGTCCCCGTCTCCTGATCGTAGCTGCCGTCCGTCAGGCTCTGCAGCATCAGAAAGGGATGGGTGGTCCCACCCTTTCTGAGATTGATCTCGAGCGCATAGTGCTTCCAGCCCTCGGCCTCGCGCACGGACACAAAGTCGATGCCGAAGCGGCCGAGCACGCCTGCGTCGCGCAGCTCCTTCGCAGCGGCGCGCCCCGCTTCCTGCACTTCCAGCCGGTAGGCGGCGTTGGCGGGGAAACGGCAGCCCTCGAAGACTTGCCCGCCCGTGCCGCTCGTCACCTGATCATGCGTCGATATGACGTCCAGCCGGCCGCGCGGGTCGACGCGGTACTGTGCGGAGGGCGAGCGCTTGACCTTCCCCTCGACGAAGGCCTCCACCACCCCGCCCATCTCACGGAACTTCGCCTCGAAGGTCGGCCACTCCATGCCCTCGGCGACGAGCTTCATCTCGGCGAGGCGCCCGGAAAGGCTCGAGGCAAGCGTGCTGCCCTCGTCTTCTGGACGGAACTCGAAGATCGCGTTGCCTTCGCCCGAGAAGCCCTCGTTGAGCTTGACGACGGCACGGCGCAAGTCCGGCGCGCGGCTCTTGAGCCCAACTAGCGCCTCGACGATGTCATTCTCGTCCCGCAGATCCTCCGCCCCGTCCGGCAGGGAGAGCCCGGCCTTGCGGAAAAGCCTGCGCGAGCCGCTCTTCGAGCCGAGCGGCAGGAGATCGGGGTCGCAGCCATAGACCGGGACGCCGAGCAGTACGCCAAGGCGACGCTCGAGTTCGGAGACGTTGAAGCAGGTAAGATGCGCCGAGGGCCCGCCCTCCAACGCCGCCCGGAGGCGCGCCAGGAGCCTCGGCCGCTCGAGAACCTTCTCCGTCAGCGGCCGTGCCGATCCGTCATGGCAGGCGAGGAGCGTTAGCCGCGCCATCGCGTGGCTCCGCGGAATGCCGGGAAGCAGATGAAGGTAGTAGTCGATGATGCTCTGCGGCACCGGCTCGCTGCTGAGATAGATTACCCGCGTATTCGGATACCGCAGCAGCAGCAGCAGGCAGAGCAGACGCTGCTCGTAGTGCAGCACGCCGGTGATCTTGCCGAGGACCTCTTGGTCGAGCGTCAGGCTCGGCAGCACGACCACAGTGCGCGGCTCGACGGGATCCGCCTCGATCGCCTCGAACTGCGCGGCGAGCCCGGCCTGCAGGGCGCGGAATGCCGCCGCCTCGCGCCGGTCCGCGCCGTCTTGCTCCTGCTCCGCCTCGGACGACACCGGCACCTCCCTGCGGTCACGCTGCTATCCTCGCCCCATGGCGAAGGACGCCGCAAGGGCTGACAGGGCTGCCCGCGGCGTTAGGCAGCGATTGGACCGAAATGGCGCCCTCAGGCCGCAGGTGCCGGAATGGCAAGCCTGAAGACCGAGCCGCCGGGGCAACGCGTCCGCTCGAGCGAGAGATCGCAGCCTGTCCGCTCTGCGACTTCGCGGCAGATGGCGAGGCCGAGGCCGAAGCCGGGCTCCCCGCTCTCGACCATGGCGTCGCCGCGCTCGAAGCGGGAGAAGATCCGGCTGCGCTGTGCCTCCGGTATCCCGGGCCCCGTATCGGCGACGCGCAGGACGAGGTGACCGTCCTCCATCGTCGCGGAAAGCACGATCTCTCCTTCGCGCGTGAATTTGGCAGCATTACTGGCGAGGTTGATCAGCACCTGCTCGAAGCGGCGCACATCGCCGGTCCACGCCGCGGGCACCGTCTCCGCGATCTCCACGCGGATGGCGACACCGCGGGCGACGCGGTCGCGAAAGAGGCCGAAGACCCCGCGCACAAGCGCATGGGGCGAGAACGGCGCCTGCTCGAGGCGGAGCTTGCTCCGTGCCAGCGCCTCGAGCTCCAGGATGTCGTCCGTGAAGCGGTGCATCTGCGTCGCCGAGCGATCGATGGTCTCGACCAAGCGCCGCCCGTCTCCACTCACCTGCTCGCGGAGGAGATCGACGCTGCCGGTGATGCCGGTGAGGAGCGCGCGCAGCTCATGGCCGAGCGTCGCCATAAAGGTGCCCTGTGCGCGCACGTCCTGACGCGCCTCGACCAAATGGCGCCGCATCGACACGATTTCGCTGCAGCGGCGAAACTCCGCCTCGACCGCGGAGGCCAGTGTCTCCATCAGCTCGCGGTCCGCCTCGCTCCACGCCCGCGGCTCTTCATCGATGGCACAAAGCGCGCCGATGACCTCGCCGAAGGGATCGCGGAGCGGCACGCCCAGATAGCCGATGACGCCCAGATCGGTGATGGCAAGGTTGTCCGCCACCCTCGGATGCTCGCGCGCGTTCTCGACGATGAAGGGCCGGCCGCTCGCGACGCAGTGCTGGCAGAATGAATGGCTGAGCGGCGTCTCCCCCCGGCTCGACCACGGCTCGGGCAGGCCGAGCTGCGCCTGAAAGACCTGTCGCGTCTCCTCGACGAGCGTCACCAGCGCGACAGGCACTTCAAGCGCCCGGCACACAAGCCAGACCGTCCGGTCGAGCGCTGACTGTGCCTCCGCGCCGAAGGCGTGCTGCCATGCAGCGCTGTGTGGCCCTTCGGCGGATCGCCAGTAGAGAAGCACGCAGTCCGCTCCCGTTTCTGCTCCGGTTGGGTGACAGTGCTGAGGTAGTGACGAGTTGACGCCCGGAGTAGCGCCATCCCGCCCTGTCATGAAGCGCTCGCGCCAATTCGTGCGGAAATTAAGGCAGAGTTCCGCTTAGTGAAACGGGCTCTCAAAATCTGATGACAGCGCCTCCTCGACAGCGTGCCCAGGCCGCGGGCATAGAAGGCCAACGGCGATGCGGCAAGGAGCTTGAGGCATGTTCGATCGGGTCGAGGACTGGAGCGACGCCTACGAGAACCGCGCCTATGTGCCGGGCTTCGAGCGGTTCGTCGCGCGCTGGGCCGAGGAGGGGGAGCGCGCCCGCCGCGACGCCGGCGCCGCGACGCTCGACATTCCCTATGGTCCTGACCCGCGCCAGCGATTCGACCTCTTCCTGCCCGGGTCGAAACCGGCCGGCCTCGCGGTTTTCGTGCACGGCGGCTACTGGCGCAGCTTCGGGCGGGAGAGCTTCGGCCATCTTGCCGCGGGTGCGCGGGCTGCGGGCTATGCGGTCGCCGTGCCATCCTACAGGTTGGCGCCCGGCGTGGGCGTGCCCGAGATCACGGCCGATGTGGCGGCGGCCGTCGCCGCCGCGGCCGCCGAGGTCACGGGCCCGTTGCTTCTGGCGGGGCACTCGGCCGGCGGCCATCTCGCCTGCCGCCTGGCGGAGGCGGAGGGGCCGCTCCCCGAGGCGGTGGCGGGGCGCATTGCGCATCTGCTCAGCATTAGCGGGCTCCACGATCTCCGCCCGCTGCTCGGCACTGACAAGAACGAGGACCTGCGCATGGACGCTGCAGTCGCCGACGCGGAAAGCCCGGCACTGCGCGCACCGCGCGCGGGCCTGCGCCTCACCACCTGGGTTGGCGGGGACGAGCGGCCGGAGTTCATCCGCCAATCCGCCCTCATCGCCAATATCTGGCTCGGCCTCGGCGCCGAGACGCGGCTCGTGGTAGAGCCCGGCAAGCATCATTTCGACGTCATCGAACCGCTCGAGGACCCCGAAAGCCCCCTCACCCGCGCCTTTCTCGGCGCCTGAAATCAGAGATCGCGAGCCCGCCAATGCAGTGCATCTTCGTCCAGCTCCGCTGCCGCCCCGGCACGACCTATCGCGTGGCCGACGCGATCTGGGACCGCGAGCTCGTGAGCGAGCTCTACTCCACCAGCGGCGACTGGGACCTCCTCGCCAAGATCTATATCCCGGCTGAGGAGGACATCGGGAAGTGGCTGAACGACCGCCTCCTCGACATCCCCGATATCGAGCGGAGCCTGACGACACTCACGTTCAAGGCGTTCTGACAGCGGCCGCTGGCCGCCCGCTACTGTTCGAGATGCGGCCAGATCTTCCTGAGCGTTGCGAGCAGCTTGTCGCTCGAGATCGGCTTGCGCACCACGCGGTCGTCCGGGCCGAGAAAGCTCACCTGCTCCGGGTCGTAGGCAGTGATGAAGACGAACGGGATGCCGCGCTCGCGCAGGATCTCCGCCACGGGCTTCGACGTCTTCTTGGAGCCGAGGTTCACGTCGAGAAACGCGATGTCGATATCCTCGGCGCGCGCCTTCTCCTTGGCGTCCTCTAGATGGATGCTCGGGCCGATAACCTCGAAGCCGAGGTCTTCGAGGGTGTCGGTCATCTCGAAGGCGACGACGACTTCATCTTCGACGATGAAGATCCGCTGCGGTCCCTCCATCACTCCTCAACCCCTCTTTCTTGAACCGGCATCGTCAGACGCCATGCGAAGCCCTCCGGTGCGTATGAGATATCGACCGTGCCGCCGGTCTCCATTGCGAGGGCTCGGTCGATGATCACCGAGCCGAACCCCTTCGACTTCGGCTCCTCGGCTGGCGGCCCGCCGCTTTCCGTCCATGTTATCGTCAGCGTTGGCACATCGTCGGCCCCCGGCGCAACAGACCATTCGAGCGCGACCTTCCCCGTAGGCACGGAGAGCGCACCGTATTTCACGGCATTGGTTCCAAGCTCGTAGAACGCCATCGAAAGCGCCAGCGCCTGGCGCGACGGCAGCTCGATGGCCGGGCCGCCATATGCGATGCGCGCGCCACCGATATTGGGGAGGATGTCGTCGGCCACTGCCGCGATGGGCGCCCGCTCCCAGGTGGAGCCGACCAGCGTCGCGTGGGCATTCGCATAGGCGTCGAGCCGGCGGTCGATGGTGTCGCGAAGTCCCGGCTCGACCCGCATCTTCCTCAACGACTGGCTGACGATTGATTTCACGACGCTGAAGGCGTTCTTCACCCGGTGGTTCAGCTCGGCGATCAGAACCGCCTGCTGCGCCATAAGCTGGCGTTCGGCATCGATGTCGAGAAGGGCGACGGCGGCACCGATGAGCGCTCCTTCCTCGCTCCGCACCGGCCCGCCGATGGCGCGGAGCCAGAAGCGCGTCCCATCCCCGCGCTGATAATGCACATCGATCTCGGCATGCTCCTCGCCATCGCGGATCACGCGGGAGAGAGGATACTCATGGCTCTCGATCCGGCGACCGTTCTCGTCGAAAGCCATCCATTCCTGATAGGAATCAACATCCTTCGAGTGCAGGACGGGATGGCGCAGCATGCTCTCGACCCGGCTGTTCCCGAGGATGATCTTGCCATCCGCATCGGCCAGCACCACGCCGACAGGCACCACATCCAGTACCGCCTCGAGCATGCTGAGCCGCTGGGCGGCCATGCGCGAGAATTCCGTGGCACGGTCGCGCTCGGCCATCGACTTCGCGAGCAGTCCTTCGAGCCGCTGAACCTCGCAGCGCAGTTCGTTTTCGCTCTTCAGGCCCATCCGCACCCCCAACGTCCGCGCCGCAGCTTCGCGGCAATCGGCTCATTGCATTCGCAGAAATATGGCGGCGCCGCGATTTGTCATGGGCCGTCCGGGCAATCCGTATCGCGGTTTCGAGCGCCCGCCGACGCACGGCTCAGACCTTCGCCAGGCCAGTCAGATGCGCGATGTTCTTTGCAAAAATGCGGACATGGGCGAGCGGGCGTGCCTTGACCAGCTCCTTGTTCATGTAGGCGTCGAAGGTCAGCTCCTGGATGTCCACATCACGGCAGAGATGGACGAAACGCTCGCGCCGTTCATCCGTGCCGTACCAGTAGTCCTGCATCTTACCGAGGATCCAGAAGACGCCGCCATGGGCGCGCATGTACCGCTTTCTCGCGCGGGCGAGCGCCCGGACACGCGCCTTCTCGGAGCGTGCGGCCAGCGCCTCCGCAGCGGCGGCGGCGGCGATGCGCCCGCCATACATCGCGTAGAAGATGCCCTCCCCCGATGAGGGCGCCACCACACCTGCCGCGTCCCCGGCGAGGATCACGTCGCGCCCGTTGTCCCAGCGCGGCAGGGGCTTCAGCGGTATGGGCGCACCCTCACGCCGGATCGTCGATGCGGTCTCGAGCCCGGCCATGGCGCGGAGCCGCGCCGTCGCGTCCTTCACGCCGAAGGACGGCGTCTCCGTCCCCATGCCAACGCTGGTGGAGTGTCCGTGCGGGAAGACCCAGCCGTAAAAATCCGGACTGATCCGCCCGTCATAGTAGACATCGCAGCGGTCCGCCTGGAAATCGGCCGCAGGATCGGACGGGCTCTCCACGATCTCGTGATAGGCGATGACCGTGCGCAGCGCCGCCGCCGCGCCTTCGATCTCCTGCTCCGCAACGCTGGAGCGGGCGCCGTCCGCGCCGATGACCATACGTGTCGGCAGGCTCTCGAGCGCGCCGTCATGCCCCGCGACCTTCGGTCGGTAGAGCACACGGGCCAGCCCGTCTGCGCCACGCTCGATGCGCGCATAGGTGCCCGTATGCCGCTCGGCCCCGTTCTCCGCCGCGCGGGCGCGCAGCCATTCGTCGAACTCGTCCCGGTCGACCATGCCCACGAAGCCGTCCTTGATCGGGATGACGACCTTCGCGCCCTTCGGCGAGATCATGCGAGCCTTGGTGATGCGGGCGACGAGCAGGTGCTCGGGCAGTTCGAACATGTCGATGGCGCGGGGCGGGATGGCGCCACCGCAGGGCTTGATGCGCCCCGCACGGTCGAGGAGCGCGACACGATAGCCAGCGCGCGCCATGTCATCGGCCGCCGTGGCGCCTGCGGGTCCGCCGCCGATCACCACACAGTCGTAGATGTCGCCCTCGGGACGGGCACGGTCCGCTGAAAGATCCTTGGGGCTCATGTCATTCTCCCGGAACGAGGGCGCGAGGTGGGGATGCCGCCTCGGCGAGGCGGCGGCCCGCACGGGCGGCGAGGAGGGCCGCGACGAGGAAGAGGAGCGCTTCGGCCGCGAAGACGGCGCCGTAAGCAGGTCCCGGATCGGCCGCTATGGCACGTGCGAGATCCGCGGCCAGAGCGCCAAGGAAGCCGCCGAGCCCGAAGCCGATCGCTTGCGCAGCGCCCCAGAGGCCGATGCGCGTGCCCTCCCTGCCGGAGCCGTCCTTTGCGGGCCCTCCTTCCGCAGCGAGCGCCATCATCGCACTGATGGCAGCAACGGCGAAGGCGCCGTTCGAGACGCCGAGGAGGAAGACATTGAGCGAGAGCGGCCAGCCCGGACCGTAGACCGCGCCGAGCGCGAGAAAGGCGAGCGCCCCGGCCGAGGCGATACAGCCACCGGTGCTCCAGGCGCGCAGAAATCCCGGCCGCCCCTTGCCCCAGAGGCTGGCGACGGCACCCGTCAGGAGCATGCCGAGGAACACGCCGCCATGCTGCGTACCCGCGAGCGCAGTGCTCTCACCCGGCGTGAAGCCGAAGACATGGCCGGAGAACGGCTCCAGAATGAGGTCCTGCGCCGAGTAGGCGAGCATCGAGACGAAGACGAAGATGGTGAAGCGCCGCGCCTGTCCGTCGGCCCAGACCTCGCGGAGCGCCTTCATGAATGCCGGCGGCTCGCGCTGCGGCGTGGCCGCGACCGCAGGCGCGGCGGGCTCCATCCCCCATGTTCCGAAGAGGACAAGCGTCATCGCGGCGACGCCGATACCAGCGGCAACGGCCAGAAGGCGCTCTGGTCCGAAGGGGTCGAGAAGCTGCCCCGCGACCCCGGCCGTCACGGCGATGCCGGCGATCATCATAAGCCAGGCCAGCGTCGCCGCCGCAGGTCGGCGCGCAGGTGCTGTGCGGGTAGCGAGGAGCGCCAGGAGGTTCGTCCCGGCCATGCCGACGCCGAGACCGATGACGGCAAAGGCGAGGACGGCCGCCGCAATGCCGAGTGACAGCATCGGCCCCATCAGCACCGTTGCCCCCGCCGCGCCGAGCCCGCCCGCTGCCAGCAGCGCCATGCCGCCGATGATCCAGGGCGTCCGTCGCCCGCCTCGATCCGCGCCGTAGCCCCAGCGCGGCCGGCTGAGCTGCACCGCGTAGTGGAGGGCCACCAGCGCGCCCGGCAGCATCGCCGGCAACGCCAGTTCGACCACCATCACCCGGTTGAGCGTGGATGTCGTCAGCACCACCACCGAGCCGAGAGCGAGCTGCACGCAGCCGAGACGGAAGATGCCGAGCCAGGAGAGCGGGCGCGGGGCAGCGGCGGCCACGGGCTCAGCTCCCCTGCCCGATCGCATGGGCAGTAAGCGCCATGCCGAGGACGTAGGGCCCGACGCCGACGCCATTGTACCACGGCGCCCGTCCCTCCGGGTCGGAGAGGAGACGCGGCATCATCGCGAGCTGCACGCCGAGCAGCACCGCCACTCCCGCCGCATGCCAGCCGAAACCCCAGGTCGCGAGGAGCACGATCACCGCGGCCTGCGGAACCGCCATCACCCAGCAGGCGAGGCGTGCGGCGCGCGCGGGGCCGAGGATGACCGGCAGCGAGCGCAGCCCGTGCCGCCTGTCGCCCTCTATCGCCTTGAAATCGTTGAGCGTCATGATGCCGTGGGCACCGAGGGCATAGAGCAGCGCAACGGCCCAGATGCGCGGCTCAGGCATTGCGCCCAGCATCACGGCCGCGCCGGTGATCCAGGGAAGGCCCTCATAGGCGAGGCCCGTCGCCGCGCAGCCGAGCCAGCCATTCGCCTTCAGCCGAAGCGGCGGCGCCGAGTAGATCCAGGCAAGGACGGCGGCCACGACCGTCGCAGCGAAGGCGTGCATGCCGAGCGCTGCACCGAGCGCGAGGCCGATCAGCGTCCAGACGACCGCGATGCGGAACCCCCAATCCCCCGGAATGCGGCCAGAGGGGATCGGCCGATGCGGCTCGTTAACTGCGTCCACATGCCGGTCGTACCAGTCATTGGCTGCCTGGCTCATCGCACAGACAACGGGCCCCGCCAGCACGAGACCGCCGATCAGTAGGTGCCAGCGCCCCGAGAGCGCGGCGCCGGAGGACAGGACACCACAGCCGAAGGCCCACATCGGCGGAAACCACGTGACGGGCTTGAGGAGCTCCAGCACCGCAGCCGGCTTTGGCCAGGGTCCCGGCGGCGCCAGACGCGGCTGTCGCCTTCCCCGGTCCTGGGGCTCTACAGAGGCGCGGCGCGCCCTGGCTGGTATGGCACTGTTGACCGGCATGACTGTCAATCAAACTAGACAGTCACCGAGAGTCGCGAAAGTCCGAAGTTGCAACTTGTGAGCGCCGCGCCCTAGTCGGTCGTTTCGGTCTCTTCCCCGTCGCCCAGCTCGCGGAGGCCATAGCGGCGAAGCTTCACGTAAAGGGACTGACGCGAGAGGCCGAGCATCTCGGCGGCGGAGGCGCGGTTGTCCCCGGTCATCTCCAGCGCTGCCTCGATGTACATCTTCTCGATCATGTCCGTCGTCTGGCGCACCAGGTCCTTCAGCGACACGCGGCCGACAAGCTCGCCGAGCTGCTCGGCCGATTGCGGCATCACGGCTGCCTGCGGGCCCGCGGCACCGAAGCGGCCGCGAAGATCGCGCATGCTGAAGGCGAAGGTCGGCCGCGCTCCGGACGTCACGCAGGCGGAGATCTCAACCTCGGTCTCGCTGCCGTAGTCGCCGCGCAGCGTGGTTGCAAAGAGGCGTACCGTGCCGTGCTCGCGCAGATTGGAAATCAGCACGCGGAGGTCGACACCTGGGCGGCCCAGCCAACGGTCGAGCGTATCGCCGCGGACCTGCTCCTCCGTCGGCACTTCGGCAAGCTCTAGGAAGGCGGGATTGCAGGCCACGACCGTGCCATCCGGCTCGGTCAGCACCAGCGCATCGGGCTGCGCGGCGGCGACCGCGCCATAGTCGGGCCCGCGATCGGCGGCCTCCGCCATCCCGCCATCGAGACGCAGGAGACGGACGAGGAAGACCCAGGCGCTTTCCTGCCTCAGGAGCGAGGCGGAAACCTTCCAGCGCCCGCCATCGGGCATCAACTGCACTTCCGCTTCGTCCGCCCGCCCCGTGGCGCGCACCGTCGCCAGCAGCCGGTCGACCTCCTGGCTCGCCTCGTCCGCCACGCATTGCGCGAAGGGCCGGCCGACGATGCCGCGGGCGCCGTTGTCGAACATCCGCAGCGCCGCGCGGTTGGCCTCGAGCACCTTGTCGGTTGCTCCGTCGATCACGAGCAGCGGCTCGTCCGAGAGCTGGAAGAGGAGACGGTAACGCGTCTCGAGATGACGCAGGCGCGTATAGTCCCGCTCGAGCTTCTGCTGCGCCTCGATCAGGCGCTGCTGCAGGGACGAAATCGTCCGCAGATCGCGCCCGAAAGCCACAACACGTTGCTCAAAGCCGACGCGGAGTGCGGAATAGAGCACCGGCACATCCGTCCCCGTCGCTGTCGGATGGTTCACCTGGCGCCAGCGCGTCCGCTCGGAGTTCATCGCCTCTTTGAGAAGCGCCTCGATCTTCGGGCGGCTCTCAGCGGTGACGGTATCGACCCAGCGCCGGCCGAGCCATTGCTCGTGACCCGTGAGCGCGAATTCGCGATGATCGACGGCGAGATCGCGGATGACCCCGTCAGAATCGATGACCAGCGCGATATCGGCCGCCGTTGCGATCAGGCGAGCAGCCGCTTCGGTATTCAGGTCGCCCAGCGACTCCTGGGGTGCAGCGAAGTTCTTCAAGACGCGTCCCTTTCGACGGCATCGACATCGCGTTTCCCCGATTTCTAGGTCAGTCTTTCTGTCGGAAACCAGCTATGCTGCTGGTTTTCCGCCCCGAACCGCCATCGATGTCTCTTTCAAGAGACGTGATGCCTCTGCCAGCGCGGTTTCCGCGTCAAGTGCACAGGCGTCTGCTCCGATCCGGGTCCCAGCTTCCGGATGGCGCAGGATGGCGGCACCGCCCACGATAAGGCGAAGCCTGGGGTTCTTGCTCAGCCGTCGCGCTGATTTGACCAGCGTCGGCAAGGCAGAGATATGACGGTCGGTCGCTACGGACACGCCCAGTACGTCATAGGACCGCGCCGCAACCTGCGCCAGAAGCGCATGCGCCGCGCTCCCGACCGAACGGGCGACTTCCCAGCCCGCCCGCTCGAAACGGTCCTTTAGTAGAGAAAGCGCGAAGACATGCTGCTCTCCGGGCGCACTCGCAAGCAGGATAGACGGCCGTTCACCCTTGGCCGCCACCAGCCGCGGCGGCACCAGCTGCCGGATCTCCCGTTGCAAAGTCTCCAGCATGTCGATCCCGCAGGTGACGGCAACGAAATCGCAGACATCGTCTTCCCAACCGCGGCCGAGCGACTGCGCTACCGGACTTAGCAACTCATCGGCGAGCGCATCGGGCCGCATCCCGGCCTGAACGCCACGCGTCACCAGCGCGACGGCACCATCCCGATCACCCCGCAGCACATGACGGAGCAGCATGTCGCGCATCGCATCGTCGGGCACTGGCGCCTCGCGTCGGGCCTGTTCGAGCAGAGACGGGATTACCCGCTGCGAGAGGGTCGCGTGCAGCGGATGCACAACATCCCGCACCACCGGCATCGACGCCGAGTTCCCGCGCGGCTTGCGTGCCGTGTTCCCGGCCTCGCCCGTCATCCATCAACCTCCCAGAGCCGTTCGCTCCCGCGCCCTCGATCCTTCGCGCCGGCAGGCGGCGCACCGAGGAGCAACTTCGTGTGACATTCGTTTGCCACCTGTCAGTTTCCTACTTCGGAAAAGCGAGTCGAACAATGGAAGCTTCACGAAACGCCCAAGATTACGCGCTGAACAGGATTGATTATTCTGCATTTGCGCCGAATAGCGCGCATCATCAGCCATCGGCCCAGTTTCCGATACATATCGAAACGTAAACTGAGATTGACACTACTGGTGTCAGGCGCATAGCCTCCGGAGACGAAATCGCCCGTTAGAGGCCCGAGGATGCGCACCAGCCGAACCATGGGAAAAGAGCCCCCTCCCCTCTATACGCCGGAGGAGCGCCGCCGGCGCGACGCCACGGTCTGGACGACCGTGCAGGGCGTGCTGGCACCGCTGCAATTCCTCGTCTTCCTGGCAAGCCTCGCGCTCGTACTCCGCTTCCTGATGACCGGCGAGGGCGAAGGGCTCGCCGCGGGCTCGATCCTGCTCAAGACCCTGGTGCTCTACACCATCATGGTGACCGGCGCGATCTGGGAGAAAGTTGTTTTCGGCCAGTATCTTCTGGCGCCTGCCTTCTTCTGGGAGGACATGGTCAGCTTCGCGGTGATCGCGCTTCACACCGCCTATGCCGTGATGCTGCTGGGTGGGCTCGGCACGACGATTGAGCAGATGGCGGTCGCGCTCGCGGCCTATACGCTCTACGTGCTGAACGCCGCGCAGTTCCTTCTTAAGCTCCGCCGCGCCCGGCTCGGCGCTGCCGGCGTCTCGCTGGCGGAGCCGGCCTGATGGCGCCGGACGATCATGCCCCGGGCCACGGCGCAACGGCGCTGGCGGGCCGCCGCGTCCTACGCGAGCAGGGGCAGCGCGAGGTCTTCTGCGGCCTGACCGGCATCATCTGGCTTCATCGCAAGATCCAGGACGCCTTCTTCCTCGTCGTCGGCAGCCGCACCTGCGCGCATCTCATCCAGTCCGCCGCCGGCGTCATGATCTTTGCAGAGCCCCGGTTCGCAACCGCCATCATCGACGACCGCGACCTTGCGGGACTGGCGGATGCTAACGATGAACTGGACCGCGTGGTGGGTGAGCTTCTTGAGCGGCGGCCCGACATCAAGCTGCTGTTCCTCGTCGGCTCCTGCCCCTCCGAGGTGATCAAGCTCGACCTTAGCCGCGCGGCGGAACGGCTTGGAAAGGTTCATCATCCACGCTGCCGCGTGCTCAACTACTCCGGCAGCGGGATCGAGACGACCTTCACCGAAGGCGAGGACAACTGCCTCGCCGCCCTGGTGCCGGAGCTGCTGGAGACGGACGAACCCGGCCTGCTGGTAGCCGGTGCGCTAGCGGAAGTGGTGGAGGACCAGTTCGGCCGGCTCTTCGCCGAGCTCGACATCCCCGTCGCCTTCCTGCCGCCCCGCCGCGCAAACGCACTGCCGACGGTGGGGCGAAACACGAAAATCCTTTTGGCACAGCCCTTTCTGCCGGAAACTTGCCGCCTGCTCGAAGCTCGTGGCGCCCAGCTGCTCGAGGCGCCCTACCCGCTCGGCGCGGAGGGCACGACCGCCTGGCTCCGCGCTGCGGCCGACGCCTTCCGCGTCCCCGCCGCCCGGTTCGAGGCAGTCACCGCCGCGCCGCGTGCCCGGGCGGAGGCCGCCGTCCTTCGCAGCGCCGCCGATCTGGCGGGCCGGCGCGTCTTCTTCTTCCCGGACAGCCAGCTAGAACTGCCTATCGCCCGCTTCCTCGCCCGCGAGGCCGGGATGACCCTCGTGGAGGTTGGCATGCCCTATCTGCACGCCCGCCACCATGGCCGCGAAATAGAGCTTCTGAGCGAGGATGTGCTGCTCTCCGAGGGGCAGGACGTGGATCGCCAGCTGGCCCGCGCCCGCGCCGCTAAGGCGGACATTACCGTCTGCGGCCTGGGCCTTGCCAACCCGCTCGAGGCCGAAGGGCTGACCACCAAATGGTCCATCGAGCTCGTCTTCACGCCGATCCAGGGCTACGAGCAGGCCGGCGACCTCGCCGAGCTTTTCGCCCGTCCCCTCGAGCGCAAGGCGAGGCTCAAGATATGAAGCTTACTCTCTGGACATACGAGGGCCCGCCCCATGTCGGCGCAATGCGGATCGCCGCGTCGATGGAGGGGCTGCACTACGTGCTCCACGCGCCGCAGGGGGACACTTACGCCGATCTTCTCTTCACGATGATCCAGCGGGACGCCAAGCGCCCGCCCGTCACCTACACCACCTTCCAGGCGCGGGACCTCGGCTCGGACACCGCCAATCTCTTCCGCCGCGCGCTCGAAGGCGCGGTCGAGACGTTCCAGCCCGACGCGCTCATCGTCGGGAGTTCCTGCACCGCGGAGCTTATCCAAGACGATCCCGGCGGGCTGGCGGAGGGTGCGGGGCTCGACATTCCCGTCGTGCCGCTCGAATTGCCAGCCTATCAGAAGAAGGAGAACTGGGGCGCGGCGGAGACCTTCTACCAACTGGTCCGCCGATTTGCCGCCGCCGGCGCCGAGGGGCCCGTGGAGCGGACCTGGGAGACGCCAAGGGCAAACATCCTCGGCCCCACATCCCTTGGCTTTCGGAACCGCGACGACGTGACAGAGGTGACACGCATCCTCGAGGCACTTGGCATCGAGATCAACGTCATCGCCCCCTTGTCCGCACGGCCCGGCGACCTCGAGCGCCTCGCTACCGCGGATCTCAACGTCATGCTCTATCCGGAGATCTCGGAGAGCGCGGCACGCTGGCTGAAGCGCACTTACGGCCAGCCGATGACCACGACGCAGCCCATCGGTATCGGCGCGACGCGGGACTTCATCGACGAGATCGCGGCGATAACGGGGGTCAATGCCGCCCCGGCGCACGCCCTCGGCACGCGCATGCCATGGTACTCGGCCTCCATCGACTCGACCTACCTCACGGGCAAGCGCGTCTTCGTCTTCGCCGACGGCACCCATGCCCTGGCCGCCGCCCGCGTCGCGACGGAGGAGTTCGGGTTCACGCTCGCCGGTCTGGGAACCTACAGCCGCGAGATGGCGCGCCCCGTGCGCGAGGCCGCGAAGGAATACGGGCTCGAGGCGCTCATCACCGACGACTACCTCGAAGTCGAGCGAGCGGTTGCGGAGGCCGCACCCGAACTCCTCCTCGGCACGCAGATGGAGCGGCATATCGCCAAGCGCCTCGGCATCGGCTGCGCGGTGATCTCGGCGCCCGTGCATGTGCAGGACTTCCCGGCGCGCTATTCCCCGCAGATGGGCTTCGAGGGCGCCAACGTGCTCTGGGACGCCTGGGTGCACCCGCTTGTCATGGGGCTCGAGGAGCATCTTCTCGGCATGTTCCGCGACGACTTCGAGTTCAACGATGCCGCTCAGCCCAGCCATCTAGGCCATGGCAGCCGCAGCGCGGAGCCGACGGAAATGTCGCCGCCGCTCTCTCCCGATGGGCGGGCCGGGGATGGGGTCGAGACGATGCCCGAAAGCCCGGCCTGGACGGCCGATGCCGAGAAGGAGCTCAAGAAGGTCCCCTTCTTCGTGCGCGGCAAGGTGCGCCGCAACACCGAGGCCTTCGCCAGCGCCGAAGGGCGCGCGGAGATCACTCTCGACACGCTCTACGATGCGAAGGCCCATTATGCGCGTTGACGGTCCCGATACCCCCTCCGGCGGCGGTCGCGCCGCGCCACCCCGCCTCAGGGTCGCGATCGTCACGCTCGACGCGCATTTCGCCGCCGCCCTCGGACGCGTGCGTCGCAAACTCGAGCGCGAAGCGCCGGGGCTCGAAGTTTCGCTCCACGCCGCCACGGAATGGGCGGAAAGCCCGGAGGCACTGGGCGCCGCCAAAACGGCGGTCGCGGAGGCGGACATCGTCCTCTGCGCGATGCTCTTCATCGAGGACCATATCCGCGCGATCATGCCCGAGCTCGAGGCGCGGCGGGAGCGGTGCGATGCGCTCGTCGCCATCGTCTCCGCCCCCGAGGTGGTCAAGCTAACCCGGGCGGGCCGGCTCGACATGGCCAGGCCCGAGAAGGGCGTGATGAGCCTTCTCGAGCGTCTGCGCGGCAAGCGGGGCGGGGAGAAGGGCGCCTCCTCCTCCGGCGCCGGCCAGATGGCGATGCTGCGACGGATCCCTAAGGTACTGCGCTTCATCCCCGGCACGGCGCAGGATCTGCGCGCCTATTTCCTGTCGATGCAGTACTGGCTGAGCGGGTCGGACGAGAACCTGACCGCACTCATCTCCATGCTCGTCGACCGCTATGCCGACGGCCCTCGCACCCCGTGGCGCGGCCGTCTCCGCGTCGACCCGCCCGTCGACTATCCCGAGACCGGGGTCTACCACCCCGCTATGCCGGGCCGCGTTTCCGAGGATGCGTCGGGTTTGCCGCGCCCGCGCGAGGTGAAGGGCACCGTCGGCCTCGTCATCCTGCGCTCCTACGTGCTGGCGAAGGACACCGGGCATTACGACGGCGCCATCGCCGCACTAGAGAGCGAGGGGCTTCGCGTCATTCCGGCTTTCGCCGCCGGGCTCGACGCCCGCCCAGCCATCGAGCGCTACTTTATGGAGGACGGGCAACCCGCTGTCGACACGGTGATTTCGCTCACTGGGTTCAGCCTCGTGGGCGGCCCCGCATACAACGATGCACGGGCTGCCGAAGAGATCCTGTCCAAGCTCGACGTCCCCTATATCGGCGCCCATGCGCTGGAGTTTCAGTCGCTCGAGCAATGGGGCGGCTCGGCCCGCGGGCTCCAGCCTGTCGAGAACACGATCATGGTCGCGATCCCTGAGCTCGACGGCGCGACGAACCCGATGGTCTATGGCGGCCGGTCCGATGGCGCCGGCCTACCCTGCCAGGGGTGCGGCCGGCATTGCATCTTTGAGGCGGCAACGGCGCGAGACATGCATGCCTGCAGGGAGCGGACCCAGCGCCTCGCCGCCCGTGCAGCGCGGCTGGTGGCGCTGCGCCAGCGGCGGGTTGAGGAGCGAAAACTCGCAATCATTCTCTTCAACTTCCCCCCGAACGCGGGCGCGACAGGCTCCGCTGCTTACCTTGCGGTGTGGGAAAGCCTCCACAACACACTGAAATCGCTTGAAGATGCCGGATACGCTTTGAAGGCGCCCGATAGCATCGAGGCGCTGCGCGACGCCGTCCTCGGCCGGCCGGAGGAGGACGGGACCGAGGCGGCCATCGCCGCGCGCATTCCGGCAGACACCCATGTGGCGGAGGAGCCGCATCTCGCCGAGATCGAAGCTGTCTGGGGCCCTGCGCCCGGCCGGCACAACACGGACGGACACAACCTCCAGATCCTCGGCGCCCGCTTCGGAAACGTCTTCATCGGCATCCAACCCTCCTTCGGGTGGGAGGGCGATCCGATGCGCCTGCTCTTCGAGGGCGGCTTTGCGCCGACGCACGCCTTCAGCGCATTTTATCGCTGGATCGACAGGGACTTCGGCGCAGATGCTCTCCTGCATTTCGGTACCCATGGCGCCCTGGAGTTCATGCCAGGCAAGCAGGCGGGGCAGTCCGCCACCTCCTGGCCGGACAGACTGATCGGCGACATGCCGAACCTCTATCTCTACGCCTCCAACAACCCTTCGGAAGGCGCGATCGCCCGCCGCCGCTCAGGCGCGACGCTGATCAGCTATCTGACGCCGCCCGTCGCGCATGCCGGGCTCTACAAGGGCCTCGCGGATCTGCGCGCCTCGCTGGAGCGCTGGCGCAGCGACGATGCGATGGCCGCGGAGACACGGGAGCGGCTGGCCGAGCAGGTCCAAGCTGAGGCGGCCGCGCTCGACCTGTGCGCACCCGATCCGGTCTGGACCCAGGCCGATGCGGTGGCGCGCATCCCCGCCCTGCTCGTCGCACTCAACGAGTTCGAGACGACGCTCATCCCCCACGGGCTCCATGTGGTCGGTCGCCCCCCGTCGCTGGAGGAGCGGGCCGATCTCCTCGGCGTCATGGCGGATGCCGGGCACGGGCTGGAACCTGCGCGCCCCGCGCTCGAGCGGCTGGCCATGGGCGGCACGGGCGCCGAAAGCCTTGCCCTCTCGGGCCTGCCTCACATTCCCGAAACGCGCGATGCCTTCGATACGCTGGCCCGGGCCGCGAAGCTTCTGTCGGAAGACCACGAAATCCCCGCACTTCTGCGTGCGCTGGAGGGCCGCTATATCCGGCCGGCGCCGGGCGGAGATCTTATCCGCACGTCGGAGGTCCTGCCAACGGGGCGCAACCTCCACGGCTTCGATCCCTTCCGCATCCCCTCCGCCTTCGCGATGGCAGAGGGTACGCGACAGACCGAGAAGCTCCTCGCTCGTCATATCGACGACAATGGCGCCTTGCCCCGCCGTGTCGCCCTGGTGCTCTGGGGCACAGACACGATCAAGCAGGAGGGGGGGCCGATGGCGCAGGCGCTCGCCCTTCTCGGTGCCGAGCCCCGGCGGGACAGCTACGGCCGCGTCTGCGGTGCCTCGCTCATCCCGCTGGAAACCCTCGGCCGTCCCCGTGTCGATGTTATGCTGACCCTCTCCGGCATCTTCCGCGACCTCCTGCCCCTTCAGGTCAAAGTATTGGCGGAGGCCTGTCAGAAAGCGGCTGCGGCGGACGAGCCGGAGGAGATGAACTTCATCCGCGCGGAGACCCGTGCGCTCATGGCGCGGACCGGCTGCAAGCTGGAGGAAGCCGCGCTGCGGGTCTTCTCGAACGCCGACGGCGCCTACGGCTCCAACGTCAACCAGCTTATCGACAGCGGCCTCTGGACCGACGAGGACGAGCTGGCCGATGCCTATGCCGCACGCAAATGCTTCGCCTATGGCGCGGACGGCAAGCCGATGAAGCGGCCCAACCATCTCGCGGAGATGCTGACCGGCGTGGACCTCGCATACCAGACGCTCGACAGCGTGGAACTAGGGGTCACCACGATCGACCACTACTTCGACACGCTGGGCGGCATCGGCCGTGCGGTGAAGCGCGCCCGCGGCGGTAAGCAGGTCCCCGTCTATATCGGCGACCAGACCAAGGGCGAGGGCAAGGTTCGCACCCTCTCGGAACAGGTAGCGCTCGAGACCCGGACCCGAACGCTGAACCCAAAGTGGTTCGAAGGCATGCTCGCCCATGGGTCCGAAGGCGTGCGCCAGATCGAGGCAAGCATCACCAACACCGTCGGTTGGTCCGCCACCACCGGCGCGGTGGAGCCCTGGGTCTATCAGCGCACGGCCGAGACCTTTGTGCTCGACGAGGCGATGCGCCGCCGCCTCGCCACGCTCAACCCGAAAGCCAGCGCCCGCCTCGCCAGCCGCCTGATCGAGGCGCATGAGCGTGACTACTGGCAGCCCGACGCAGAAACCCTCGCGGCCCTCCACGCCGCCAGCGACGAACTCGAGGATCGCCTCGAGGGTATCACGACCTAAAGGAACGCCCATGAGCCCGCTCGGAGAACCGCCTGCCATCGTCGCCCGCCGGCCCCGTCTGAAGGGGGACGGTGAAGGCTCGGTGCAGAGCCACATGGACCCCAAGATGAAGATCGAGGGGGCGAAGGTCTTCTCGGTCTATGGCAAGGGCGGTATCGGGAAGTCGACAACCTCCTCCAACCTCTCCGCCGCCTTTTCGAAGCTCGGCAAGCGGGTGCTGCAAATCGGCTGCGATCCAAAGCACGACAGCACCTTCACGCTCACGAAGTGCCTCGTGCCCACGGTGATCGACGCGCTCGAAAGCGTTGATTTCCATACCGAAGAGCTCCGGGCGGAGGACTTCGTCTACGAGGGCTACAACGGCGTCATGTGCGTCGAGGCCGGCGGCCCGCCCGCGGGCACTGGCTGTGGCGGTTATGTGGTCGGCCAGACGGTGCGGCTCCTCAAGGAACACCACCTCCTAGAGGACACGGACGTCGTGATCTTCGACGTGCTGGGCGATGTGGTCTGCGGGGGTTTCGCCGCTCCCCTCCAGCATGCCGACCGGGCGCTGATCGTCACGGCCAACGACTTCGACTCGATCTACGCCATGAACAGGATCGTGGCGGCGGTGCAGGCGAAGTCGAAGAACTACACCGTCCGCCTCGCCGGCTGCGTCGCCAACCGTTCGCGCGAGACGGAGCAGGTCGACCGCTACTGCGACCAGGTGGGCTTCAAGCGCCTTGCGCACCTGCCTGACCTCGACGCCATCCGCCGCAGCCGCCTCAAGAAATGCACGCTCTTCGAGATGAGCGACGACGACGTGATCCCGGTGCAGGCCGAGTACATCAAGCTGGCCGAGACGCTCTGGGCCGGTACCGACCCGCTGGCGCCCGCGCCGATGAAGGACCGGGAGATCTTCGAACTCCTGGGCTTCGACTGAGGGAGGCGTCATGAGCCTGAGCGATCACAGCCAGAGCTACCGGAGCCGCCGCGCGGAGCTGACAGACTATTTCGACCGCACGGCGGCGGAAACCTGGAAGCGCCTGACCTCCGACGCGCCCGTCTCCCGCATCCGTGCCACCGTGCGCGCAGGGCGGGCGGAAATGGCGGATACGCTGTCGGGCTGGCTGGCCGAGGATCTGACCGGCGCGCGCATCCTAGATGCCGGCTGCGGAACGGGCACGCTCTCCATGCGCCTCGCCGCCCGCGGTGCGGAGGTGGTGGCAGTAGACGTCGCAGCCAATCTCGTCGATGTCGCCGCCGCGCGTGCGGCCGAGACGCTCACGCCGGAGGCCGCGGCCCGCATCACCTGGCATGCAGGCGACATGCTGGCCCCTGCCCTCGGCCACTTCGATCATATCGTGGCGATGGACAGCCTGATCCACTATCGCCAGCAGGACATGGTGGACGCGGTCCTCCGCCTCGCGGAGCGCGCGACGCACGGCCTCCTCTTCACCTACGCGCCGCGCACGCCGCTCCTCGCGGCCATGCATGTCGCAGGCTCCGTCTTCCCGAAATCCGACCGCAGCCCCCGGATCGAGCCCGTACCGCGCAGACGCATCGCTTCGCACCTCGGTGCGAAGGGCCTGTGCCCCGGGCGGCTCCACCGAGTGCATCGCGGCTTCTACATCTCCGAAGCGCTGGAGGTGACAGCCTCATGAGCGCCCTTCGCCAGCTCATCAATCCCTTCGTCGGCTTCAGCCGGCGCTACATGCCGTTCGCCGATGCGGCGAGTGCGGAGCTGCCGCTGCCCAAGCTCCTCCGCCTCTCGCTCTTCCAGGTGTCGGTGGGTATGGGGTTGGTGCTGCTGGCGGGCACGCTCAATCGCGTGATGATCGTGGAGATGGGGCTTTCGGCGTGGCTGGTCGCCGCGATGGTGGCGCTACCCGTGCTCTTCGCGCCGTTCCGCGCGCTGGTCGGCCACCGGTCGGACACCCATCGCAGCGCCCTCGGCTGGCGGCGCATCCCCTATCTCTGGTGGGGCACGCTTCTGCAATGGGGCGGCCTCGCGATCATGCCCTTCGCCCTTATCCTTCTGTCGGGCGACACAACGGGGCCCTACTGGGTCGGGCCTGTCGCAGCGGCGCTGGCCTTCTTCATGACCGGCGCGGGGCTTCACACGGTTCAGACAGCGGGGCTCGCGCTCGCCACGGACCTCGCACCGGCCGAGACGCGGCCGCGCGTCGTCGCCCTTCTCTACGTGATGCTGTTGGTCGGCATGGCGGGCAGCGCGGCCGTCTTCGGCTGGCTCCTCCGCGACTTCAGCCAGCTCACGCTCATCCGCGTGGTCCAGGGCGCGGCGGTTGTGACGCTCCTTCTCAACCTCGTGGCGCTCTGGAAGCAGGAGGTGCTGAAGCCGCATCTGACGCGCAGCAAGGCGCCGCGCCCGCCCTTTGCCGCGGCCTGGGCGGATTTCGTCGCGGGCGGGCGCGCCGGGCGGCTCCTCGTCGCCACCGGCCTCGGGACCGCAGGCTTCACGATGCAGGATATCCTGCTCGAGCCCTATGGCGGCGAGGTGCTGGGGCTCAGCGTCAGCGCCACGACGCTGCTGACCGCGATCTTCGCGATCGGCTCGCTCGTGGGTTTCGCCTGGGCCGCCCGCTGGCTCGGCCGCTCGGGCGACCCCTGCCGCATCGCCGCCTGGGGCGCCGTGGTCGGCGTCTTCGCCTTCTCTGCGGTGATCTTCGCAGCCCCGCTCGGGTCGGCGATGCTCTTCCGCGCGGGCTCCTTCATGATCGGGCTCGGCGCCGGGCTCTTCGCCGTCGGCACCCTCACCGCCGCCATGGACCTTGCGCGCACCGATAGCGAGGGCGCGGGCTCCGCCGGCCTCGCCCTCGGCGCCTGGGGGGCGGTGCAGGCCACGGCCGCGGGCGTCGCCATCGCACTCGGCGGGCTCATCCGCGATGCTGTCGCAGCACTCGCCGAAGCCGGTAGCCTTGGCCCCGCCTTCTCGGACGCCGCCGCCGGATACGGCGTCGTCTACCACCTCGAGATCGGCTTGCTCTTCGCCGCTCTCGTCGCCATCGGCCCCCTCGTCCGCCGCCGCGGCACCGGGCGGGCCCGTTCCCCCGGGGAGTTCGGCCTGACCGAATTCCCCGCTTGAGAGCCCAGGGAGGCACCCATGGAGAACTATATCGTCGGCACCATCGATGCGGCTCAGGTCGCGCTCTACGCCTTCTGGGCGTTCTTCGCGCTTCTGGTTGTCTATCTCACGCGTGAGAGCATGCGCGAAGGTTACCCGACGCTCTCGGAGAAGGACGGCAAGCCGATCTCGAAGGCGTTCATCTTCCCCTTCCCCTCGCCCAAGACCTTCCTGCGCCGCGACGGCAGCACGATCACCGTGCCGGAGCCGCCCAACGAGTATGAGCTGAAGGCCGAGCCGACGAATGCCTTCACGGGCGCGCCGATCGCTCCGACGGGCGATCCGCTGGTCGACGGCGTGGGCCCGGCCGCGTACACGCTCCGCCCCGAATGGCCGGATCGCAACCATGCGGGCGAACCGCGCATCCGCCCGATGCGCTTCGACGACGAGTTCACGGTGGCAGCGCAGGACAGCGACCCCCGCGGCTTCAAGGTCGTCTGCTGCGACGGTGAGAGCCCGGGCACGGTGGCCGAGATCTGGGTGGACCGCGCCGAGCAGATCATCCGCTACTTCGAGGTCGAGACATCGGCGGGCATGAAGCTCGTGCCCTTCAACCTCAGCCGCGTGGTCGGACAGGACGGCATCGTGCAGGTCCGCTCCGTCACCTCCGAGCAATTTCTGCGCGCGCCCTCGATCGCCAAGGCCGACGAAATCACGCTCCGCGAGGAAGACAAGGTGATGGCCTATTTCACGGGCGGCACTCTTTACGCGACGACCGCGCGGACCGAACCGCTCCTCTGAGCGGGCCCATACAGACCGCCGGGGCGGCTCCTCGCCCCGGGAAGCGATACCGGCGCCAAGCGCCATAGTCTGCCGGAGGCGGCCATGCCCCATGACGACGATTTCAGGCCCGAACCGATCCGGGGGCTCCCCGCGCTTCTGCCCAAGGGCGAGCGCATCCTGTGGCAGGGCTCGCCGTCATGGCAGGCGCTCGCGCTCAGGGGCTTCTCCACGCGGCTCGTGGCGGGCTGGTTCGGCCTCGTGCTGGCCTGGAACCTCGCCGGGCTCATCAGCGGGCGGCTCACTGTGGCGGAGGTGACGGGAACGCTCCTCATCCAGGGCGCACTGGTGCTGGTGGCACTCTGCGTTCTCGCCTTCATCGCCTGGGCCACCGCGCGCCAGACCATCTACACCATCACCAACCGGCGCGTGGTGCTGCGCTTCGGGCTGGCGATGGACCTCTCGGTCAACCTGCCCTTCACGCAGATCGGTAGCCTCGACATGGCCACCCGGCGGGACGGAACGGCGGATCTCGTCATCGGCCTCTCGGGCGAGCATTCGCTCGGCATCTGGCATATCTGGCCCAACAGCAAGCCCTGGGCGTGGGTGAGGCCGAAGCCGATGCTGCGCGCGGTTCCGGAAGGGGAGCGCGTGGGCCGTATCATGGCGGAGGCGCTGCAGGCCGAACAGGCGCGGCGGCTCGAGACGGCCGAGGAAGCAGCCAGCGCCCCTCGCCCTGCCCCGACAGCGCCCCTCGGCGGCATGACCATCACCCCGGCGGAGTGAGTCCAGGATGTCCGACACGCACACCAAGCTGCCGCTTCACAGGAACGGCGAGATAATTCCTGACTGGGCCGCCGGCATCGGGGCGGCCATAATGATCGGCACGCTCCTGCTCACAGCCTGGGCCAGCTTCACGCGTGAGCGCCTCCCTTCGGGCGCCGTGACCAGCGCGGCCGTCATCGCGGAGCGCTTCATCGCCTTCCGCGACAATCCCGACACCAGCGGTGGCGTCATCATCCGCGACGCAGAGACCGGCGCGATCATCGTCGATCTCAGCCCCGAGGAGGGCGGGTTCCTCCGCGGCATCGAACGCGTCGTAGCCTTCGAGCGCTCGAAGCAGGGTCGGGGCATGGATGCGCCCTTCAAGCTGACCGCGCATGCGGACGGCCGCGTTGCCCTCGCCGATCCGATTACCGGACAAGTGATCGACATCAATGCCTTCGGCGTCGACAATGCCGAGGCTTTTGCGGCCCTCCTCTGAACGGGCCGTCCGAAAAAGAAGAAGAGGATCTGGGAAACAATGAAGCTTCTGTCGCGCGAGCGGCTCGAGGTGGACTGCAAGGTGATCGTGACCAACACCTTCGACAGCCTCGAGGCCCATGTGGAACTGCCCGAGAGCGTCAAGCTCGCTCCGGGCGACGAGGTGCTGGTCCACGGCCGGCCGATCGAAGTGCCCTATGGCGAGGTCCAGTCCTTTGAGCGCCGCGCCACCGTCACCCGCGCCCATGCGCTGGAGCGGATGTGGACTAAGGCTACCGGCGATCTCGAATACATGGAACTCTTGGAATTCTCGTTCTCCGAGGAGGCGCTGTCATGAACGCTCACAACAAGGACATGAGCTCCGGCGAGGTCGTCGCGCGCGAAATCCAGGGGGAGTTCGCGGACGTCAACGACACGACGCGGATGGCGCAGGAAACGACGCTCCTCAATCCGCGCTTCTACACCACGGATTTCGAGGCGCTGGATGCGACCGATGTCGAACCGGTGCGCGGCGACTGGGACAAGCTCCTCGCGGAGATGAAGTCGGACCCCAACAAGGGCCATTTCAAGAAGAACGCAGAGTGGGACGAGATCGATTTCGACGCGCTCGATCCTGAGCTTCGCGTCGAGTTCATAGACTTCCTGGTGAGCTCGCTCACAGCGGAGTTCTCAGGCTGCGTTCTCTACAAGGAGATGAAGCGCCGCGGTTCCAACAAGGATATCTGCGAGCTCTTCAGCTACATGAGCCGTGACGAGGCCCGCCATGCCGGTTTCATCAACGACGCGCTCAAGGAGGCCAATATCGGGGTCAATCTCGGCTTCCTGACGCGCACGAAGAAGTACACCTACTTCCGGCCGAAGTTCATCTACTACGCGACCTATCTGTCGGAGAAGATCGGGTACGCGCGGTACATCACGATATTCCGCCATCTCGAGAAGAACCCGGAGCAGCGCTTCCACCCGATCTTCAAGTGGTTCAAGGAGTGGTGCAACGACGAGTTCCGGCACGGTGAGGCGTTCGCCCTTCTGATGCGGGCGGACCCGAAGCTGACGCAGGGCACCAACAAGCTCTGGATCCGCTTCTTCCTCATCGCGGTCTTCTCGACGATGTGGATCCGCGACCACATGCGTCCCGCCTTCCACAAGGCGCTGGGCGTCGATATCGACGACTACGACCGAAAGGTCATCGCGCTGACCTCCGAGATCTCGAAGCAGTGCTTCCCGATCGAGATCGACCTTTCGGATGCGTTCTATGCCGATTGCGACCGTCTGGCCGCGGTCAATGCGAAGATGGCGGCCTGCAAGGGGCCGCTCGGGGCCGTGCGCCGTGCCGGTCTTGGCCTTCGTGCCGCGGCGATCTTCGCGCGCATGTATCTCCGTCCGGTGAAGGAGAACCGGCTGCCGGAGGATGTGCGTCTCGAGCCGGTCTGGTGAGGCCGATCTTGCGATGACCATGGTCTCCCCCGCCCTTCTCGCCGTGCTGGCCGCCCTCTTTTTGTGGTGGTTCAGCACCGGCGCGCTCATCTGGCTCGCCCGGATAGGCGCCGGCATGGGTGGGGCGCGGGGCAAGGCCATGGTCCTCGCGGGGGCCTTCGCGCTTCTTGTGGCCTCGCTCGCGGGCTCCGCTGCGCTTTCGGGCTCGGCCACGGTCGAGGCCGCCTATCTCTCCTTCCTCTGCGGGCTCGGCGCCTGGGGCTTTGTGGAGCTGACCTTTCTGACCGGCATCGTCACCGGTCCCGTCACCCGCCCCTGCCCGCCCGGGGCCACGGGGCTTCGTAGGTTCCGCCTCGCGCTCGGCACGCTCCTCTGGCACGAGTTCGCCATCCTCGCCGTAGGCGCCGCCCTCGTCGCCCTCGCCTGGGGTGCGCCGAACCAGACCGGCGCCTGGAGCTTCGCGCTCCTCATGGGTCTGCGGGTGTCGGCCAAGCTCAACCTCTTTCTCGGCGTGCCCTATCCGCCAACCGCGCTCCTGCCGCGGCCGCTGGCGCATCTGGAAAGCTATTTCCGCATCCGGCCCTTCACGGCCCTCCTGCCGATCACCATCACGGCGGCCACGGCGCTCGCGACCCTCGTCGCCTGGCGCGCGGCCAGCCCCGCGCTCGATCCCTTCCATGCCACCGCCTACGCCCTCTTCTGGACGCTCCTCGTCCTCGGCATTGCGGAGCACTGGTTCCTGATCCTGCCCGTGCGCGAGAGCGCGCTCTGGCGCTGGTTCCTCGAGCGCGAGACCACGCCCGCGCCCCCCCTCGCGCAGGGTGGCGAAGAGACCGCCGCGGATCGCCGCGGCAAAGCGTCCGGCACTGGCGCCATCGGCGCGCGCCGGGCATATTTACCTGGCACCAAAAGAGGCGCCAGTAACGAGAAGGGCGGCACGGCCAGCCCGAAGCCCGCCTGACCAAGGAGCCCTGGGACCCATGGATTACGAAGCTTTCTTCAAGGCCCGCATCGACGACCTACACGACGAAGGCCGCTACCGCGTCTTCTGCGAGCTGGAGCGCCACCAGGGCCAGTTCCCGCGCGCCACGCGCCACGGCACGACGTCGAACCGGCGGGACGTGACCGTCTGGTGCTCTAACGACTATCTCGGCATGGGCCAGAACCCCGCCGTCATGGGCGCGATGAAGGATGCGATCGACCAGTGCGGCGCCGGTGCGGGTGGCACGCGCAACATCTCTGGCACGAACATCCACCACGTGACGCTGGAGCGGGAGCTCGCGGACCTCCATGGCAAGGAAGCGGCCCTCCTCTTCACGTCCGGCTACGTCTCGAACTGGGCAGCCCTCGGCACCCTCGGCTCGCAGATGCCGGGTGCCGTCATCCTCTCGGACGCGCTCAACCACGCCTCGATGATCGAGGGCATCCGCCACAGCCGCGCCGAGAAGCAGATCTGGAAGCACAACGACCCCGAGGACCTCGACGCTAAGCTCGCCGCCATCGCGCCCGGACGCCCAAAGATCGTCGCCTTCGAGAGCGTCTATTCGATGGACGGGGACATCGCGCCCATCGCCGAGATCCTCGATGTCTGTGAAAAGCACGGCGCCCTCTCCTATATCGACGAAGTGCACGCCGTCGGCATGTACGGTCCCCGCGGCGGCGGTGTGGCCGAGCGTGACGGGCTCATGGACCGCATCACCGTGATCGAGGGAACGCTCGGCAAGGCCTTCGGTGTCATGGGTGGCTACATCGCGGCCTCCGCCGCACTCTGCGACTTCGTGCGCAGCTACGCCTCGGGCTTCATCTTCACCACCGCCCTGCCCCCGTCGGTCGCCGCCGGCGCCGCCACCGCAATCCGCCATCTCAAGGAGAGCAGCGAGGAGCGGGAGCTGCAGCAGCACAACGTCACGGTGCTGCGCGAGCGGCTGGACCAGATCGGCATCCCCCATCAGCCGAACCCCAGCCACATCGTGCCGGTGATGGTCGGCGACCCGGTCAAGTGCAAGTGGCTCTCGGACCGGCTCCTTGACGAATGGGGCATCTACGTCCAGCCGATCAACTACCCCACCGTGCCGCGCGGAACGGAGCGACTGCGCTTCACCCCGGGCCCCCTCCACACGCCCGACGACATCGACCGGCTGACCGAAGCGCTGTCGTCGCTCTGGGAGGAGTGCAAGCTCGCCCGGATGCCGCGCGCTGCACAGTAAGGCACCGAGGAAGGGGGCTGTCGGCGATGAATGCCCCCCCGCTCGACCAGCCCACAGCCACGGCCGGTGCAGCAACCGCACCGCGGAGCCGCATCGTGTACCCGGCCCCCGCGGCACGCACAGGGCATCGCGCGGGCGCCCAGGTGGTGACCCTCACCTGCTACCGCTTCGAGCGGCCGCTCGCGCGGCTGCGTCAGCTAGGCTCGATGGCGTTGGGCTCCCGGGCGCTCGCACGCCTGCCCGGTTGCGGCTTCGCCCGGATGATGGGCACAGGCACGGGCGAGGGCTTCGACCCGGCGCCCAACACCGCGGTCTGGACCGTTCTCGCTGCCTGGGAAGACCGCAAGGCCGCGCGCGCGGGGCTCACAGCCGATCCCTTCTCCGCCCGCGCTGCCCGCGCCGCCGAGCACTGCACGCTCACCATGCTGCCGCTCACGGCTACGGGGCGTTGGGGCGGCGTCGCACCGTTCGAGTGCGCCGTCGAGGCGCCCGCCGGCCTGCCGCTCGCCGTCCTGACCCGCGCGACCGTCAAGCCTCGCTACGCCCCCGCCTTCTGGCGCCGGGTGCCGGCCATCAACCGCCAGATCGCCGCGGGGCCGGGCATGCTCTTCCGGATGGGAATGGGCGAGGTGCCGCTCCTGCATCAAGTGACCTTCAGCGTCTGGCAGAGCGCGGAGGTCATGCGCGCCTTCGCCTACGGTGGCGAGGGCCATCGCACCGCCATCGCCGCCGTGCGCGCGGGCGACTGGTTCAGCGAGGAGCTCTTCGCCCGCTTTGTCGTGCTCGACACCTCCGGCAGATGGGGCGGTCGCGAACCTCTGGGCTGAGCGGGGGCGCCTCACACCTGTAAGGCGACATGCGAGTGGCCTTCCCCCCTGAAACGGATCCACCCGTAATGTCGGTTCGGCCGACGAGGAGGATCCATGCCGAGAAAGAGACACAAGCCCGAGGAGATTGTCGCGAAGCTGCGGCAGGTCGATGTCGCGGTGG